>DASYLT010000038.1:0-3789 GCA_036009425.1 Baekduia sp. | reverse complement strand
GCCGACAACTACCTCTACGACCCGGTGCTCGTCAAGGTGCAGTCTGCGACGCTGACGGTCGACTCCGTCGAGCAGTTCCAGGTCGACGTCAAGACGGCCGACAAGGCCGACAAGCTCGTCGAGGTGCTCGAGGCCGAGAAGCCCGACCAGGCGATCGTCTTCGTGCGCACGAAGATCCGCACCGACCAGCTCTACAAGAAGATGCGCGACCGCGGCTTCAACGTCAAGGCGCTGCACGGCGACATGACGCAGGGCTCGCGCGACGGCGTGATGCTCGGCTTCAAGGGCGGCCGCGTGCCGATCCTCGTCGCGACCGACGTCGCCGCGCGCGGGCTGGACATCTCGACCGTCACGCACGTCGTGAACTTCGACGTCCCGCGCTCGCCCGACGTCTACGTGCACCGCATCGGGCGCACCGGCCGCGTCGGGCGCTCGGGCCGCGCGATCACGTTCGTCGAGCCAAAGCAGGAGAAGGAGCTCGAGGCGATCGAGCGCCACGTCGGGATCGCGATCTCGCAGTGGGAGCCGGGCGCGCAGGTCGAGCCGGCGAAGGTCACCGAGCGCCCCAGGCGCCACGACAAGCCGCAGCTCAAGCACAACGGCGACGAGCAGTACGCCAAGCTCATCGTCAGCGGCGGGCGCTCCGCCGGCATCGAGGTCGCCGACCTCGTCGGCGCCGTGACGCGCGCGGCGGCCGTCGACGGCGAGGCCGTGCGCAACGTCAAGGTGCTCGAGCACTTCGCCTTTTTGTCGGTCCCGGCGCAGGACGCCGTACGCATCGCCGCGGCGGTCGACGGCGAGCGCGTCCGCGGACGCCGCATCAGGGTCGAGCCGGCGAAGGTCTGAGCCGCGGCGGACCGCCGCCCGGCGGCCTCCGGACCGCCACCGCGTCGAGCCCGCGCCTGGCTTGGCCCGGCACCCACGGCGTGCGCGCCCGTGGCACCTTCGGGGTGCCATACGCCCCAAACCCGCCACAGCCCTCCTCACGGGCGTGCGCGCCCCCGCCCCGTGGCACCTTGGGGGTGCCATACGCCCCAAACCCGCCACAGCCCTCCTGACGGGCGTGCGCGCCCCCGCGTCGTGGCACCTTCGGGGTGCCATACGCCCCAAACCCGCCACAGCCCACCTGACGGGCGTGCGCGCCCGCGTCGTGGCACCTTCGGGGTGCCATACACCCCAAACCCGCCACAGCCCACCTGACGGGCGTGCGCACCCCCGCGTCGTGGCACCTTCGGGGTGCCATACGCCCCAAACCCGCCACAGTCGACGTCGCAGGCCGTGCCACGGCCGCCACCCGCGCGGCCACCACCGCAACTCGCTCGTGCGGGGGGCGTTACCCTCTCAGACCGTGGCGCTGCTGTTGAGAGATCGTGACGCGACCTCCGAGGTCGCCGCCGAACCGCCCGGCGGAGGTGCGCCGGTCGTCGTGCCCGACTTCGCCTGCGAGTCCTGCGGTGCGACGATGGTGCCCGCCCAGGACTGGTGCCTGGAATGCGGCACGGCGGCGCCCGGGCGCCTCGGGGCACGCCCCGGATGGCGCGCCGCCTTCACGGTCGTCGCGCTGACGATGCTGCTCGTCGTCGGCGCCGTCGTGGCAAGCTACGCCGCGCTGACGAGCGACGCCGAGCGCCGCGCCGCCGCGCCGTCGGCCGGCGACGGCGCCCCGATCGCCGCACAGGGGCCGGCGGTCGCGCAGCCCGCCGCGCCGATCACGCCCGGCGCGACCGGACCGGGCACCGTGCCACCGGCCGGCGCGGCACCGGGCACGGTCCCCGGCACGATTCCCGGCACCACGCCGGGCGCCATCCCCGGCACCGGCACCGGCCAGCCGATCATCCCGACAACGCCGCCGGCGCCCGCCACGAACACCCCGGTGACACCGCCCGCCGTGACGCCCCCGGCCGCCGGCACGACGCCGCCACCGCCGCCGGCCACCCCCGCGAAGGCGAAGGCGGAGATCGTCAAGCTCAAGGCCGACGCCGCGACGACCTATGACCCCGCAAAGCGCGCGGGCGCCGAGTTCGGTCCCGCGAAGCTCGCGGTCGACAAGAGCCCGACGACCGTCTGGGACGTGACGCTGCCGGCCGACGGCAAGCCGATCGGGGTCGGTCTCATGCTCGACCTCGGCAAGCCGTACGCGCTCGGCGCGCTGAAGATCGCGACGCCGACCAACGGCTTTCGGATCGAGCTCTACGGCGCGGCCTCCGCGAAGGAGACGCCGCTGGACATCCTCGACAAGCGCTGGGAGCACCTGACCGACATCAGCAAGGTGCAGGACGGCGAGCCGGTGTCGTTGCTGAACAAGGGCAAGGGCAAGTACCAGCTGCTGCTGCTGTACGTGACCGACCCCGCCGATCCATCCGATCCGCGGGTTGCGGTCGGCGATGTCACGGTCGCCGGCACGCCGTAGGCGTTCGTCACCCCGTAAGCTGCCGCCCATGTCTGTAGCCGCCATGAGGACCACAGAGGGCGTCATCGTCTTCGAGCTGTTCGACGCCGAGGCGCCGACGACCGTCGCGAACTTCAAGAAGCTCGCGAGCGCGGGCTTCTACAACGGGCTGTCGTTTCATCGCATCATCAAGGACTTCATGGCCCAGGGCGGCTGTCCGGAGGGCACCGGCACCGGTGGGCCGGGCTACCAGTTCGAGGACGAGTTCAACGACCACAAGGTCGTCCGCGGCGCGCTCGCGATGGCGAACTCGGGCCCGAACACGAACGGGTCGCAGTTCTTCATCGTCACCGCCGACGAGGCGCCCTGGCTGGACGGCAAGCACACGGTCTTCGGCCAGGTCGTCGAGGGCGAGGACGTCATCGATCGCCTGAACGCGACACCGACCGGCGGTGCCGACCGGCCGCTGACGCCGGTCCTCATCTCCTCGATCGAGCTCGGCGACTAGCGGCTCGCGCCGCGTCGCCGCTTTCAGCCCGGCAGCCCCCCGCGCGCGGGTGGACCTCCTCCAGGCGATCGTTCTGGGCATCGTGCAGGGCCTGACCGAGTTCCTGCCGATCTCCAGCAGCGGGCACCTGCGGATCGTGCCCGCCGTCCTCGGCTGGAAGGACCCGGGCGCCGCGTTCACGGCGGTCATCCAGCTCGGCACGATGGCCGCGGTCGTCCTGTACTTCCGCCACGACCTGCTGCGGATCGCGCGCGCCTGGCTCGCGTCGCTGCGCGACCCGGCGCGCCGCGGCGAGCTCGATGCCCGGATCGGCTGGTACCTGATCGTCGGCACGATCCCGATCTGCATCTTCGGGCTCGCGTTCTCCAACCAGATCGAGACCGGCGCTCGCGACCTGTACATCATCGGCACGACGCTGATCGCCCTCGGGCTGCTGCTGCTCGTCGCCGAGAAGGTCTCGCGGCGCGAGCGCGACCTCTCGACGCTCACGCGGCGCGACGCGATCGTGGTCGGCTTCGCGCAGGCGCTCGCGCTGATCCCTGGCGTGTCGCGCTCCGGCGCGACGATCACCGCCGGGCTGTTCCTCGGCTTCGACCGCGTGGCGGCAGCGCGCTTCTCGTTCCTGCTGTCGGTGCCGGCGGTCGTGCTCAGTGGCCTGTTCGAGCTGCGCGGCGTGCTCGACGGCAGCGCCGAGGGCGGTGTCGGCATCGGCCCGACGGCGCTGGCGACCCTGCTGGCGTTCGTTTCGGGCTACGCCTCGATCGCGTTCCTGCTGCGCTTCCTGACGACGCACACGACCGCCGTGTTCGTCGCCTATCGCGTCGTGCTCGGCGCGGCCGTGCTCGTGCTCGCCGGCACGCACACGATCTCGTAGCGGCGCCGCCAGAGGGCG
>DASYLT010000037.1:0-19198 GCA_036009425.1 Baekduia sp. | reverse complement strand
ATGGGGAGTCCGAACGCGGCGGTCTTGCCGGATCCGGTCTGCGCCTGCCCGATGATGTCCTCGCCCTGGAGGAGGATCGGGATGGCCTGTTCCTGGATGGGGCTCGGCTGTTCGTAGCCGACATCCTGCAGGGCTTGGAGGCTCGACTCACTGAGGCCGAGATCCGCGAAGGCGGTCATGTACTGAAAGAGGGTAGTGCGCCGTGACATCATTGCGCGCGCCGGCGCCGCGCCGGGCCCGACACACCCCCCGCGAACGTTGCTCCTCGGCCGCCAGCGCGAACTCGCGCACATCGAAGACCTGCTGAGCCAGGCTGCCGCGGGCACGAGCGCCGCGCTGCTGCTGCACGGCGAGGCGGGCATCGGCAAGTCGGCCCTGCTGCGGGTCACCGCGGACCGCGGCCGGGAGCTCGGGTTCGGCGTGCTGCGCACGCGCGGCTTCGAGTCCGAGAGCGACATCCCGTTCGCGGGGCTGCTGGAGCTGCTGACCCCGCTGCTGCCGCGGCGCGACCGGATCCCCGAGGTGCAGGCGCGCGCGCTGGGCTCTGCGCTGGCCCTCGAGCCGCCGACGCCGTTCGACCGCTTCGCCGTGCCCGCCGGGATGCTCAGCCTCCTGGCGGCGGCCGCCGAGGAACAGCCGCTGCTGGTGCTCGCCGACGACGTCCACTGGCTCGACGACGCGTCGCGGGACGCGCTGATCTTCGTCGCGCGGCGTCTGGACGCCGAGGGCGTGGTGCTGCTCTGCGGCGCGCGGCCGGTCGGCGACCTGCTCGACGCGTTCACCGGCGTCCCGACGCTCCCGATCGACGGCCTCGACGATGCGGCCGCCGGCGAGCTGCTGCAGCGCGAGTCGCGCGAACGCGTGGCGCGGGAGGTCGCCGACGACCTCGTCGCCACCGCCCACGGCAACCCGCTGGCGCTGACCGAGATCCCGCGCGCGCTGAGCGCCGAGCAGCTGGCCGGCCGCGAGCCGCTGGCGGGACCGGTGCCGGCCGGCGAGCAGATCCAGCAGGCGTTCGCCCGCCAGGTCGCCGGCCTGCCCGACGCCACGCGCGAGGCGTTGCTGATCGCCTCCGCGATGCAGACGGGGCGCCACGACCTCTTCGCCGCGGCCCTGGCGGAGCGAGGCCTGGCCGCAGACGCGCTGGAGCCGGCCTTGCGTGCCGAGCTGATCGCCATCGACGGGCGCGTCGACTTCTTCCACCCGCTGCTGCGCTCGGCGGTCTACCACGCCGCCGATCCCGTCGCGCGCCGCAGCGTCCACGCGACGCTGGCCGCGGTGGCGAGCGAGCCGGCGCGCCGCGCCTGGCACCTGGCCGCGGCGGCCGACGCGCCCGACGAGGAGGTCGCCACCGCACTGGAGACGGCCGCGGGCGAGGCGCGCTCGCGCGGCGGCCTCGTGGCGGCCGCCCGCGCTTTCGAGCGCGCAGCGAACCTCAGCACCGACGATCGCGGGCGCGCCCGGCGGTTGCTGGAAGCGGCATCGGACTTCGCGCAGAGCGGGCAGCCCGACCACGCGCTGGCGCTGGTCGGCCAGGCGCAGCGGCTGCTGCCGGCCGGGGAGGAAGGGACCGAGGCCGTCCGCGTGCGCGGCCGCGTCGAGATGCGCCGCGGTGCGCCCGGCGTCGCCCACGACCTGCTCGTCGCCGAGGCCGATCGCATCGAGGCCGAACGCCCCGGCGTCGCGGCGTCGCTGCTGGTCGAGGCCGCCGTCGCGCACATGATGACCGGCGACATGGAGGCCCTGGTCGCCACGGGCGATCGCGCCCGGGCGCTGCTGCCGGCCGGCAGCGATCCTGCGATCGAGGTGCTCGCCGGCGTCCTGGTCGGCGAGGCGCACGCCGCGCTCGGCCACGAGGACGAGGCCGACGCGCTCCTGGATCCCGCGATGCCGTTCCTCACAGGACCGCACGTGCTCGCGATGCCGAGCGAGCTGGTGGGCATGGCCGGGCACTGCGCCATCTGGTACGAGCGCTGGGACCGGGCGTCCGGGGTCCTGGACCACCTGATCACCACCGCGCGCGAGGCCACGGCGATCAACCACCTCATCTATCCCCTGGCCGCGCACGCGATCATGGACTTCCGGCGCGGCCGCTGGGCGGCGGCGCTGGCCGACGCCGGCGAGGCGGCGCGCCTGGCGCGCGACTCGGGCCTGCAGCCGCTGCAGGCGTTCGCGCTGGCGGTGCTGGCGCACGTCGAGGCGGGGCTGGGACGCCGTGCGGACGCGCGCGCCCATGCTCGCGAGTCGATCCACCTGGGCGAGCTGCTCGGTGGCTCGGCCATCACGGTGTACGGGATCAACGCGCTGGCCTTCGACGCGCTCGGACACGGCGAGGCGGAGGTCGCGGCCGAGCTCTACGACCGCGCGCACCGCATCGCCGTGCGACTCCACACGCAGCGCGGCGTCGTCCAGTTCGGCGCCGACCGCGTGGAGGCGCTCGTCCGCCTGGGCCGCACCGACGAGGCCTTCCAGGCGCTCGAGGAGCTCGCCGACACGCCGGGCGGCGGGCGCTGGGCGCTGGCGGCGCTCGCGCGCTGCCGCGGGATGCTGGCCGAGAAGGACGCCGAGCAGCACTTCCACACCGCGCTCTCGCACCACGCGCACGACGGCCAGCCGTTCGAGCAGGCCCGCACGCAGCTGGCCTACGGCGAGCGCCTGCGCCGCGACCGGCGCCGGGCCGACGCCCGCGAGCAGCTCGGCGACGCGCTCGAGGTCTTCGAGCGCCTGGGCGCCTCCTCCTGGGCCGACCGCGCGCGGGTCGAGCTGCGCGCGACCGGCGGCGCGGCCGCGGAGTCCGGTGCAGCCGAGAAGGAGGCGGTCGCCGCCGCGGGGCTCGAGGACCTCACCGCGCACGAGCTGCAGATCGCGCGCCTGGTCGCCTACGGCATGACCAACCGCGAGGTCGCGGCGAAGCTCTTCCTCTCGCCGAAGACCATCGAGTACCACCTGTCGCAGATCTACCGCAAGCTCGACCTGCGATCGCGGACCCAGCTCGCGACCCTGATGGCGTCGGAGATGCCGCCGCCGGATGTGGGGAAGGCGGCGTAGGGCTGCGTCGTGTTGGCGCTCAGCGCGGGCGCCCGATGTGCTGTGCGGCGTCGTTCGGGGGCATCGACGACAGAGCGTTCGGGTGGGCGCCGGCCGTGTCGGTCTCCGCCGGCGCCGGGGGGCGGGAGTTGTTGGTGGCCTTGTCGTCGCCGGTGGCTGCGCGGGTGGGCCTGTCTGCCGCGGTCCCGCCGCGCTGAACAGGCCCACCCTCGTCGTCACGACCGCGACAGCCGGCGTGGGCCCGAACGCCGCGGTCCTATCGCGCTGAACAGGCCCACCCCGCTCCCAAGCGCTCGCGGCAGACCCCGGGCGCCGGAGCCCTCACCAACCTCCCTGTCGCTGCCCCCGAACCACGTCGCGCAGCACGACCAGCGCCGGAGGGAGCGCCAAGAACCCCCTACCGCGACGGATCCAGCAGCAGCTTGCCGCGCGTCCGCCGCGCCGCCAGGTCCTCCTGCGCCCGGCGCGCCTCGGTCAACCCATACGTCTCGCCCACCACGGCGCGCACCTCGCCGCGAGCCGCCAGCTCGAACAGCTCCGCCAGCGGCGCCGCCAGATGCTCCGGGCGCTCGAGGTAGTGGAAGAGCCAGAAGCCGATGATCGACTGCGACCGCTTCAGCAACCTCCCGGTGCGGACCTCGTTCTGCTCCCGCGACGAGATGCCGTAGACGACCAGGCGCCCCATGTCGGCCATCGCGCGCAGCGCCACGTCGAAGAGCGGGCCGCCCGCCATCTCCAGCACGACGTCGACCTCGCGCCCGAGGTTGGCCTCCAACAGCCGCTCGCGCAGCCCGTCGGGCGAGCCGTCGATCGCCGCGTCGGCGCCCAGCGACAGGCACAGCTCGCGCTTCTCCTCCGACGACGCCGTCGCGATCACGCGCCCGGCGCCCATCGGCTTGGCCAGCTGCACGGCGAGCGACCCGACGCCGCCGGCGCCGGAGACGACGAGCACCGAGTCGCCGTCGGCCAGGCGCGCGCACGTCCGGTACAGGTGCCACGCCGTCAGCCCCTGCAGCAGCACGGCCAGCGCCGTCCCGTCGTCGAGCCCGTCGGGGATCGGGAACACCCGGTCGGCCGGCGCGACCGCGTACTCGGCGTAGCCGCCGTGGCCGCACAGCGCGACGACGCGCTGCCCCGTGTCCTCCCGCACGCCCGCGACCTCGGAGCCCGGCGTCAGCGGCAGCGACTGGCGCGCGACGTACTGGTCCTCGCGCTGGTGGGTGTCGGCGAAGTTCAGGCCCGCGCGCGTCACGCGCACGAGCACCTCGCCCGCCGCGGGCTCCGGAACCGGCACCTCGACGAGCTCCAGGACCTCCGGGCCGCCGAACTCCACCTGCTGGATGGCACGCATCGGGCGGCAACATACCCCCGCTTCGCTCTAACCTCCCGCGCCGTATGAGCCTCACTGTCGTCGGATCGATCGCCTACGACGCCGTCAAGACCCCTGCGGGGGAGCGCGAGCGAATGCTCGGCGGCGCCGCCACCCACTTCGCCCTCGCGGCCTCGTTCTTCGCGGAGGTGCGCCCCGTGGGCCCCGTCGGCGACGACTTCGACGATGAGTCCTGGCGCATCCTGCGCACGCGGGGGACGGTGACCGACGACGTCGAGCACGTCGAGGGCGGCAAGACCTTCTTCTGGAAGGGCGAGTACTCCGCGAACCTCAACCAGCGCGAGACGCACATCACCGACCTCAACGTCTTCGAGACGTTCTCGCCGAAGCTCTCGCAGGCCTCGCAGGACGCCGACGTCCTGTTCCTGGCCAACATCCAGCCCGACCTGCAGCTCAACGTGCGCCAGCAGTGCACCAAGGCCCGCTTCGTGGCGATGGACTCGATGGACCTGTGGATCAACATCGCGCACGACTCGCTGCGCAAGGTCATCGGGACCGTCGACTGCCTGATCCTCAACGACGAGGAGCTCGAGCTGCTGACCGGGAAGCCCACGACGCTGCAGGCCGCCCAGGAGATCCTGTCGTGGGGCCCGAAGGCCGTCGTCGCCAAGCTCGGCAAGTACGGCGCGGCGCTCTACACCGCCGACGGCTTCTTCGCGCTGCCCGCCTTCCCGCTGGAGGCCGTCGTCGACCCGACCGGCGCGGGCGACACGTTCGCCGGCGGCTTCGTCGGCTACGTCGCCGCGCACCCCGACGAGGAGATCGGCCACGAGCTCCTGGCCCGTGCGATGGCCTACGGCACCGCGCTGGCCTCCTACAACGTCGAGGAGTTCGGCACCGATCGCGTCGAGCGCCTCACCGCCGACGAGATCCAGTCGCGCGTCGCCGACCTGTCGCGCATGACGGCCTTCACGGTCGACCCGGTCGCCCTCAGGGCGTAGCCGCCGTCATGCCCATGACGGCCTTCACGGTCGACCCGGTCGCCCTCAGGGCGTAGCCGCCGCCATGCCCATGACGGCCTTCACGGTCGACCCGGTCGCCCTCAGGGCGTAGCCGCGGCGTCGGCGCGCCCTGAGTCGAGCGCGCGCGGCATCGGCCATCCGGCCAGACGACGGGGCGATCGCGCCTCCGGAGCCGATCCCAGGGGAGTCCGCGCGGCCATCCACGGCCGCGCGCGCTTCCCCGGCAGGGCTCCCGCATGGTCGCCGCTCCCCGCGCGCTCGCTCACCTCATCACGCTCACGCTGGCCGCCCTCGCGCTGGCCCCGGTCACGGCCGCCTCGGCGCGCGGCTCCGTGCGCGCCCCCGACGGCCTGACGGCCCGGCCCGACCACGCGCGTGCGGCGGGCATCGCCCGCGCCGCCCAGGTCAGCAGCACCGATCCGCTCACCGCCGAGCAGTGGTCGCTGAAGGACGACGGCGCGATGGGCACCGAGAGCGCCTGGCGCCAGACCACCGGCGCCGACGTCACCGTCGCGATCGTGGACTCCGGCGTCGACCTCGGGCACCCCGACCTCGCGCCGAACCTCTGGACCAACGCGGGCGAGATCGCGGGCAACGGCGTCGACGACGACGGCAACGGCTACGTCGACGACGTCCACGGCTTCGACTTCGTCGGCGGCGACGGCGACCCGCAGGACGCCAACGGCCACGGCACGCACGTCGCCGGCATCGTCGGCGCGCGCGGCGGCAACGGCATCGGCGGCTCGGGCGTCGCCTGGCACGCGCGCCTCATGGCCGTCCGCGTCCTCGACGCCGAGGCTCGTGGCAGCACGACCGACGTCGCGCAGGGCATCCACTACGCCGTCGACAACGGCGCGCGCATCGTCAACCTCAGCCTCGCGGGGCCGACCGCCACGGCCGACGTCGAGGAGGCCGTGCGCTACGCGCAGGACCACGGCGTGCTGATCGTCGCGGCCGCCGGCAACTCCGGCGCCGACCTGGCCTCGGCGCCGACCTACCCCGCCGCCTACCCCGAGGGCGACGTCCTCGGCGTCGCCGCGACGGCGCAGGGCGGCGTGCTCTCGTCGGTCTCCGACTACGGCCCGGGCGCCGACGTCGCTGCCCCGGGCGAGCAGATCCTGTCGACCGCCCTGGGCGGCGGCTACGAGTGGCGCACCGGCACGTCGATGGCCGCACCGCACGTCACCGGCGCGCTGGTCCTGCTGGCCGCCGCGCGGCCCGACCTCGACGCCGTCGGCCTCCGCGACGCGCTCCTGGGCCACGTCCGCCACACGGGCCTGGCCGTCGAGACCGGCGCGCTCGACGTCGGCGCGGCCCTGCAGGGGGTCATCGCGCCGGATCTCTGGAAGGCCGCGCCGGCGTCCGTGCGCGCGACGACGACCAGGACGGCGAGGCCGCAGAAGGCGTCCGTCGGGTCCAAGGCCAGGTCGGCCAAGGCCAAGGCGCGCGCCCGGAAGGCCGCCGCGCGCCGCCGCGCCCGCGCCCGCGCCGCACGCGCCCGCAAGGCCCGCGCCCAGCGCGCCCGCAGCGCCCACCGCTGAGCGGCCACACGTCCGGCCGCGCACGCGCGCCGACATTTCCGCACGCGGGTGCGCCGGCGCGGGTAGCGTTGTCACATGACCTGGGGATTCATCTGGCTGATGGTCGTCCTGAAGGTCCCCATCGCCGGGCTGCTCTGGATCGTGTGGTGGGCGGTGCACCAGGAGGTCGAGCCCGAGCCAGGACCGGCCGACGGCGAGGGCGGCAGCAAGGTGCGACCGCATCCGCACCGCCCGATGCCGAAGGGGCCGACGCCGTTCCCGCGGCACCGCGGGCCGCACGGCATGCCGCTCCCCGCGTCGCCGCCCCGCGTCCGCACGACGGTCGTGCGTTCGCGCGAGCGCAAGCACACCTGACCCCGCCCGTCGCCCGCGCGTGGAAGGATGCCCGGCATGCAGCCGGCATCGGTCCTCTCCGACGGCACCATCCGCCGCCTCGTCGACGAGGGGGAGATCGTCATCGCCCCCTGGGATCCGCTCATGGTCCAGCCCGCGAGCGTCGACCTGAAGTTGGGCACGTCGTTCCGCGTCTTCCACAACCACCGCATCCAGGTCATCGACCTGGCCGAGCCCCCGCAGGGCCTGACCGAGCCGGTCGAGGTGGCCCCCGACGACCTCTTCGTCATCCACCCCAACGAGTTCGTCCTCGGCCGCACCGAGGAGCGCGTCGAGATGCCGGCCAACCTGGTGGCCCGCATCGAGGGCAAGTCGAGCCTCGGGCGCCTCGGCCTGATCGTCCACGCGACCGCCGGCTTCGTCGACCCGGGCTTCCAGGGGTCGCTCACCCTGGAGATCACCAACTTCAACAGCGTCCCGATCGTGCTGCGCCCCGGCCTCCCGATCGCGCAGCTCAGCTTCATGACGCTGGACCAGCCCGCGGAGCGCCCGTACGGCCATCCCGACCTCGGCAGCCACTACCAGAGCCAGGTCGACGCGACCGAGTCGCGGTACCGGTCCCCCCCGCCCGGCCCCGCCGCAACCACCTGAGCGCGCAGGACGCCGGCGTCTACAGCGCCTGCACCACGAGGGTGCCGCTGGCGACCCCGATGCCGGCGATCGACACCAGGAACGCCACCGTCGCGCGCTTGAGCCGCGCCATCTTCCAGTCCGCGACGAGCTGCGTGCGGCGGTAGGCGGCGAGCAGGGCGGCGACGAACTGGCGGCTCGCCTCCGCCTGGTCCAGGCGCGACCGCGCGATGACGCGCGCCGGGTTGTCGGGCCCGACGCGATCGAACGTGAACATCACCGCCGCCAGCCCGTAGACGCCCGCGACGATGAGCGCGGCGGACGCGATCACCAGCGCGACGGCGGCCACCCATCGCCCGACGCCGGCGTTCACCGCGTCCTGCCCGTTGATCAGCGCGCCGTTGGCGAGGACGAGCGTCGAGGTCAGCGTGGCGGCCTGGACGTAGGTCGCCGCCCGGTCCTCGATCCCTTTCAGGCGATCCCGCGCGCGCTCGAGGCCGGACGTCGCCTCGGCCACCGCGCGCTCCCGCGCCCCCGGCGCCCTGGACCGCGTGAGGGCCCTCGCGAAGGAGGCGATGGCGTCCTTGGCGACGATCCACCGCGGCGACCCGAAGCCCATCGGCGGCGCGAGCTGCCACCAGAGCCCGAAGCGGCGCAGCCGCCCGAGCAGCGAGCCGGGTGGGAGCACGTCGGCGTCGACGGCGACGGGGTTGCAGGCTCGGACGCAGCGGCGCTGGAGCTCGGAGGCCTCCGTCCGCCAGCACGGCTTGCGGCCCAGGTGGCCGGGCAGGCCGGGACCGCACGCGTGCCAGCCGTCGGGTCCGAGGACCTGCAGCGGCTGCGGCCGGCTCGGCCACCGGTTGGGCAGCGGGCCGATCGGCGCCTGCGCGCGCTCCATGGCGCCGTCCCAGCGAACCGCGTGCCGGCCCGCGCGTCCGTAGCTCCACTCCATCGCGCGACGCTACGCGGTGGGCGTCGTGGCGCCAACCCTGCGTTCGGCTAGGGGTGGCGAGGGGCCGGGGCCTGGGATAGGGTCGCGCGATGCTGCATGCGCTCTCCGCCCTCGTCCTCGCCGCAGAAGCCGGGGCCGAGCCGTCCAAGACCGCGTTCTACCTCTTCGGCGGGCTGCTCGCCGTGTGGGCCGTGGTCCTCTCGGCCATCGGCATGTCACAGGTGACGTTCCCGGCGACCGTGGGCGCCAAGCGCGGCGTCGTCGCGCTCACCGCGCTGCTCGTCGTCGGCGCGATGGCCACGGCCGTCATCACCGCGTGACCGACGACGACGGCGTCGCCATCTCCTACAAGGTCCTGCGCCGCGGGACCCCGGTGCGCTCTGCCGACGGCGTCGAGCTGGGCAAGGTCCGCCGCGTCCACGAGGCCAAGCGCGAGAACATCTTCGACGGCATCGACGTCGACACGCGCGACGGCCTGCGGTTCCTCGACGCGCCCGAGGTCGCCCGGATCGCCGAGCGCTGGGTGACCACCACGTTCCCGGCCGCCGAGGCCGCCGAGCACCTCGTCGACCGGGGCTCATCGGTCGGCCGCCGCATGGGCGCCAGCAAGACGGCCCGCCGGGCCAAGCGGGCGGGCGAGAGCCTGCGCGAGCGCTGGGACCGGCGCTAGCGCGCGCACCGGATCCGGCGCGACGCGGTCCCGGCGAGGACCGCTGCCACCGCACGGGCCGACGGACGGCGCACACTAGTATGCAGAGACGATTCCCCCATCCCAAGCAGAGGGCATTCGATCGTGAGCGAAGCTCAGACGCAGGACGGCACCGGCGTAGCCGAGGCCGCGCAGGAAACGCTGACGGTGACCGACAACCGGACCGGTCAGCAGTACGAGATCCCGATCGCCGACGGAACCGTCCGCGCCATGGACTTCCGTCAGATCAAGACTTCTGACGACGACTTCGGGCTGATGACCTACGACCCGGCGTTCACCAACACCGCGTCGTGTCGCTCGGCCATCACCTACCTGGACGGCGAGGCCGGCGTCCTGGAGTACCGCGGCTATCCCATCGAGCAGCTCGCCGAGCACTCGACGTACATCGAGGTCGCCTACCTCCTCGTCCACGGCGAGCTGCCCACGCAGCCGCAGCTGGACCAGTGGGAGCACGACATCACGATCCACACGTTCGTGCACGAGAACGTCAAGGAGTTCGTCGGCGGCTTCCGCCACGACGCGCACCCGATGGGGATGCTGCTCGGCTCGGTCGGCGCGCTCTCGACGTTCTACAAGGACGCCAACGAGATCCAGGATCCCGACAACCGGATGATCCAGACGGTCCGGCTGATCGCCAAGATGCCGACGCTGGCCGCGTTCGCCTACCGGCACACGATGGGCCAGCCCTACGTCTACCCGGACAACGACCTCAAGTACCCGGGTAACTTCCTCAACATGATGTACAAGATGACCGAGCTCAAGTACGAGCCGGATCCCCGGCTCGAGCGCGCGCTCGACATCCTGTTCATCCTGCACGCCGACCACGAGCAGAACTGCTCGACCAACGCGGTCCGCGCGGTCGGCTCCTCGCAGGTCGACCCGTACTCGGCCGTCGCCGCCGGCGTCGCCGCCCTCTACGGCCCGCTGCACGGCGGCGCCAACGAGGCGGTCCTGCGGATGCTCAAGCGCATCGGGTCCAAGGACAACATCAAGGACTTCATGCAGGGCGTGAAGGACGGCAACGAGCGGCTGATGGGCTTCGGCCACCGGGTCTACAAGAACTACGACCCGCGCGCCACGATCATCAAGAAGGCCTGCGACGACGTCTTCGAGGTCACCGGCGTCAACCCGCTGCTCGACATCGCGCTCGAGGTCGAGAAGATCGCCCTCGAGGACGAGTACTTCGTCTCGCGCAAGTTGTACCCCAACGTGGACTTCTACTCGGGCCTGATCTACGAGGCCCTGGGACTCCCGATGGACATGTTCCCGGTCATGTTCGCCATCCCCCGCACCTCGGGCTGGATCGCCCAGTGGCTGGAGATGGTCCAGGACAAGGAGCAGAAGATCGCGCGCCCCCGGCAGATCTACACGGGCGACCGCACGCGCGACTACGTCTCGGTGGACCAGCGCAAGTAGGCCCTCGCACCTCGGAGGCGGCCCGTCGCGTTCCGTGACGGGCCGCACATGAGGATGCCTCGCCGGGGCGTAGCGTGCGGGTTGTATGACGCTACGCACGGACGCAGGGCTCCCCGAGATCCGCCTCCGACCGATCCGGCCGGACGACAAGGACGCGCTGGTCGCGGGCCTGGGCCGCCTCTCGCAGCGCTCGGTCTACCAGCGCTTCCTCTCCCCCAAGCCGCGGCTGACCAGCACGGAGCTGCGCTACCTGACCGAGGTCGACTTCGTCGACCACTACGCGCTGGTCGCCGTGCTGGCCCGCTGTCCCGACGTCGTGGTCGGCGTCGGGCGCTGGGTGCGCGACACGCAGGCACCCGGCGACGCGGAGATCGCGATCGTCATCGCCGACGACCTGCAGGGCCGCGGCGTCGGCACCCAGCTGGGCGTCGGCCTCGCGGCCGCGGCGCGTGAGCGCGGCGTACGGCGCTTCACCGCCTCGATGCTGCCCGAGAACCGCGCGGCGCACCGGCTCTTCGCCAAGATCAGCAGCGAGCTCCACCTGACGCGACACCGCGGCGTCGACGAGCTGGTCGCCGACCTCGCCGCCGCGTGAGACGGTGCTTCAGGAGCCCGCCGTCCTTCTGAAAGACCTTCTAGGCTCGCCGCCTCGATGGCGGAGCCCTATTGCGTGATCATCCGCGGGCGCGGACGCCCGATCAAGACCCGGCACCCGACGGCGGCCGCGGCGCTCGAGCTGCTCGAGCACGAGCTCCGCGTCGCGGCGACGCGCCAGCAGCCGCGGGTGGAGCGGGTGCTCGGGCGCGAGTACGAGCCCGTCCAGCAGGTGGCGGTCCGCGGCGAGCTGCGCGGCCCGGGCAGGCTGCGGGCCGGCATCGACGTGCGCGGCGACGGCTCGGCCGAGGCGTTCACCGGGCGGGTGGTGCGCCGCCTGATCGAATCGCATGGCCGGGAAGACGCATGGGCCGCGCTGCGGCGCGTCGTGTCCGAGCACGTGGGCTAACGTCGCTGCGATGTCAACGATCTCAGCGGCAGGAGCAGGAACCTTCAAGATCGGCGGCGACCTCGAGGTGACGCGCCTCGGTTACGGCGCCATGCGCATCACCGGCCCGGGCATCTGGGGCGAGCCCGCCGACCGCGACGAGGCCGTCCGCGTCCTCGAGCGGCTCTCCGACGTCGGCATCGACTTCATCGACACGGCCGATTCCTACGGCCCGTACGTCTCCGAGCAGCTCATCGGCGACACGCTCGCGCCCTACTCGGGCATGACCGTCGCCACCAAGGCGGGCCTGACCCGCTCGGGTCCGAACGTGTGGCCGCCGCTCGGCCGCCGCGAGTACCTGCGCCAGTGCGCGCTGATGAGCGCACGCCGGCTGCACGTCGACACCGTCGAGCTGTTCCAGCTGCACACCGTCGACCCCCGGACCGACCCGGCCGAGCAGTTCGGCGAGCTCAAGGCGCTGCAGGACGACGGCGTGGTGCGCCACCTGGGCCTGTCCAACGTGTCGGTCGACCAGATCAAGGCCGCCCAGGAGGTCTTCACCGTCACGACGGTGCAGAACCGCTACAACCTGACCGATCGCCATTCCGAGGACGTGCTGCAGTACTGCGAGCAGCAGGGGATCGGCTTCATCCCGTGGTTCCCGCTGGCCGCCGGCGACCTGGCCAAGCCGGGCGGCGTGGTGGACGAGGTCGCCCGGGCGCACGACGCCACCCCGGGACAGGTCGCGCTGGCGTGGCTGCTGGCCAAGTCGCCCGTGATGCTGCCGATCCCGGGGACCGCCTCGGTGGCGCACCTCGAGGAGAACGTTGCGGCGGCCGACCTGCGGCTCGCCGACGAGGAGCTGGCGACGCTGGACGCCGCGGCCTAGAAGCTCCTGAACATCAGGCGGTCGCAGCGCCTTTTCAGGCGCCTCCTCAGGCGATCAGAGCCGGCCGTCGGCGCGCAGCGTCTTGAGCGCGTCGACGGTCACCACGCCGCGCCACTCCCAGGCGACGGCCGGGCTCCAGGCCGCCCAGCTGAAGGTCCAGCCGCCGTCCTCCTGCTGGGCGGCGGCGAGCGCGTCGAGCTCATGCTCGATCAGGGCGGCCGGAAAGAGCCGGCGCCCCGCGTGGTCGGGACGCGGCGCGACCTCGAGGGCGCCCAGCGTCTCGCCCTCGGCACCGCCCGACACCCGGAGGACGCCGTCGGCCGGCACGGTCTCGGCCAGCGCGTCGAGCGCCGCCTCGGCACGCGCCCGGTCGGGCACCGCGTCGAGGAAGCGGACGGCGTAGCGGAAGGCATAGGGGTCGCTCGGCGTGAGGCCGGGCAGGGCGGCCCAGACGTAGTCCGCGGCCCCGGCGACCCACGGATGGCCGAGCCCGAGGCGATGCGCCGCGGCGGCGATCCCGGCGGTCATGAGCAGCGAGGAGGGCGGATCGTCCTGCGGCGTCCACCACGGCGCGTGCGGCCAGCCGCGCGCGCTGCCCAGGACGAACGGCACGCCGCCGTCGTCGTTGGTGACGGTCTGAAGCCAGTCCAGGGCCTCGGTGGCCAGCGCGGTGTCGCCCGCACCGATCTCGTCGAGCACCTCGAGGGCGTAGAGGACCGCCGACGGCTGGCTCGTGGGCGTGCGCAGGTCGGGCTCCAGGAGGCCGATGCCGCCGTCGGCGTTGCGGTAGGCGGCCAGCGCGGCCAGGACGGGCGCGGCGTCGGTCGTGCCGGCGCCGGTCCCGTTGCCGTCGCCGAAGAGGTGGGCGAAGCGGCGGCGCTCGAGGAGACGGCCGTGGGCGGCGACGAACTGTGCGGCGGCGGCGAGATCGGTCATGCCGTCAGCGTGCCGGAGCCGCGGCCGGGGCGCTTGAACGGTTCGGACGTCCGGCCTGCGGCGCCCTCTCCGGCCGGACCGGCGCCCGCGGCCAGCAGCGCGCTTGGCGGCAGGCCGGCGAGGCGGCGGCACTCGCGCGCGAGGTGGGCCTGGTCGGCGTAGCCCGCGTCGGCGGCGAGGCGGGCGAGGGACGCCCCCGGCGTGCGCTGGGCGTGGCCGAGGAAGCGCTGGAAGCGCTGCACGCGGGCGAGCGTGGCCGGGCCGTAGCCGACGGCCCGATCGAAGCGGCGGCGCAGTTGCCGGTCGCTCAGGTGCGCGGCGCGGCGTGCGGCGCCGGGCGCCACGCCGCGGCCCAGGAGGATCGCGGCGCGGCGCACGTCGCGGTCAGCGGCGTCCGGCGGCGGGAGGCGGTCGGCGATCCCGTGCGTGAGGGCGGTGAGCGCGGCGGCCGGGTCGGGTGCGGCGGCGATGCGGTCCTCGAGGCGGCGGGCCGCCCGCCCCCAGAGGGCGGTCAGCGGCACGCCCCGATCTCGCAGCTCAGCGGCCGGGACCCCCAGCGCCGCGCCGGCGGCGCCGATGCGAAAGCGCACGCCCAGACGCCGCTGGCCAGGCGTCGCGGGCGCGACGACGACCGTCGTCGCCGGCCCGGCGACCACGAGCGACCCGCCCTCGAAGACGACGTCCACGCACGCATCCGGCAGCACGCGCACCTCGCCGTCGTGCGACGTCCACAGGCAGGCGACCAGCGGCATGAGCGCCGGCGGCGGAGCGAGCTCGAGGTAGGACGGCGCAGACACGCCGTCCATCATCCCGCGCGCCCGGAGGCACCGCCAGCGCCGGGGCTCACCAGCAGCGCGACAGGTCGCCGACCGCCGGGGCGCGCTGGCAGAGCACGGCGGCGCCCGCGCAGGCGCCCACCGCGCACGCGTCGGCGATCGAGCGGCCGGCGGCCAGCGCCGCGGTCAGCGCGGCCGCGAACGCGTCGCCGCACCCGAAGGCGTCGACGGGCTCGCCGGGCAGCGGCGCGGGTGCCCAACGGCCCGTCGTCCCGTCCGCGGCGCGCCACCGCCCACCGCCGGCGCCCTCGGTCTCCACGACGTAGCGAGGGCGGGTCGCGTCCACCAGCGCGCCGTCGATCGGCTCGGTCGGATCGGTCGCGCTGCCGACCAGCGCGTCGAGCTCCACGCCCGCCTCCACGAGCGCCGCGCGCGCCCGCGACGTCGCCACCAGCACCGGCGCTGTTCGGGCGGCACGCACGGCGCCCGCGTCGCCGGTCACCACGAGCGCACCGTCGCACGCCGCCAGCGCCTCCCACGGAACGTCGTCCTCCGCGCTGGGCTCCAGCGGCGGGCCGAGCACCGTGATCGTCCGCTCGCCGTCGTCGGTCAGGTAGGCGATCGTCCGCCGTTGCGCCACGCCGTCGCGGATCGCGGCGCGCAGCTCGAGCCCGGCGCCGCGCAGGCCCTCGTCCGTCGCCCGGGCGCGCGCGTCGTCGCCCAGCGCGCAGAAGAACGCGCAGGCGCCGGTGAGCGAGCGCATGGCGTAGGCGGCCATGGCGCCGCCGCCCGCCGGGGCCTCGCGGACGCCGCGGGCCTGGACGATCTCGCCGGGCGCCGGGAGCCGGGCGAGGGCGACGAAGTCGACCCACTCGACGTGCCCGACGACGGCGAGCGTCGTCACAGGACCAGCGTCGCGCCGTGGTCGCGCAGCCAGCGCCGGGGCAGCTCGTAGCCGGGCATCAGCTGGCCCATGAGCCCCCAGAACCGCGGCGAGTGGTCCATCACCGCGAGGTGGCACGCCTCGTGGCGCACGACGTACTCCAGCACCGCGTCGGGCGCCAACAGGAGCCGCCAGTTGAAGGACATGGCGCCGGTCGACGAGCACGAGCCCCAGCGCGTGCGCTGGTCGCGGATCGTCAGCTTGGTGTAGGACCGGCCCAGCGCCGCGGCGGCGGCGTCCATCCGCGGCGCGATCTCGGTGCGCGCCTGGCGCCGGTACCAGCGCTCGATGGCCGCGCGGGCGGCGTCGCCCTCGGGGGCGAGCAGCACGTCGCCGCGCCGGTGCACCCGCGTCCGGCCGCGCTCGCCCCGCACCAGCAGATCGGTCCCCAGGTACGGCACGGTCCCGTCGCGGGCGGCGACCCGCGCGCGCGTGACCGCGACCTCGGCCTGCCGGCGCGCGATCCACCCGCGCAGCTCGACCACCGCCGCGGCCGCCTCGCGCGCCGCCGCCCGGCGCGGGAGCACGACCTCCACGCCCCCGTCGCGCGGATCGACGCGCACCCGCACGCGCCTCGCCCGGTCGGAGCGGCGCACGGTGTACTCGAACGGGGGAGCGGCCTCGGTCACGGCCGTGCAGGCTACGCGGCGCCGGCGACGGCTCCGCGCCCCCGGCTCAGCCCTTGCGCTCGTCCAGCAGCCCGGCGAGGTTGCCGGCGGCCAGCTCGTCGCCGCGCTCGGCGCCCGTGCGGAAGGCCAGCTCGGCCTCGTCGACGCGCCCCTGGTCCCAGAGCAGCACGCCGAGGTTGTTGTAGGCGTCGTGGTCGCCGTGCAGGATCGCGCTGCGGTAGAGCTGCTCGGCCTCGGCCGACTTCGGGTTGGCGTCGCTGAGGTGGTTGGCCAGTTGCGTCTCGGCCGTGCCGATGCCCCGCTGGACGCCCTCGCGCAGCACGGCCTCGGCCTCGTCGACCCGATCGTCGAGGCGCAGCACCGACGCCAGGAAGACATAGGCCTCGGTCGCGCCCGCAGCGAGCGCCTCGCGCAAGGTGACCTCGGCCTCGTCGAGGCGGTCCTCGTCCTGCAGGAGCGCTCCGAGGTCGACCAGCGCCTCGGCGTCGCCGGCCCCCGCGCCGTCGCGGAACCAGCGCTCGGCCTCCTCGACCTCGCCGCTGTCGGCCAGCGCGTTGGCCAGCAGCCGGTGCTCGGTCTCGCCCACGACGACCGTCGTCCGCCAGAGCGCGATCGCCTCGGCCAGCCGGCCCTCGTCGTAGAGCAGCAGCCCGAGGTTGTGGCCGGCCGCGAGCTCGCCGCGGTCGGCCGCCTCGCGGTAGCGCGCCTCGGCGCCCGCGATGTCGCCCTGATCCCACAGCGCGTTGCCGAGCGGGATCAGCGCGTCGTTGTCGCCCGCCTCGACGGCGGCCCGCAGGACGGGCACCGCCTCGGAGGAGCGGTCCAGCTCGATCAGCAGCTCGCCGAGGTAGTAGCCGGCGTCGGGCTCGCCGTCGGCGAGGCCGCGGCGGTAGAGCTGCTCGGCGGCCGTCAGGTCGCCGCCCTGTTGCTGGCGCCAGCCGTCGGCGGTGGCAGACGGCGGGAGTCGATCGGCATCCATGCACTCACTACAGCACCTCAGCGGCCGCGGCCTCGCTTGGCCCGGCGGCACCGCGCCGCCTCACAGGACCCGCAGCGTGGCCAGCGACGTGTCGCGGGCGACGATCGAGCCGCCGCTCGCGCGGGCCTGCTCGAGGTAGCCGACCGCGTCGGCGCCGACGCGGAAGCCCTCCAGGATCAGCGGGATGCCGGGCGGGTAGACCTCGACCTCCTCGGCGGCGACCTTGCCGATCGCCTCGCGCAGCGGCACCTCGTGGCCGATCGACTTGGCCAGGCGCTTGGCGTCGTAGGGCCGGATGACGGGGCGGTCGTCGATCCCCGCGAACGGGTTGCCGGGCGCCGCCTGCCGCTCGTTGCCGGGCAGCTGCCGGCCCTCGAGGATGTCGTGCAGCGCGGTGACCGTCGCGCCGACGGCGTCGTCCGCGAGCTGGAACGTGGTGATCAGCGTGATCGTCGAGACGCCGGCCTTCTCGATGACGATCCCGCGCTCCACCAGCGCCTCGGCCACCTGGTAGCCCGACAGCGCGTAGCGCGACAGCCCGAGCGTCGTCTTGACCAGGTCGACGCCCGAGACGTTGCGCGCCACGGCGTCCAGCCACCGGGGATCGTCGAGCAGGTCGGCGTCGGGCAGCGCGCGGCGCAGCGCGGCCTTGAAGCGCTCGGTCCGGGCGATCGACTCGCCGAGCAGGTCGGTGCCGCACGCGGCCAGCGCGCGGACCGCCGCGTCGGCCGACGCGAGCAGGCCGTAGGACGGCGACGTCGTGACGTACTCGCGGTAGGCCTCCTCGAGCAGCTCGCTGTCGACGCGGTCCTCGCGCCAGTGGATCAGGCCCGTCTGCTGGAGGCCGCCCGCCAGCTTGTGGGTCGACTGCACGCAGATGTCGGCGCCCGCGGCCATCGCCGAGCACGGCAGGTCGCCGTGGAAGTGCAGGTGGCCGCCCCACGCCTCGTCGACGAACACGAGGCAGTCGTCGGAGCGCGCGTGCACCGCGGCGACGATGTCCTCCGTGTTGCCCGCCAGCCCCTCGTAGGTCGGCGAGGTGTAGATGACGGCCAGGGCCTCCGGGTAGCGATCGAGCCCGGCGACGACGTCGTCGACGCTCGGCGGCAGCAGCGCCTCGAAGCGCGCGTCGTAGGGCGCGGGCAGGAACCGGAAGTCCAGGTCGAACGCCTTGATGGCGTTCATCATCGAGTGATGGATGTTGCGCGCGACGAGCACCAGCCCGTCCTGGCGCTCCATCGCCAGCATGCGCAGCACCACCCAGTTGGAGCCCGACGAGCCGTGCACCGAGAACATCGTGCGGTCGGCGCCCTGCGCGTCGGCGGCGAAGCGCTCGGCCTCGCCGAAGACGCCGGTGTGGTTCACGAGCGTCCCGAAGAAGCCGGCGGAGATCGACACGTCGGAGGCGTAGAAGTCCTCCACGCGCTCCTGGCCGGGCAGGATCGACGGGGTGCTCCAGCGGTGGTAGCGCCGCACGTCCTCGTTGAGGATGCGGACGATCGGGGACGACGTGATCGGGTCCATGGGATCCGCCATGATGGCGGTCGATGCCCCGATCGATCGTCCGGCTGCCGCCGCAGATCCAGGAGCCGTTCGAGGTCTTCATCTCCGGCGTGCCCCAGAAGCGCGGCGAAGACTACGTCCGGGAGGGACGCGAGCTGGTCTTCGAGCGCGAGCTGCGCAAGGACAAGGTCAGCGGCTGGCGGTGGTTCCTGGGCGCGTGGGGCGTCGGCACCTACCGGCAGAACGACTCGGTCGACATCCGCTACGCGCTCAACGGGCGGCCGATGGTGGCCGAGGGCCTCGACATCGTGCCCGACGGCGAAGCGACGTAGCGTCGGTGCGCCAGAGCGGGTAGGTCAGCGCCGTAGCGACCACACCCGACCAAGGAGCACAGGACATGGCAGAGCTGCGCAACCTCGACGAGAAGCTGGGCGAGGTTCTCGGCCTGGCGCAGGCGGCCAAGGGCGCCACCCAGAAGATCGGCAAGCTCACGGAGGAGGACGCCCGCCGCCGGCTCCTGGACCAGATGAGCGAGGAGGCCGAGGAGACCGCGCGCCGCTGCGAGACCGTCCTCGACGAC
>DASYLT010000036.1:0-2988 GCA_036009425.1 Baekduia sp. | reverse complement strand
GACTACTTGGTGTGGATGGTGACTTCGCTGCCGGTGTTCGGCACGAAGCTGCCGTTGGCGACGCCCGCGTAGACGCGATAGACGCCGCCGGTGCGGATCGTGACCTTCTTGCTGTAGATCGACGAGGCGCTGCTGTTGTGGCGGGCCGCCGTGCCGGACACGGTCACCCACTGGCCGTTGCGTCGCTTCTGGATGGCGATCGGCGTGCCGTCGATGGCCGGGCGGATCGCGCCCGAGAACGTGAGCTTGTGGCCCTTGTGGACGGTGCGCGCGCCGAGGTGCGTGCTGACGAGGACCGACACGCTGACGACGACGATCGGGCTGACGACCGACGGCTTGTCGGGCAGCGCGACGCGGTACTGGGTGTTGAGCGGGACCGCCATCAGGCCGAAGGAGAAGTTGCCCGCGGCGTCGGTCACCAGCTTGTTGCCCACCGGCTTGAAGCCCTGGGTGTAGGGGAACGGGTTGCCCTGCAGCACGACCTCGCGCCCGCCGTTGCCGGTGCCGGTGAGCTGCCCGCCGAGCGTCGTCGTGGCGCCGAACGGGACGGGGTTGGGCGTGGCGGCGAACGTAACGCCGAGCGGCTGGGCCTTGGTCTTGAAGGCGCGGTCGGCGCCCTTGGTCAGGCCCTTGCCGTTGCGCGCGATCAACCGGTAGTGGTAGATCGTCGCCGGGGCGAGGCCGCCGATGTCGGCCGTGATCGTCTTCTTGGCGGTGCCGCCGAGCTTCTGCTCCGGCGTGACCGACCCGTAGGCGCTGGTCGTCCCGTACTGGAACTGGAAGGTGGTGGTGTCGCCGTTGGGGTTCACGGCGCCGGTGAGCCGGGCCGTCTGCTGGGCGACGTTGGCCGCGCCGCCGGTGACGGCGGCCGGAGCCGTCGCCGCCTGGGCGGCGACGGGCGACGCGAGGACCAGCGCGAACGCGCCGGCGCCGAGCGCTGCTCGGATGGTCTTGCAGTGCATGGGTCCCTCCCGATGGGATTCTGAGTCGTTGCCCACCAGACAACACGAGAAGTGCGCCGGTGTCGCGGTCCGGTACCCAGTCTGCCGGTGGACCACCGCGCCGGAGGGCGCCGATCGTGACCGCCGCGTACTGTCTCGTTCCAACGCGGTACCACGCAGTACCACCCCACAGCGACAGGAGACGCCGTGTCAGACACCCACCGTCAGATCCGCTTGGCCGCCCGGCCCCAGGGCGAGTGCAAGCCCACCGACTGGGAGCACGCCGACGCTCCGGTGGCCGCGCCCAGCGAGGGCGAGTTCGCCGGCGTCACGAAGATGATCTCCCTGGATCCGGCGATGCGCGGCTGGCTCGACGACCGGCCCTCCTACGTCCCGCCGGTCGGCATCGGCGACGTCATGCGCGCGGGCAGCATCATCGAGGTGACGGCCTCCAACCACCCCAAGTTCGCCGTCGGAGATCATGTCGTCGGCACGTTCGGCGTCCAGGAGCAGGTGGTCTCCGACGGCAAGGGCGCGCTGAAGGTCGACCCGGATGCCGCGCCGCTGGCGACCTACCTCGCGGCGTTGGGCATGCCGGGCATGACCGCCTACTTCGGGCTGCTCGACGTCGGTGCGCTGAAGGACGGCGAGACGGTGCTGGTCTCCGGGGCCGCGGGAGCCGTCGGCTCGATGGTCGGCCAGATCGCCAAGGTCAAGGGCTGCCGGGTGATCGGCATCGCCGGAGGGCCCGAGAAGTGCGCGCTGCTGACCGACGAGCTCGGCTTCGACGCCGCGCTCGACTACCGCTCCGACGGCTTCAAGAAGGCGCTGCGCGACGCGACGCCCGACGGCGTCGACGTGTACTTCGACAACGTCGGCGGCGAGATCCTCGACCTCGCGCTGACCCGCCTGGCGACGAAGGCGCGCGTGGTCATCTGCGGGGCCATCAGCCAGTACAACAACGAGACCAGGCCGCAGGGCCCGTCGAACTACATGGTCCTGCTGGTCCGCCGGGCGCGCATGGAGGGCTTCGTCGTCTTCGACTACGCCAGGCGCTACGCCGAGGCGGCGCAGGCGATCGGCGGCTGGATCGCCGAGGGCCGCATCAAGAGCCAGGAGCACGTCGTGCAGGGCGCGATCGACGACTTCCCCGACACGCTGCAGATGCTCTTCCGCGGGGAGAACGTGGGCAAGCTCGTGCTGGAGCTGGCGTGATGGGGGAGGGGGACGGCGCGGCGCTGCAGGACAAGGTCGCGGTCGTGACCGGAGGCGCGAGCGGCCTGGGCCGCGCGACGGCGCTGGCGCTCGCCGAGGCCGGGGCCGAGGTCGTGATCGCCGACCTCGACGAGGCCGGCGGGCGCGCCATCGCCGAGCAGGTCGGTGGCCACTTCGTGCGCTGCGATGTGTCCGACCTCGAGCAGGACGAGGCGATGGTCGCCTTCGCCGTGGAGCAGTGCGGCGGGCTCGACATCGCCTACCTCAACGCGGGCGTCGCCACCGGCTGCGGCATCGGTGAGGACTTCGACTTGGTCAAGTACCACCGCGCCAACGGCGCCAACCTCGACGGCGTGGTGTTCGGTACGCATGCCGTCCTGCCTGCGTTGAAGGCGCGCGGCGGCGGCGCGATCGTCGCCACGGCGTCGCTGGCGGGGCTGACCGGCGTCCCGTTCGATCCGCTCTACGCCGCCAACAAGCACGCGGTGGTCGGCCTGGCCCGCTCGCTGGGCCCGGCGCTCGTCGACGACAACATCACCTACAACGCGATCTGCCCGGGCTTCGCGGAGACCAAGATCATCGAAGGCTTCCGCGATCAGCTGCTGGCGTCGGGCCTGAGCATCATCCCGGCCGAGTCGGTGGCCGAGACCGTCCTGCGGATCATCACCGCCGGCGGAACCGGCGAGGCGTGGTTCGTCCAGTACGCCCGCGAGGCGCAGCCGTTCCGGTTTCGCAACGTGCCGGGACCGGGCGAGGGCGCGCCGAGCAACCCGCAGGGGCTGTAGCAACGATTTGCCGGCGGCGTGGCGCACCCAGGCGCCCCCCCGCCCGC
>DASYLT010000035.1:0-38534 GCA_036009425.1 Baekduia sp. | reverse complement strand
TGCGGTGCGCTCGGACTAGGCGACGATGAAGCCGGTGCCCTTGACGGCGGTGAGGATCTGCGCCTTCGTCTTCGAGCCCTGGAACGAGACGGGTGCGCCTGCGACGCCGTTCAGGTTGCGGATCCAGCCGGCGTGACGAGCTTCCACTGCCATCACCGAAGCGGCGGCGCCGAGGATCTTCTTCGACTTGATGTTCCCCGCCTGGCCGAGGTAGGCGGCGACGCCCGTGTCCTCGAGTACCTGGGCGGTTGCCATGAACTTGGCCTTGTTGGAGGTCGTGCCCTTGAAGTCGAATGCCGGCGACTTCACTGCGGCACTGCCGAGCGCACTCTTCAGGAACGCGACATGCGCCTTCTCGTGCGCGGCGACAACCCTGGTGAACGCGCCGACATCGCCGGCGAACTTGCTCTTGAGCGCCTCGGCGTAGAACGCTGCTTCGAGGTACTCGAGCGTCAGCGCGAAGTTCAGGATCGCGACGTCGCTCTTGGGCAGCGAGGCGGCCGAGGCGATCGACGGCAGGCCCCCGAGGAACGCGGTGCTGCCGGCGATGCCGCCGGCCGCGATGGCGGCCTTCTTGAAGAACGCGCCGCGGGTGTCGCCGTCCAGGGCGCCACCGGACTCTGCGAGCGCGCCGTCCGCGTCGAAGGTGGCGAGGTCGATGTTGGTGTTCGTCATGGTTCTTGTCTGCTCTCTTCTCGTGGGGACGGAGTGGTGGCGGGCGCCGGCGCTCAGGCCGCGCGCTCGGTGCTGGCCGGGGCGATGGGCTCCGGCGTCTCGTCGCGGCGCTCGCCGCTGAGGCTGTCCTTGAACTCGCGCATCCCCCTGCCGAGGGACTGGCCGGCCTGCGGCAGCTTCTTGGGGCCGAGGACCAGCAGGGCGATGATGAGGACGACGATGAGCTCGGGGGCTCCGATGGGCATATGGGTGACGGCTCCTGAGTTGGGTTCAGGAGGGCCTGCGCGGCGGGGCGCCGATCGGATCAGGCGTGGCGTATGCGCCCGGACGGGTAGCGTCGCGTCCCATGACCCAGATCCACGAGCACGCGCTCGGTCTCACGTGGGTGATGGACGACGCGATGCAGCGCGCCTCGCACGCGCTGGTCGACGACCGCGACCGGGTCTGGCTCATCGACCCGGTCGACGATCCCGAGGCGATGGAACGAATCGCCGCGCTCGGCGAGCCGGCGGGCGTGCTGCAGCTGCTGGACCGCCACAACCGCGACTGCGCGGCCGTCGCCCCGCGCCTCGGCGTCCCGCACTTCAACGTCCCTGCGGCGCTCCCCGAAGCCCCGTTCGCCTGCCTGCGCGTGGTGGACAACCGGCTCTGGAAGGAGGTCGCGCTGTGGTGGCCGTCCCGGCGTGCGCTGATCGTCGCCGAGGCGCTGGGCACGGCGCCGGCGTTTGCGGTCGGCTCGGGCCCGATCGGCGTGCACCCGATGCTGCGGCTGCGGCCGCCGCACCAGCTCAAGGGCCTTCCGGCCGAGCACCTGCTCGTCGGCCACGGCCCGCCCGTGCACGGTCCCGAGACGGCCGAGGCGATCGCCCAGGCCATCGACCACTCCTGGCGCGACACGCCGCGGCTGCTGCTCAAGCTGCCGTCGCTGATCCTGGCCAACCGGTAGGGCCACCCCGCCGTATGCTGCGCCCCGGCCTCACCCCGCTGCACCCCACCATCCGATCAGGAGCACTGACCATATGTCCGAGCCTACCCTGTCCCCCGTCCTGGACGCCTTCCGCCTCGACGGCAAGGTCGCCGTGGTCACGGGCGCGTCGTCGGGCCTCGGCGTCGCGTTCGCCCAGGCGCTCGCCGAAGCCGGCGCCGACGTCGCGCTCGGCGCTCGCCGGGCCGACCGTCTGCAGGACACCAAGAAGCTCGTCGAGGCCGCCGGCCGGCGGGCGATCGCCGTCGGTACCGACGTCGCGAGCCCCGAGGACGCGCAGGCCCTCATCCAGGCGGCCGTCGAGCAGCTCGGGCGCGTCGACATCCTCGTCAACAACGCCGGCCTCGGCACCGCCGTCCCCGCGACGCGCGAGACGCCCGAGCAGTTCCGCGGCGTCATCGACGTCAACCTCAACGGCGCCTACTGGATGGCCCAGGCCGCCGGCCGCGTCATGGAGCCCGGCAGCAGCATCATCAACATCTCCAGCGTGCTGGGCCTCACCACGGCCGGACTGCCGCAGGCGGCCTACGCGGCGAGCAAGGCGGGGCTCAACGGCCTCACGCGCGACCTGGCCTCGCAGTGGACGGGCCGCAAGGGCATCCGCGTCAACTCGATCGCCCCGGGCTTCTTCGTCTCCGAGATGACCGACCAGTACCCGCCGGAGTACCTCGAGTTGCAGAAGGCGCGCATCCCCGCCGGCCGCATCGGCGACCCGCGCGAGCTGGCAGCGACGGTCGTGTTCCTCGCCGGCCCCGGCGCCGGCTACATCACGGGGCAGACGCTGCCCGTCGACGGCGGCATGACGATCGCGTGAGCGCCACCGCGACCGACCGCGGCCGCCGTCGGCGTGTCGTCGGCGTGTCGTCGGCGGCATGAAGATCAAGTGACCGCGACGTGAGCGGGCTTCACGCCATCAACCCCGGCGGCCGTCCGACGGCCTCGCCCGTGGCGTGAGCCGGACCGCCGCGGCGACGCGCGAGGACGTCGTGGCCGCCGCGGCCCGGCGGTTCGTGGCCGGGGAGCGGATCGACGTCCAGGCGGTCGTCGCGGAGGCGGGCGTCGCCCGCGCGACCGCGATCATCCGCCTCACCGAGGCGTTCCTCTACAACGACGCCGCTGCGGGGCTGCGCGGCGACAGCGAGCGTCTCCGCGACGTCCTGGCCGCGTTGCTCGGCGTCGCGGGCGGTTAGCCCGCGGACGGTCCCGTGGAATGCTGGCCCAGGAGCGCCGGGCCGATGATCCGCTCCGCCACCGCCTCCTGGCCGAGGTAGCAGGACCACGCGCGACCGTCGGGATCCAGCGAGCGGCAGCCGCCGTTGACGATGCCGTGGGCGTCGACGGTCGCCTCGACCGTGCCGTGGAACGCGCCCGGAGCGATCTCGCCCGTCGGCGCGTGCGTGAGCGTGCAGCGGTACTCGACCTGGTCGCGCACCACGGTGCACTTCGGCTCGGTCCCAGCGAGCATGAGCGTGCCCGCGGGCATCGAGCGGGCGACGTCGTCGGCGCCGAACAGCTGCGTCGCAGCCACCGCGGCGCTCGGAATCACCACGGCCGCGACGACGAGGCCTGCGGCCAGCCGGCGCGGGAGGCGGCGGCGGCGGACGCCGTGGCCCGCGCGGGCGAGGTCGGCGGCGGCGGCCGCGTGCAGCGCGTCGCCGAGGCGGACGAGGCGGGCGTCTTCGGTGGGGGTCATGAGGGCAGCTCCTTCGCTTCGGCGAGTCGGGTGCGCAGCGTGCGCAGCGCGCGGTGCACGCGCACGCGCGCCGCCTGCGGGGTGGTGCCGAGCGCCTGCGCGACGCCCGCATAGTCGTGGTCCTCGATGACGCGGAGGCGCAGCGCCTCGCGGTGGCCGTCGGGGAGGTCCTCGAACAGCGCTTCCAGGTCGGTGAGCCAGGCGTCGGTCGGCATCGCCGTGGCCGGCGGACCGTCGAGGCGGTCGCGCAGCCCCAGCCGCTCGCACGCCCGCTGCTCCAGGCGCCGGCGACGCACGGACATCAGCAGGACGTTGCGGGCGATCCCGAGCAGCCAGGGCAGCGCCGAGCCGCCGGCCTCGTCGCGGAAGCGCTCGCGCACCATCCATGCCTGGGCGAACGTCTCGGCGGTCAGGTCGTGGGCGGCGTCGTGGTCGCGCGTCTGGCGCAGGAGCTGCCCGTGGATGCGCTCGACGTGGCGGAGATACAGCGCGTGGAACGCGCCCGCGTCATGGCGGGCGGCGGCGACGAGCGCCGCGTCGGTCGCGGAGGTGGGTGGTGGATGGGGCACGTCGAGGGGATGGCGCGAGCGCCTCCCGGCGTTACATCAGCTCGGGCGCGGCACCCAGCTCGCGGGGAACGCACCCGACGGGACCACGCCGGGGCGGTCGTCGAAGAAGCGGCGCGCGAGCTGCTCGGCGGGCCGGCCCTCGATCAGCGGGCGGACGTCGCCGACGACCAGCAGGACCGAGAGCGTCGCGCCGATCTGCAGATCGGCCGCGTTGGGCTGGTCACCGCCCAGGACGCCCTCGGCGATGAAGGCGTCGATCCGGTCCAGCATGGCGGGCAGGCTCGCGAGGTCGGCGGCGAGGCGCTCGGCGGTGATGCCGTGGTACTTCCAGGACCCGCGGACGTAGCGGATGGCGAAGTCGGTGCCGGGCGGGTCGAGCGGCTCGCCACCGGCGAGCGTGCCCATCGACTCGGGGCGGAAGTGCAGCGCCCCCCACGGCAGCCGCCGGCCGAGATCCTGCAGCTCCTCGTCGCCCCAGCGCGCGGCGGCGACCACGGCGTCGCCGAGGTCCTTCGGGAACAGCGGCGGCTCGGCGACGAGTTGCTCGATCCGCTGCAGGATCGCGTTGGAGCCGTGCACCGGCTCGCCGTCGATCAGCAGCCCCGGGACGGTGGTGTTGCCCTCGCCGTAGACGCGCTCCATCTCCTCGCCGTGGCGGCCGGCCTGCAGCTCCACCCGCTCGTAGTCCAACCCCTTCAACTTCAGGGCGGCCTCGACCGCCGCGCACGGGTGCGACGGTGGCAGGAGATGGACGGTCAGGCTCGGCGTCGCGGACATCGCGCCATCCTAGGGGCGCGCCGGGCGCCGGCGCGCCCATCTAGTCGAGCAGCGTCTCGGGGTCGTGCAGGAGGAACCCGGCGGCGACGAGGATGCCGCGCGCCTCCAGGCGCGAGAGGCGCTGGATCAGCTCCTGGTCGGCGCTTTCCCAGGCCGCGACCGTCGCGGTCTCCCCCAGCGGCTCGAGCCCTGCCCGCGGCGGGTCGTCAAGCGCCTGCCGGAACCACGCCAGGTCGTCGGAGACGCGCCGCGGACGGTCCGCGGCGGCGGCCGCGTCCCACGGATCGTCGTCCTTGCGGCGCTCGGGCACACCGGCGGGTCGCGTCAGCGCGACGCCCAGCGCGCCCGTCCAGTCAGGCTCGGTCTGGACCAGTTCGAGGATCGCCATGTCAGCAGGCTGCCCGTTACGGCGCATTTCTGACCGTCGAGCGGGTGCGGACCGGCACGCGCCGCCTACGCAGCCGCGGCGAACGGCGGGTCGCCGAGCAGCTCGACGCCGTTGAGGAACGCCGTCTGCTGCATGGCGATCGCCGCGGCCGGGTGCGGGTCGCCGGTGGGCGGCGGCGGCAGCTCGCGACCGGGTGCGGCGACGCTCAGCGCGCGGAAGTAGCGCTCCTGCCCGGCGGGCAGGCCGAAGACGATCAGCCGCGTCGGCTCGGTGGCCAGCAGCGCGTGGGGCGTCTCGCGCGGGATGAAGACGATCGCGCCGGCCGCGGCCGTGTGCTGCGCGCCGTCGAGGTGGACGTCGAGGCTGCCCTCCAGGACGTAGAGCGTCTCGTCGTCGAAGGCCTGGCGATGCAGCGGCGTCGTGGCGCCGGCGGGGAGCTCCATCTCGACGACGGAGACGCGGTCTCCGGTGGCGGCGCCGGTGAGGCGCAGGTCGACGAGGCGGTCGCGGTACCAGCGCGGCTCACCGGCGCCGGGATCGACGACGGTGGGCTGCGCGGGGGGAGTCGGGGAGGTGGAGGGAGCGGCCATGGCGAGCACTGTGCCGGGCGCCGCTTGCCGCACGCTTGCCGCGCGCACCGACGGCGACGAAATCCCTGCTCGCAGCGGATTCGCGCCCTCAGACCGCCATGCCCGCCAGGACCCGCCGCTGCAGGCCGGTCGTGTCGGCGTCGGGCTCCAGGCCGGCGCCCTCCACCAGCAGCCGGCGGCACTCCAGGTACTGCCGCAGGGCCAGCGAGCGGCGTCCCGAGCGCGCATGGGCGGTGATCAGCATGCGGTGCGCGCCCTCGTCCAACGGGTCCAGCGCGACCAGCCGCCGGCCCACCGCGGCGACGGCCAGCTCGTCGCCGGCGGCACGGTGCTCCTCGGCCAGCGCCGCGAGCACGCGGTGCAGCATCGCCTCGAGCTCTTCGCGCCACCTGACGGCCCAGTCGGCGTACTCCTCCTCGGGCAGCGGCGACCCGGTCCACAGGCCGGCGGCAGACTCCAGCGCGGCGCGGCGCGCCGCGCCCACGGTCGCCAGCGCCTGGGCGGCCACCGCGGCGAAGCGCTCGGCGTCGACCTGGTCGCGCTCGTCGAGCACCAGCAGGTAGGTCCGGTCGGCGTAGCGGATCGAGCTGGAGCCGGCCCCCGGCGGATCGAGCACCTGTCGCGCGCGCGAGACCGCCACCTGCAGGGCCGAGCGGGCCTTGTCGGCCGGGCGGTCCGGCCACAGCGCCTCGAGGATGCGCTCCTCGGCGACCGGCGCCTCGCGGTGAACGAGCAGGAACCGGACGAGCCGCGCGACGGTCGGTCGCCCCCACGCACGCTCGTCGACCTCCCAGCTGCCGCGGCGCAGGCGCAGGCCGCCGAGCAGCATGAACGACCGGGCCGGCGGCCGGCGGCGCACGTGCTCGCGCGCGTCGCGGGCGGCCGCGGCGACGTCCGGATCGGCATCGCCCTCCAGGCTCCGCGCGGCCGCCGGCGCGTCCGGGTGGCCCGAGGCAGCGACGGCGGGCGCGACGGCCGCACGCACCACGCCCGACGGATGGGCGGCGAGCGCCAGCAGCTCGGGTCCCTCGCCGAAGGCGCCGTCGAGGTGGCCGACGACCGGGGCCGCGTCGAGGACGCCCTGCTCCAGCAGGTCCCACAGCAGCACCTCCAGCCGCGGCCACTCGGCCCGCACCAGGTGTGCCGCCGCCACGCCGTCGACGAGCGCAAATGCGGCCGTGACGTCGGACCGCGCTCCGGCCTCGTCGCCCGCCTGCCGGCGGACCCACGCGCGCTGGGACAGCAGCCGCGCCACGTGATAGCCGGCCGCTTCGCGCCCGAGCGAGCCCTCGACGCGCGCCAGCGCCTCCTCGAGCACCGCCAGGGCGCGGGAGCGATCGCCGATCTCCGTCAGCGCGGGCACCAGCGAGCAGACCAGGAAGTTGGCGAACATGATCGGCATGCGCCCGACCAGGCTGAGCGCGAACTCCGCCGCGCCCCGCGCGGTCTCGACCTCGCCGCGGGCCGCCGCCGTCATCGCCACCGTCGCGGGGACCCACGCCATCGCCCACGTGTCGGGCGGCGTGCCGCCGGCCAGCGAGGCGATCATCTCGTCGGCCTCGCGGTGGCGGCCGACCTGCGCCAGCGTCCACCCGCGCAACACCGGCCCGAGCGTGCCGACGAACGGGTGCGTGCCCGTCCGCCGGACCTCGGCGGTGAGGCGGTCGTTGAACGCCAGCGTCGCCTCGGCGCGGCCGACGTCGACATGCGCGAACGCCGAGATCGCCAGCACGTAGAGCACCTGCTCCGGGCGGTCGAGGACATGCTCGACCGACCGGAACTGCGACAGGACCTCGTCGTGACGGCCGGCCGCGAACAACACGTAGGCGTCGGCGATCCGGGCGACCTGCGCGCCGGCGTCGCTGTCGGGCTGGGCGAGGATCGCGTCGCGCAGCGCCGTGGAGGTCGCGGCCTCGCCGCGGGCGGCGTGCAGGATCGCCGCCCACGCGGCGGCCAGCAGCGCCACGGGCCGGCCGGCCAGGCGTTCGGGGTGGGCGAACTGGCGTCCGACGCCGTCGACCTCGTCGAGCCGCCCCGACCAGTAGGCCGCCTCCAGCAGCGCCGCGCAGGCGGCGTCGGCCGCGTCGGCCATCCCCTGCGCCGCGAGCCCGGCCGCGGCGTCGCGCAGCACGTCGACCGCCGCGCCGAGCTGCCCCTCGGCCGCCAGCAGCAGGCCGTCGAGCATCACGGCACCCGGCGCCGCCCGCACCTCGGCGTCCAGGCGCGCCAGCCAGGTGCGCAGCAGGTCCGACGAGGCCCGCACGAGCGTCGAGGCATCGCCGAGCATGAGGCCGAGCGCGGGCTCGCCCTGCCCGGCCTCCAGCCACGCGTCGACCGCCTCGGCCCGGCGGCCCTCGGTGGCCAGCGCGGTGGCGGCGCGCACCAGCAGCGCGGTGCGCTCGGCCTCCGGGCGCTCCCGGCGCCAGCGACTGCGCAGCGCCTCGCGCACGAGCGGATGCCACGCGCTGGCGCCGGCGCTGCCCGCCACTGGACGCAGCGACAGTCCCAGGCGCGCGGCGGCCTCGAGCGTCATGGCCGGCAGCTCCAGCGCCGCGAGCATCGCGGGCGTCAGCTCGTCGACGACCGAGGATGCGAGCAGCGCAGCGCGCGCGGCTTCGTCGAGCTCGTCGAGCACCTCCTCGACGAGGAACTGCTCCAGGCTGTCGGTCGCCGCAACGGCGTCCGGGCGATCGGCGCCGAGCGCGACGCCCAACGGCCAGCCGAGGGTACGCGACATGGTGGCCTCGACCTCGGCGTCGGTCGGCTCGCGATCCAGGCGTGCGGCGAGGACCGCAGTGCATTCCTCAGCAGTGAAGACCAGATCGGCCTCGCCGAGCTCGACGACGCGACCCGAGGCGGTGAGCTTGGCGAGCTTCAGCGCCGGGCGCCGGCGCGCGGCGACGACGAGCCTCAGCGGCCCGCCGGCGCCCTCCAGCAGCGCGCCGAGGACGGCCATCGCGCCCGGCGCGTCGCCGAGCCGCTCGACGTCGTCGAGGACGAGCACCAGCGGCTCGACCAGCAGGCGCTCGAGGTCGTTGACCAACGCCTGTGCCGCGGTCGACGGGTCGATGGCCTCGCCTCCGCCGCCCAGTTCGTCGAGCAGTAGGTCGGCCGCGCCCGGCACCGTGCGGCGCACGGCCTCCAGGACGCTGACGACCAAGCGGCCGCCGTCGGCGTCGCGGTCGCGGCAGGCGTGCCAGGCGGCGACGGCGCCGCGGTGCTCGACCGCCTGCTGGATGGCCAGCGTCTTGCCGTAGCCGGCGGGCGCGACGACGAGCAGGCAGCCGTCGTCCATCGCCCCGGCCATGCGAGCCGCCACGTGGGGACGCGGCAGCTGCGCCGCGCCGAGGCTGGTCGGAAGTGCCACGAGGCGCGCAGCCTACCGTCAGGATCCGACCGCGCCAATGGCCTCCACGGCCAGCGCGTACTGCCCCTCCGTGATGTGGATGTGCGACTGCTGGCTCATCGACCGCGGTGCAACGCCGATCGCCTCGACGGGCGGGGCGCTCTCCAGATGCGGGACGACGACCAGCGCCTCGATCGGCACCCACCAGGGCCAGCGCGCCGAGCGCACCGCGCCCTCCCCGGGCGGCACCGCGTCGGTGGGCTCGCCGACGACCTCGACGACGCCGAAGACGCGCTTCCACACCGAGGCGTACAGGACGAGCCGATCGCCGGGCACCATCCGCGGCCGCCGCGGGAACCCGGTCCGCGCCAGCCGCGTCGGCGCCCGCTCGTCGGCCAGCCACGCCTCGGGGAGCGGTCCGCGCGCGTGGCCGATGGCCTTCAGCCAGTGACTGCGTCCGTGATCGTCGCGCGCGGGCACGGCTCAAGGATGCCGGGAGCGAGCGGGTGCGGGGTGCCGGGTGCGGCGAGGTCGGGTCGTGGCTTGGCGCGGGCGCGGCCGGCGCGGGGCGGCGCGGGGCGGCGTCCCGCTCGGGCGCCGGGGCGGCGCGGGGCGGCGTCCCGTTCGGGAGCCAGGGCGGCGCGGACGTCGTCGGGGGCGATGACGACGGAGGCTCGGACGGGCGCCACCGCCTGCGGTCGTCCGCCGCCGTGGCGGAGGCGGACTTGGGCTCCAGCGGGTGGGCCGTCCGCCACAGTGGCCGGGGTGGGCCTGTTGGGCTCGAGCGGGTGGGTCGTCCGCAACAGTGGCCGGGGTGGGCCTGTCTACGGACGAGGGACGACCGCCGAAAGGCCTACGTCCACCGCCGCAACTCGGTGGCGCGAACGCCTGGGAGCCTTCCGCCGCCGTGGCGGGGTGGGCCCGTCTGCGGACGCGGGACATCCGCCGAAGGGCCTACGTCCGCCGCCGCAACTCGGTGGACCCGAGGGCGGACGAGGGACGTCCGCCAACAGGCCCACCCACCCCAAAACACCCCGCCACTTCCAAGGTGGGCCCGTTCACCGCGATCCCACCGCGCCCAACAGGCCCACCCACTCCCAGCCACCCCGGCACCCCGGCACCCCGGCACCCCGGCACTTCCAAGGTGGGCCCGATCACCGCGACCCCACCGCGCCCAACAGGCCCACCCACCTCCAGCCACCCCGGCACCCCCAAGGCGGGCCCCCTCACCGCGACCACACCGCGCCCAACAGGCCCACCCCGGCCAGGAAGGACCACCAAGGACCCCGACCCGGCGCCCGCGGCAGGCCGGTCACGCCGGCGGCGCCGCATCGCTCCGTCGTCGTTGCCGGCCCTCCGCGACGGCGCCACCAGGGCGCACCGCACCGAGCCACCAACGTCACGTACCCCGGAAGCAGCCGCCGCCGCTCCGCCTACGCCGCGCGCGGCAGCGCGTCGCGCGCCGCCAGGTCCGCGACGGCCTCGCGGAAGGCTGCGACGACCCGGGGGTCGAACTGCGTGCCGGCGCAGCGCTCGAGCTCGGCGAGCGCGACGGCGGCAGGCACCGCGGCGCGGTAGGGGCGGTCGGCGACCATCGCGTCGAAGGAGTCGCAGACCGAGACGATGCGGGCGCCGAGCGGGATGTCCTCGCCGGCCAGGCCGTCGGGGTAGCCGCGGCCGTCGTGACGCTCATGGCTGGCGCGGACGAGCACCGCGACCGCTCTCAACGCCGGCGCGGCCGCGACGATCCGCTCGCCGATGAGCGTGTGGCGGCGCATGAAGACCCACTCGTCGTCGTCCAGCGGGCCCGGCTTGTCGAGGATCGCGTCGGGGATCGCGACCTTGCCGACGTCGTGCAGGTCGGCGGCGTGGCGGACTTCGTCGACCGCCGCGTCGCCCAGCCCCAGCCGGCGCGCGACGGCGACGGCCAGCTCGGCGACGGTCGACAGGTGCTCGCCCAGCTCGGGGTTGCGCTCGGCCAGCGCCCGCAGCAGCACGTCGCGCGACTGGCTGCCGGCCGACGGCCGCCCGCCATGCTTCTGGGCGTACATCCGCTGATCTGCGAGCCGCAGCGCCTCGGCCGGCTCGCTCGTCTCGTGGGGCAGCACGACGAAGCCGTGCGACGCGCCGATGTCGAAGCCCTCGCCACGTGCGTGCAGCGCCGCCGCCGCGTCGGCGGCGACGAGCGCCGGGCGCGCCAGCCCCGGATGCAGCACCGCGCAGAACTCGTCACCGCCCATCCGGTAGGCACGGCCGTGCCCGGCCACGCGAGCCTGCAGGCCCGCGCCGAGGCGCACGAGCAGGTCGTCGCCCGCGGGGTGTCCGAAGCAGTCGTTGTAGTGCTTGAACCCGTCGAGGTCGAACAGCACGAGCACGAGCGCGCCGTGGTCGCGGACCTCCACCATCGTCCGCGCGAGGTCCGCCGAGAGGGCGCGGCGGTTGCCCAGGCCCGTCAGCGCGTCGGTGAGCGCCTCGACCCGCGTGGCGTCGAGCAGCGCGCCGTTGTCGTGGAACGCGATCCACAGGCGCACGCCGACGCCGCCCAGCGCCAGCGCCGCGAGGGCGACCGCCACCGGCGTCGTGCTCGCCAGGCCGGAGTAGGCCAGGACGCCGAGGGCCGTCGCGCCGAAGGCCAGCGGCAGGATCGCGACGCGCCGCCCGCGGCTCTCCACGGCGACCGCGGCCCGCGCCGGCACCGTCGCCGCGCAGGCCAGGCCGAGGAACGCGAGGTCCCAGCCGGCGTTCCACGGGTCCGGGAAGCCTCCCCCGCCGCCGGCCACGGCGACCAGGTAGTGCGAGTCGGCCGCCCAGAAGGAGAAGAGGCCGACGCCGGCCAGCGCCCAGGTCGCATCCAGCCGCCAGCCGCGCACGGCGACGGCCCCGACCACCAGGCCCAGCAGGATCAGGTCGCTCAGCGGGTAGGCGGCGTTGGTCGCCACCGAGCGCCAGTCGCCGCCGATCAGCTCGACGATGCTCGGCACGACGACCGCCGCCGCCACGGCGGCGGTGGCCAGCGAGGCGGTGACGGCGTCGACCCAGAGGCGGCGCGGCGCGCCGCGCACCCGCGACCCCAGGACGAGGCTCAGGCCGGCGAAGGCGAGCAGCGGGAAGAGCAGGTAGCCGAAGTCGGCGGGTGACGGGACCGGGATGCTCTCCTGGTCGAGCAGCACGGTGGTCCAGTAGACGTCGCCGGCCGCCCAGGCGAGGATGCCGGCGGACACCAGCAGCCATCCGGTCCGATCGGCGCCGCGATGCCGAAGGCCCGCCACGGCGCACAGCACGCCGGCGCCGAAGTCGACGACCAGGTGGCTGGACCGCCCGAGGAGGATCCCCGTCAGCGGGAAGAGGTGCAGCAGCTCGTTGGCCTCGAACGCGGCCAGCCAGAGGCCGAGCGCTGCCAGCGCCCACCGTCGGCTGGCTGAAGGGCCGCGTGGTCCCACACCCTCGTGATCGACCCGGCCCCACGCCAGTTGAGTCCAGGACCAGCTAGTCGATGACCTGCAGGTCCTTGGGAAGACTCGTCAGGACCTCGGCGCCGTCCTCGGTGACGACCGCGAGGTCCTCGATCCGGACGCCGACCGCCCCCGGGACGTAGACGCCGGGCTCGACGGTGACGACCTGGCCGACCTCGAGCACCGCGTCGCTGCGCTGCGACAGCCGCGGGCCCTCGTGGACCTCGGCGCCGACGCCGTGGCCCAGGCCGTGGCCGAAGTGCTCGCCGTGCCCGGCGGCAGTGATGATGTTGCGCGCCACGGCGTCGACCTCGCGCCCGGCCGCGCCCGCCTTAACGGCGGCCAGCGACGTCTCCTGCGCCTCGAGGACGAGGTCGTAGATCTCGCGGTCGCGCGGGTCCAGCTCGCCGGTGGCGTAGGTGCGCGTGCAGTCCGAGGCGTAGCCGTCCAGGCGGGCGCCCCAGTCGATGGTCACCAGCGTGTTCACGGGGATCGCGACGTCACGTGGCGTGGCGTGCGGCAGCGCGCTGTGGGTGCCGGAGGCGATGATCGACGGGAACGACGCCTCCTCGGCTCCGGCGCGGCGCATCGTGAACTCGAGGTCGAGCGCGACGTCGCGCTCCGTGCGGCCGGCCAGGCCGCGCGTCAGCACCTCCGTCAGCGCGGCGTCGGCCAGCTGCGCGGCGGCGCGGATCTTGGCCAGCTCGCCGGCGTCCTTGACCGAGCGCAGCCGCTCGACCATGCCGCCGGCCGGCACCAGCTCCACCCCGTCGGCGACGTGCGAGGCCAGCGTGCCGTGGTCCTTGACCGACAGGTCGGCGTCGTCGAAGCCGACGCGCACCGAGCCGTCGGTGCCGGGAGCCGGCACGCCGACCGCGACCGCGGCCGCCTGCAGGATCTCCGGGGCGATCGTCCGCTCCCAGGCCGCGTCGAGCTGCTCGGCCGACTGCGTGAGGTAGCGGAAGTCGGTGAGGAAGAGGCGCTGATCGGCCGGGCCGACGACCGCGAGGCCGTTGCTGCCGCTGAAGCCGGTCAGCCAGCGCACGTTGACGAGGTCGGTCACCAGCAGCGCGTCGAGCCCGCGCTCGGCGAGCGCCGCCGCGAGGCGGTCGGGACGGTCCATGCTCATTTCTGCGGTTTCCCCTTCACCGGCGACGAAGTCGACACGGACATGTAGTCGACGCGGACATGTTCTAGGTCAGCTCTTGCTTGATCCGGATGAGGGCGTCGCGGTAGCCGTCGACGCCCCGCCCGCTGATCGTCGCCACGCAGAGGTCGCGCACGACCGAGACGCGGCGCCACTCCTCGCGCGCCATCACGTCGGAGAGGTGCACCTCGACGGCCGGCAGCGCGGCGATCTCCAGCGCGTCGTGGATCGCCCACGCGTAGTGCGTCCACGCGCCCGGGTTGATGATGATGGCGTCGACCATGCCGTCCAGCCGGTGCAGATGGCCGACGAACTCGCCCTCGTCATTGGTCTGGAAGAACCGGGGATCGAGGTCGAGCTCGCTCGCGAACGCGCCGATCTGCCGCTCGAGCGCGTCGAAGTTGAGGTCGCCGTAGACCGCCTTGGGCCGCCGGCCGAGCTGGTCGAGGTTGACGCCGTGGAGCACGGCGACGCGTCGGCGCACGGGCGTCATGGGCATGACCCTAGGGCAGCGCCGCCCAGTGGCCAGGCTTGGCCGGTCATGCCTCCAACTCTCGCACGGCGAGCACCACGTCGTCGTCGGCCACGTCCTGGCCGTGCACGACGTCGCCGGGCGCGCGGACGAGCACGAACGGCGTCCGGGCCTGCGACGTGCGCTTCTTGTCCAGCCGCGTCGCCGCGACGATCGCCTCCGGGTCGACCGCCTGGCCCTCCAGCGTGGTCGGCAGCCCGTGGTCGTCCAGCAGCTCGGCGACCTGGGCGCGGAGCTCGGCACGGTCGCTGAGGCGCAGCGCGGCCAGCAGCCCGAGGCCGACGGCCTCGCCGTGGCGCAGCGTGCCGTAGCCGAGCGTGACCTCCAGCGCGTGGCCGATCGTGTGGCCGAGGTTGAGCACCTGACGGCGGCCGCCGTCGCGCTCGTCGGCCGCGACGACCGCGAGCTTGGTGCGGGCGCAGGCGAAGATGGTGGCGTCGTCGACGTCTCCGCCGGCGGCGATGTGGTCCCACAGCGGGCCGCCGGCGATGAGCGCCGTCTTGAGCACTTCGGCGTAGCCGGCCGCGTGCTCCTCGGGCGGGAGCGTCGCGAGCGTCTGGGTGTCGACCAGGACCGCGGCCGGCTGGTGGTAGGCGCCGACGTAGTTCTTGGCCTCGGGCAGGTCGACGCCGGTCTTGCCGCCGTAGGCGGAGTCGACCTGCGACACGACGGTCGTCGGCGCCTGCACGATCGGCAGCCCGCGCTGGTAGGCCGACGCGCAGAAGCCGGCCAGGTCGCCGACGACGCCGCCCCCCAGCGCGACCACGTGGTCGGCACGCGTCACGCCCTGCTGGACCATCGCGTGCCAGACCCGCTCGGCGGTCTGCAGCGTCTTGTGCTGCTCACCGGGCGGGATCTCGATCACGCCGGCCAGGTCGCGCAGGCTCGCGAGATGCAGCTCCCCGACGGAGCTGTCGGTCACGGCGAACGCGCGGCCCGTGCGGCCCGGCACCGCCATGCCGAGGACGCCGCGCCCGACGAAGACCGGGTACTCGCCCGAGGCGGCGTGCGCCCAGGCCATGCGCGTTCCCTCGGGGGCGTCGGCCAGCGCGCGCAGCGCGGCGTCGGCGCGCACGACCACGCCGGGGTCGGCCTGCGGCAGGTGCGCGTCGGCCAGGGACGCGTAGAGCGCATGGCGGTCGGCGTGCAGCGCCGCGAAGGCGTCGCGGTCGCGGGCCAGCGGCCGGTGGCGCCCCGCGGCGCGCTCCCACGCCACGTCGAGCCCGACGTCGAGCAGCACCGTGGTGTGGCCGGCCAGCGCGGCCTGCACGCGCTCCGAAAGGACCGCGCCGCCGCCGAGCGAGATGACCGGCTCGGCGCCGGGCGGCCGGGCGTCCAGCAGCGCGAGGACGACCTCCTCCTCGGCGGCGCGGAACGCGGCCTCGCCCTCGGCGTCGAAGACCGCCTCGATCGAACGCCCGAAGCGCTGCACCAGGAGCGCGTCGGTGTCGACGTGCTCGACCCCGCGCGCCGCGGCGAGCTCGCGGGCGAGGGTGGTCTTCCCCGCGCCCATGAACCCGATGACGACGGTCAGCCCACCCACGCGATCCGCTCGCGGTACCGCTGCACGGCCTCCTGGACGTCTTCGATGTGGTCGCCGCCGAACTTGCGACGGTAGGCGTCGGCCATGACGTAGGCCAGCATGGCCTCCCCCACCACGCCGGCGGCGGGCACCACGCAGGAGTCGGTGCGCTCGCGCAGCGCCTGCGCCGGCTCGTGGGACGCGATGTCCACCGACCGCAGCGGCTTGGTCAGCGTCGGGATCGGCTTCATGGCGACGCGCGCCACCAGCGGCAGGCCGGTGGTCATGCCGCCCTCGAGGCCGCCCGCGTGGTTGGTCTCGCGGAAGTAGCCGCGCTCCTCGGACCAGAAGATCTCGTCGTGCGATTGCGAGCCCGGCGCGCCCGGCAGCGCGAAGCCGTCGCCGAACGCGACGCCCTTGGCGGCCTGGATCGAGCACAGCGCGCCGCCGACGCGCCCGTCGAGGCGCTCCTCCCACGACACGTGCGAGCCGAGCCCGGGGACGAGCCCGAAGGCCACGACCTCGAAGACGCCGCCGATCGACTCGTTGGCCTTGCGCTGCACGTTGATGTGGTTGACCATCGCGCGGCTCGCCTCGGGGTCCAGGCAGCGCACCTTGTCGTCGTCGACGCCCTCGAAGTCCTCGACCGTCACGGGCGTCGCGCGTGGCGCGGCGTAGACGTCGCCGATCTGCACCACGTGGCTGCGGATCTCGACGCCGACCGCGGCGAGGAAGGCCTTGCACAACGCACCGCCGGCGACGCGCGCCGCGGTCTCGCGGGCGCTGGCGCGCTCCAGCACGTTGCGCACGTCGGTGAAGCGGTACTTCTGCACGCCGACGAGGTCGGCGTGGCCGGGGCGCGGCAGGTGCACCTCGGGGATGTCGGCCTCGACCGGCCACGGGTTCATCCGCTCTTCCCAGTTCGCGTAGTCGCGATTGGGGACCTCGAGCGCGATCGGCCCGCCGAGCGTGCGGCCGTGGCGCACGCCCGCGGTGACGTTGGCGTGGTCCTTCTCGATCTTCATCCGCCCGCCACGGCCATGGCCCAGCTGCCGCCGGGCCATGTCGCGATCGATGGACTCCTGCTCGAGCTCGAGGCCCGCGGGCAGGCCCTCGACGATGCACGTCAGGCCCGGCCCGTGGGACTCCCCTGCGGTGATGAGGTTCAGCGCCATGCGGCGCTGAAGTCTATGGAGCCGGGACCGTCAGGACCGTCGAGGTCTGCTCGATGGCCTGGCCGTCGGCCGCGTCGGCCACGCTGGCCGGCACGTTGGCGACGTCCGGCACGACGTTCTGGTCCTGCTCGACGAGCAGCCCCAGCTTGGACGAGTAGTTCCAGGCGGCGAGCGCGGCCGGGTCGTCGGCGACCACCTGGCGCAGGTACTCGCGACCGGCCTGGGACTCGCGGGCGTGGGCCTGGGCGGCCTTGGCGGTCGTCGCGGCCTTGACCTTCTCGATGCTGACCATGTCCAGCTGGTACTGGACCAGGCCGGCGGTCCCGCTCTGCAGGTCGAAGAACTCGGTCTCGCCGGCCTTCAGCTCCACCTGCTCGCACTCCTCGGCCGACGGCTGGCACGTGCCGTCCCCGGACGGGACCGCGTCGGCGTCGACGAGGAAGATCGCGGTCTTCTGGTCGTCCTTGAGGCCGAGGTAGACGAAGAACGGGTTGTCTGACGACGGGAGCGGCGTGAGCCGGGCGACGTTGTCGTAGGTCTTCTCCGCGCCGGCCTCGCCGAACTTCAGCTTGACGCGGTACGTGTCGGCGGCCGAGCTGTCGGTCTTGGTCGTCTGCGTGTCGCTCGGGGTCGGCTTGCTCGGGCTCGGCGTGGACGCCGGCGTGGAGCCCCCCGACGACCCGGAGCCGGAGCTCGTGTCGGGCGCGGTGGCGCCGCCGAGCGCAGCGGCGATGCCCTTGGTCGCGTTGACCGCGTCGATGACGGTCTGGTCGACGGCCTTGGGCTGGTGGTGCTGGACGAAGGGGTTGCGGACCTTGCCGGCGCGCCGGACGCCGCCGGCGGCCTGCTCCTCGAGGCTGACGACGTCGGCGCGGGCCACGTCGCGGTGGTTGGCGAGGCCGTTGGTGGTCGTGGGCAGCGAGGCGACGTCGGGGCCGGCGGTCCCGGCGTCCGAGCTGCCGCCGAGCACGATCGGCACGGCGATGAGCGCGACCACGAGCGCGATGGCCACCGGCCACAGGCGCTTCTCGACGAGGTCGTGCAGGACGTTCTTGAGGAAGCTCATCGGTCACTCCCGATCAGGCTGGCGGTGGGCGCTGTGCCGGTCGCCGACGAGGTGGCGGCGGGCGTGGTGGTCGCGGTGGCGCCTGCGGTCAGGCCCTCGTCGGAGGGCAGGAGGTAGGCGGTGACGGCCACGGTGGCCGACACGTCGGGGAAGCCCTTGGGGCCGGCCTTCAACGCGACGCCGTCGATGGTGAGCAGGCGTCCCTTGACGCTGATGCTCTTGCCCTTGACGGTGGTGAGGTCGTCGAGCGAGCGCAGGAACCGCTGGAGCGGGAAGAACTTGCCGTCGAAGTCGAACGAGAACGGCATCGTCGGGAACCCGGCGGCCCCGACCGTCGCCCCGGGGGGCAGCGCGGTCGTGACGGCGGGCGTCGTGGACGACGGGGTGCTGCCGTTGGCCGAGGCGACCGCCGCAGCGGCCGTGGGGGGCGCGGCCGTCGTGGAGGACGACGAGCCGGGCACCATGGCGATCGAGCGGAAGTCGATCTTGTTGGCGTGCGCCGTGCGCTCGAGCTGGTAGACGAGCGACGGGACGTCGTCGTCGACCGGCACGGCCTTGCCCAGGCGGGCGACCGTGGCGTAGTCGTCGTCGTAGCGCTGGCGCGCCGCCTCGGCGCCGGAGACGTTGGCCTGGGCGGCGCTCAGCCGCTGCTGGGCGAGCACCAGTGCCGAGGAGGCGTCGGTGCTCTCCTTGCGCTTGGGCGTCAGGGCGACGAACCAGAACGCGCCGAGGATGGCGACGAAGACGACGACGATCAGGACGGTGCGATCACGAGTGGTCACGGGGTGACGCCTCCCGAGGCGGCCGAGGAGGTGGTGGACGGGGTGCTCGAGGAAGCCGTGCTGGCCGGCGTGGTCGATGAGGCGGTCGAGCTCGTGGCCGACGCCGTCGTCGTGGTGCCTCCGGCGACCGGCACGGCGTTGGCCTGCTGCTCGTAGAAGACGACGATCTTGAAGAGCGGGAAGTGCGACGAGCCGCCGCGGCAGTCCGACGAGCTCCCGCCGCCGACGGCGCCACCGCCGCTGTCTCCGACCGCGCCACCGGCGGCCTCCACCTTGGTGGAGTCCTCCAGCGTGACGCGCTGGACGCCGTCGATCAGGCGCAGCCGCGCCATCATGCGGGCCACCGACGCCTGGCTCGTGGTGCAGCCCTGGATCTCGATGGCCGGGACCGCGAGGCTGCTGCGCAGCGCGCTGCCGCTACCGCCGCTGAGGCTGACCGACGGCGACGTCGTCCCGGTCAGGGACGAGAGCCATGCGTTGGTCGGCAGGACGCGAGCGACCTCGCGCAGCGCGTGGGACCAGTCGAAGCGCGAGGCGGCGAGCTGAGAGACGGTGTCGACGCGCTTGGTGCGCAGCGACGAGAACTTGGTGAAGCTCTGCAGGGACTGCGCCTTGGCCTCGGCCGTGGTCGCCTCCTGCGTGACGCGGGCCAGCTCGGCCTTCTTGCTGTCGGCCGACTTGCCCGTGTGGACGTAGGCGGCCGCCATCACGACGAAGAGCGCGAGCGCCCCGAGCAGGATGTAGGCCCCGCCACCCGAGCGGCCGGCGGCGCCACCGGCGCCGCGCTGCTGGTCGGCGGGGATGAGGTTGACGGCCCTCATGCGTGCGGAGCCTCCTCGACGGCCAGGCCGGCCGCGATCGTGAGCAGGTGGGGGTCGAGGCCCTCAGGGGTGCCGTCGAGCACGCCGCACTCGACCGGGAGGCCGAGCTCGGCGGCGAGCGCGTCGTCGAAGCCGGGCACGGTGGCCGCAGCGCCGGTCAGCACGGCGCGCTGGACCTGCAGGCCGACGCCCTCCTGGGCGTGGTGGAAGTCGAGCGAGTTGCGCACCTCACCGCCGATCCGGCGGACGCCGTCCAGCAGGACGGTGCGCGCCTCCTCGGCGATCTCGTCCTGGTCGTCGGACTCGATCTCGGTGAGCGGGGTGACCAGGCCGACGTGGCGCAGCCACCCGCGAGCGTGTTCGAGGGTGAGCGCCTTGCGCTCGGCCAGCTCGACGGCGATGGCCTCGAGGCCGCCGCCGACGACGCGGGTGAAGAGGCAGGTCGTGCCCTCGGCGACCGCGAGGTTCGTGAGGCCGCCGACCGAGAGGTAGAGCACCGGCTCCGGATCGGCGGTCGGCGCCGGACGGTGAAGGGCGCGGATCATGGCGAAGGCGGAGAGGTCGATGCCCTCGGGCTTGAGGCCCGCCGACCGGCAGGCCGTCATCACGCGGTCGACCATGTCGCGGCGGGCGGCCACGATGAGGACGCGCTGGCGCGGGCCGCCCTCGGTCTCGACGATCTCGAGCGGCTGGTAGTCGAGCACCGCGCTGTCGAGCGGCATCGGGATCTGGTCCTGAGCCTGGAAGCGGATCGCCGTCTCCAGCTCCTTGGGGTTGTCGATCGGCGGGAGCTCGATGACGCGGACGACGATCTTCTGGTTCGCGATGCCGATGCGGACCTTCTTGTCGAGGCCCTTGTTCTCGCGGAAGAGCGAGCGCAAGGCCTCGGCGAGGCCCTCGACGTCGTTGACCTCGCCGTCTCGGACGATGCCCGTCTCGAGCGGAGCGACTGCGGCCGTCTTCACCGACACGCGACCGTTGACGGTCACCGAGGCGACGTGGATGGCGGACGGCTCGATCTCGAGACCGACGATGGTGGATGCGCGCTTGGCCATGTTCAGGACGTTGGGTCGGCGGGGAAAGGCGGCGGCTGTAGCAACCGCCCCGACACCCTCGGTTGTTCGTCCAAGAGCGGGTGCTCTTGAGCGCCGAGGGGCAGCGTGTCCGCTCAGAAGCGGTCCAGGTAGCTGTTGACGAGCGCGTCGCCCGCGAAGAAGGCGATGAGGCCGCCGAGCGCGAGGAATGGGCCGAAGGGCACCTTGGTGCGCCGGCCCTCCGAAACGCCCTTGAGCCCGATGATCGCCGCGCCGGCGACCACGCCGAGGATGAGGGCGATGAAGAGCCCCGGTGCCACGGCGCGGCCGAGGTACAGGCCGAGGACGGCGGCGAGCTTGACGTCGCCCATCCCCATGCCCTTGGCGTGGATCAGGGCGGGCAGGTAGAAGAAGAGCAGGGCGCCGAAGCCGGCGATGAGCTGCTCGGGCAGGTAGGACGGCTCGAGCACGGCCCCCAGGGCGATGGCCAGCACGGCGGCCGGCGCTGTCAGCTTGTTGGGGATGATCTTCAGATCGAGGTCGATGACCGCGATCGGGACCAGGAACGTGACGAGCACGAGCCCCAGGGCGATCTGCAGGGCGTCGCCCCACTTCAGCGCCACCACGAGGACGTACAGCCCCGCGGTGATGGCCTCGACGACCGGATAGCGCGCGGAGATCGAGATGCCGCATCCGCGGCAGCGTCCGCGCAGCAGCAGCCACGAGAAGATCGGGATGTTGTCGTAGGCCTTGAGCTGCGTGGAGCAGCCGGGGCACTTCGAGCGCGGCTTGACGAGCGACTCGCCGCGCGGCAGGCGCCACGCGACGACGTTCAGGAACGAGCCGATGAGGAGGCCGAACAGGGCGGCCGGTGCGAGCGCGGGAGCCATCGCTCCAGGTAGTCGGCAGGTGCCCCCGCGCGCTTGACGCGGGGGCGCGCTGCGCTTACCAGCTGCCGTCGCTCTTGCAGCCGGAGGTGCCGCCGGTGCAGCTGCGCGACAGGGGCGTGAGGGAGTCGACGCGGGTGATCAGGAACTGGCCGGCGGACTTCGACACGCCCGTGACGACGTAGCCCGACGGCGTCGTCGTCGCGTCGACCTCGCCGGAGCCGCCGCCGATCGGCAGGCCCGAGGCCAGCGTGGACGGCGCGCACTTGGTGTAGTCCAGCTCGGTGGCGAAGCACGACTCGATCGCGGTGACCAGCGAGCGCGCGTTGGACTTGGCGCTGGTGTCCTGGGCCTTCTCGGTCTGACCGAGCATGCTCGGCAGCGCGATCGCGGCGAGGATCCCGATGATCAGGATGACGACGAGCAGCTCGATGAGGGTGAAGCCTCGCTCGTCGTGGATTGCAGGGTGCACGGTCCCTCCTGGGGGGCGGTGGTCGACCAGTTCTCGATGCGGACGACGGTGCGGCCAGGGCAGGTTGCAGCAAGTCCCGAACGCGCGTGATCCTGCTCATCAGTCGGCCGGCCGCGCCCGGTGTTTGAGGCCGGACACCCGAACTGGACCGATGGCGGAAGCCGCCCACGACGACGACGAGGCGGGCCCGAAGGCCCGCCTCGCGATCCTGCTAGATGGTGCTCGGGAGGTCCCGAGTTACCAGAGGAGGCTCGTCGGGCAGCCGGCGCCCGTGACCGTCGCGACGCAAGAGCGCACCGCGACACCCGTGACCGGGTCCTTGGTGTACAGGAACTTGTTGGTGCTCTTCGACGTCGAGGTGATCGTGTAGCCCTTGCCGGTGCCGGTGGCGACGGCGGCGACCGTGCTCGGCAGGCCGGAGCCCGTCAGCGCGACGCAGTTGGTGTAGTCCTGCTCGTCGGCGAAGCACGACTCGATCTGGGTGACCGCGTTGCGGGCATCCGACTTGGCCGACGTGTCCTGGGCCTTCTTCTGCTGACCGAGGAAGCTCGGCAGGGCGATCGCGGCAAGGATGCCGATGATCAGGATGACGACGAGGAGCTCGATGAGCGTAAAGCCCTCGTCCTCGTTCTTGAAGCGCTGAAGCAAGACGATCCCTCCTGTGAGATCTCGGTTATTGGCCTTCGTGCGGAGGGATGACGTCCCGTGTGGTCGATTCCGGGGTCAAGGTCTTTGCAGCAAGCCCCGTGCTTCTCCCGGTGGTTCGTCCACCGCACAGTCGAAGTGATCGACCGGCGGTGGGTGCGCTTTCGCGTTCGTGCCGCATCGTGGACGGCTGTACTAGGTTCGAGACCCCAGCCGGGCGTGACACGATGCGGGGGTGCTCGTCCGCCGCATCGTCCTCGCCCTCTGCGCGCTGTTCCTCGTCGCGGTGATCGCCGGGTCGGTCGCCGACCGCCAGGCGCGGAGCACGCGCGCCATCGCGCCGCCGGCCACCGTGGCCACCGGTCCACCCGCGGCGGTCGTGCGCGGGGCGCTGCCCGAGGACGGGACGGTCAACGCGGAGGTGGGCGACGCCGTCACGGTGGCCGTCCGGACCGCGATGCCCGACGAGGCATGGGTCGACGCGCTCGGGCTCCGGGCGCCGACGTCGTCCGAGGTGCCGGGACGGCTCGAGTTCGTCGCCAGGATCCCGGGGCGCTACCCGGTGGTGCTGGCGGGGACGGGACGGCGCGCGGGGACGATCGTCATCGCGCCCGCCGAGTCCTAGTCCGGCTAGTCGGTCTCGGCGACCGGTGCCGTGGGGCCGGCGGGCGTCTCGCCCGCGGCCTCGGCGGCGGCACGCCGCTCCGCCTGGGCGTCGTGATCGGGCAGGAACGTGCCCGTGCCGTCACACCACGCGCAGGGAACCTCGAAGGGGGATCCGCCCAGGTTGGAGATGAGCGTCCCGGTGCCCCGGCACACGGTGCAGGGGACGGGCTCGAGGTCTTCGGGGGTCTCTTCGTCGGTGCTCACGGCGCCGCGAGCGTAGCGGCTTGCCCTTCGCCACCGGCGTGCAGCGGTCAGGCGACCGCGGATGCGGTCCCGCACGACCACGCCGAAGTGGTCCCGTGCGCCGGACCAGTGCGGCGCCGGCGTCGCCAGGCGCCGAGGGGCTGAAGGGCATCATCCTGCGCTAGGGGTTCTTCTCCGGCCCCGGCACCTGGTACTCATCTGAGGGAGCGATGGGCGACCTGATCAGAAAGCGCTCCTACCCCGTCATCGGCCGGGGCCGGATGCCGCGCCCGTGGCGCCACGGCTTTGCGGAGGCCTTCGCCTGAGCGGCAGCGAGGTCAACCGCACGGGCCGGTACGCGCCCTCGCCGACCGGCACGCTGCACCTCGGCAACCTGCGCACCGCGCTGCTCGCGTGGCTGTATGCCCGTGCGCAGGGCGCGCCGTTCCTGCTCCGCGTCGAGGACCTCGACGCGGGCCGCGTGCGCCCGCACTTCGAGGCGCAGCAGCTCGCCGACCTCCGTGCCATCGGCCTGGACTGGGACGGTGAGGTGGTCCGGCAGTCCGAGCGCCTGGAGCGCTACGCCGCCGCGCTGGCCGAGCTCGACGCCGCCGGCGCGATCTACCCGTGCTGGTGCACGCGGGCCGAGATCCGCGAGGCGGCATCAGCCCCGCACGGGCCGCTGCCCGAGGGCCACTACCCGGGAACGTGCCGCCGGCTGAGCTCCGCTCAGCGGGCCGAACGCGCGGCTTCAGGCCGTCCGCCTGCACTCCGCGTCGACGCCGGCGCCGCGCGCGTCGCGTTCACCGACCGCCTGCACGGGCCCCAGGAGGGCGTGGTCGACGACTTCGTGGTGCGCCGCAACGACGGCGCGTTCGCCTACAACCTGGCCGTCGTCGTCGACGACGGCGTCCAGGGCGTCGGGGAGGTCATCCGCGGCGACGACCTCCTGGACTCGACGCCGCGCCAGCTCTGGCTCGCTGCGCGCCTGGGCCTGCCCGCGCCGTCCCTCGCGCACGTCCCGCTGGTGCTCGGCGGCGACGGCGCGCGCCTGGCCAAGCGTCACGGCGCCGTGACGCTGGCCGACCGCCTCGACCTGGGCGAGAGCGTCGACGCGATCCGGGCGCGGTTGGCCGCCTCGGTCGGCCTGTGCGATCCCGCCGAGCGTCCCTCCCCCGCGGAGCTCGTGGCCTGCTTCGAGCCCGCCGCCTTCGCGCCGCCGCCGTCCGGGCCGCTCCCCGACGGCTAGTGGCCGCGCCCTCGCGGCGGCAATGCGGATAGCGTGCGCGGCCATGCCGCGGTCGACCGCAGACATCGCCCAGCGCGCCCGGGAGACCGGACGGATGGGCATCGACACGGAGTTCATGGGCGAGGGCCGTTACCAGCCCCTGCTCTGCCTCGCCCAGATCGCGCTCGACGACGGCGAGGGCGGCACCGAGGTCATCGTGCTGGACCCGCTGACCGAGGAGTACGACACCGAGCCGCTGGCCGAGGTCCTCGCCGACCCTGCGGTCGAGATCGTGCTGCACGCCGCCCGCCAGGACGTCGCGCTGCTGCGCCGGGACTGGGGCTCGCCGGTCACCAACGTCTTCGACACCCAGGTCGCGGCGGGCTTCGCCGGGATGCGCGCCCAGCTCGGCTACGAGCCGCTGCTGAAGGAGACCGTCGGCGTGCGGCTGCGCAAGTCCGCCTCGTTCACCCGCTGGGACGACCGGCCGCTGACCGAGGAGCAGCTCGGCTACGCCCGCGAGGACGTGCTGCACCTGCTCCAGGTCGCCACCGTCCTGCAGGAACGCCTGACCGACCTCGGGCGCCTGGAGTGGGCGCGCGAGGAGTGCCGGTCCTTCGAGTCGATCGACGACAAGCGCGACCTCGACGTCGTCTTCGGCAAGCTGCCGCGCGTCAACTCGCTCGAGCCCGCCCAGCGCGCAGTGGCACGCGAGCTGGTCGAGTGGCGCGAGGAGGCTGCGCGCGCCGGCGACCGCCCGGTCTCGGGCGTCCTGCACGACGCCGCCCTGATCGAGATCGCCAAGCGCCGGCCGGCAAGCGTGGACCGGCTGCGTCAGATCCGCGGCCTCAACGACGCCACGCTGCACCGTCGCGGCAAGGCGATCGTCGAGGCGGTGGCGCGCGGCCGCGAGCGGGAGGGCATCCCCGTCGAAGGCCAGCGCCCGTCGCAGCCCGACGCCGAGGACGCGCCGATCATCGCGCTCGGCGAGGCGCTCGTGCGCTCCCGGGCGATGGAGTCCGAGCTGGCCTACGAGCTGATCGCGGCGCGCGCCGACCTGCAGCGCATCGTCACCGCGGTGCGCGAGGGCGAGCCCGAGCCGGACGTCCGGACCCTCCAGGGCTGGCGGCGCGAGGTCGTCGGCGAGGAGCTCCTGCAGCTGCTCGGCGGACACCGCACGCTGCGCGTCGGCCCGGAGCACCGGGTCGAGATCAGCCCGTCGTAGCCGGGGACAGCCCCCTCAGGCCGCCAGCGGGAGCTCGATCGCCGTGGCTGCCCCCTCGTGGACGCGGACGCGGTTGCGCCCGTCCTGCTTGGAGCGGTAGAGGGCGAGGTCGGCCTGGGCGAAGACGTCGTCGTACTCGAACTCGCCCGGCGGCGACGCGCTGACGCCGAAGGAGATCGTGACCATCAGGCCCGCGATGGGCTCGCCGGAGATCGCCCGCCGCAGCGCCTCGGCGACCGCGGCGGCCTGCGCGCTGCCGGCGCCCGGCAGGACGATCAGGAACTCCTCGCCGCCGAGCCGGTAGGCCAGGTCATAGGCGCGCAGCGCCTTGCGCATGCGGTAGGCCACGTCCTTGAGGACGGCGTCGCCGGCAGCGTGGCCGTGGCCGTCGTTGACCGCCTTGAAGTGGTCGAGGTCGCCGACGACCAGCGCGACCGGCTCGCGCAGGATCATCGCCTGCTGGGTGAGCTCGACGATGCGGGTCTGCAACGCGTTGCGGTTCAGCATCCCCGTCAGCGGGTCGATGACCGACGAGCTGCGGTGCTCGAGGTCGGACTTCATGAGCGCCGAGGACAGCAGGGCGACGGCGACGATGAGCGCGACCGGCATGACGATCGACTCGGGACGATCGAGGATGTAGGGCGTGTCGACGCCGAAGGTGACCAGCAGCAGCAGCCCGGAGACGATGCCGACGCCCAGCGTCACGGCGCGCGTGTTGAAGCGGGCGGGCAGGGTCACGAGCGGGATCACCAGCCAGGCCAGCGCGGGGCTCCGCGGCCCGCCGGTCAGCGCGATGCTGCAGGCGATCACCAGCTCGGAGAGCAGCCACGCCGCGGCGATGGTCAGCTCGGGCCGCGGCGCGGCGGCCAGCTGCCGGTCGACGAGCGCGAAGCCCGCCACGGCGACGGTCAGCGGGAGGAGCGTCCACCAGCCGATCCACGGGCCGCAGATCAGCAGCGCCAGCGCGAGGACGACGAACGAGCCCTTGCGAAACGGCCGCAGCCGCTCCTCCATGTCGACGGCCCGGGCGCGATCCGCCGGCTCGGGGCAGAGCCACGAACGGGGTGCGGCGCCGGACTCTCGATGCTCCTCCACACCCACCTGATCGGATGGGATCAAGCTGAACCTGAGGCTGAACTGCCGCCGATGCGCAGCTTTCGGACCAAAAGCGTGTCCAAGTCTGCAAGTTTGTGCCGTTTGCGATCAGCGGCACGCCGGGAGGCAGTCGGTCTGGCGCCCCCCGTCGGTGGTGACCGCAGCCGCCCGCCCCTGGTAGCGGAACGCGTCGAAGAGCGGCCCCAGCCCCTGGGCCGCGAACGGCGCGCGGTCGACGAGCACCGAGATGCGGTCGTCGCGGATGCCCACCGTGCCGCCCAGCTTGCGGAACGCGTCGCCGGCGCGCGCCTGCAGCAGCGCCTGGGCGTTCTGGGCGGCCAGCACCGTGACCTCGAGCTGCGTGACGGGCGTCTCCGCGCTGCGCGGGCGCATGGCGAGGACGTAGGCGACCGACGGCTTGATCGGCGAGGCGGCACGGAACTCCACGCACAGCCTGCCGCCGCGGCGCGCCACGCGCAGGCGCACGAGATCGCCCTGTGGCTGCGCCGCCTTGCCGGCCAGCCGGCCCCGCTGATCGCCGGCGGGATCCTGCACGGTCGCAACCGGACCGATCGTCGCGCAGTCGGTGAACGTGCCGTAGCTGTTGGCCTCGTCGGACCCACAGCCGCCCAGGGCGAGCACGACCGCGAGGGCCGCGGCGCCGCCCACGAGGATGCCCGATGCCCTGCGCACGCCCGGCAGTCTCCCAGCCTCGGACGAGTTCCGGGTTCACGACGCGTCACAGGGGGCAGCACCAAAGGATGATCGGCACCCTGGCGATTCGTGGCGTGGCGGGGCCCCTGTTCATCGGGCACGGCACCCAGAAGCTGTTCGGCTGGTTCGGCGGGCACGGCTTGGAGGGGACGGGTGGCTTCTTCGACAGCATCGGCATGCGGCCGGGCAAGCACCACGCGGCCGCTGCCGGCGCGGCCGAGGCGCTCGGCGGCGCGCTGCTCGTCCTCGGCGCGGCGACGCCGCTGGCTGCCTCGATGATCACCGGCTCGATGGTCACCGCCATCCGCAAGGTCCACGGACCCAACGGCCCCTGGGTGACCGAGAACGGCTGGGAGTACAACGCGCTGATCATCGCGGCGATGGCCACGATCGTCGAGCACGGCCCCGGCCCGCTCTCGGTCGACGCCAAGCTCCGCCCGAACTGGAAGGGCCCGGGTTGGGCGGTGGCCGCCGTCGGCGCCGGCGTCGCCGGCTCGTACCTGGTCGACATGCTCTCGGAGGGCGAGCAGGGCGCCACCGACGTCAGCTCCACGGCCGACCCCGCCTCCCCCAACGGCGAGGCCCGCATCGTGACCAACCAGACCGCGTCGCCCACCGAAGGCTGAGCCCTCTCTCTCGCTAGGCTGGCGGCATGGCTGCCTGGGAGCCCCTCTGGATGTCGCCGGGGGCCTGGGAGGCCATCCGCGACCAGGTCGTCGGGCCCGCCCGGGCCGTCGATCCGGCACAGCAGACGTCGCTGGATCTCTTGCGCGCGGCCTGGCAGGACGCACGCCGCGAGGGAGATCGCGTCGCGGTCTTCCTCAACCCGGAGCTCGCCGGCGCGCTGGCGTCGCTGCTGGACCAGCAGCCCGAGCTCGCAGCGCTGTTGGGGACCTGAGCCAACTCAGTTGTGCGCCGCGCGCTGGACCAGCGCGTCGACGTGCTGGACCGCGTCGCCGACGTGATGGCAGACCACGACGTCCAACACCGCGCTCCACGCGTCGTCGACGCCCAGGCCGCCCACCATGACGCCGGCCTCGGGGGCCAGGCGCCGGACGGCGTCGATCGCCGCCGGCAGGTTGGCGGCCGTCTGCGCGCTGGCGGTGGTGAACCCGACCACCGCGGGGCGGTGGATCTCCACCGCCGAGGAGATCTCGTCGATGGGCAGGTCCGCGCCGAACAGCCGGACGTCGTAGCCGGCGTGCAGGATCAGGCTGCCGGCCATGTGCAGGCCCACCACGTGCAGCTCCCCCTGCGCTCCCGCGAGCAGGATGCGGTGCGACGCGCGCCGCCGTGCGACGCGGAACGCCTCGCGCTGGAGCATCAGCACGCGGAGCGAGATCGCAGTGGCGAGGTGCTCCTCGGCGATCGTGAGGTCCCCTTCAGCCCACAGGTCGCCGACGAGCTGCAGCGCCGGGCGGATCACGTGGTCGTCGATGAGCGCCTCCTCGAGCCCTGCCTCGATCGCCTCGCGGATCACTGCCTCGGCCGCCGCTGACTCGCCCTCCACGAGCGCGTCGGCGTAGGCGCGCTCGAACTCGGCGGCACGTCGCCGCTCGCACCTGCCGGTCTCGTCGAGCGGCGGCATCAGCCGACCCACGCAAGCTGGAGAACGCGGAGCGCCCGCATGGACCGAGTATCCGCCTTCCGCCCGCTCCAAGCGAGTGGCCGGCGGCGATCCTCTTGGAACGATCGCCACGGCATCGCGAAGGGCGCATACTTGACCCATGGACGCCCGGCCGGATCGCGACGAGGCGAGCAGCCCGCCGCCGGGCGGCACCGACTGGCGTCGGCACGGGGTGCGCGTCGTGCACGGCGACGAGCTGGACCCCAACACCCCGCAGACGCCCGGGATGAGCCGCGCCGCGGCGATCAACACGGCCCGCGCCGGCGCCGAGAAGCTCTGGGCCGGCACCGTGGTGATCCACCCCGACGCCAAGACCGGGGCGCACCACCATGGACACCTGGAGACCATCATCTACGTGGTGAGCGGGCGCGCGCGGATGCGTTGGGGCGAGCGGCTGGAGTTCACCGCGGAGGCCGGCCCCGGTGACTTCATCTACGTGCCGCCGTACGTTCCCCACCAGGAGATCAACGCTTCGCCCGACTCCCCGCTGTCATGCATGGTGGTGCGCAGCGATCAGAACACCGTCGTGGTGAACCTCGACCTACCAGAGGTCGAGCCGGACCCCGAGAGCGTCCGCTGGGTGGACGACATCCACCCACCGGGCTGAGGCGACGGTCGACGCCGCGCCCGAGATGTCAGGGCACGTCGCGGCGTACCGATGACTTTCGCGGGACGCAGCGGTCTTCACGTCCAGATGCCCGAGCACCTCGTCGACGTCAACGGGACCGCGTTGTGTGCCGAAGCCTTCGGCGACCCCGAGCACCCGGTGGTCCTGCTGATCCACGGCACTGGGAGCACGATGCTGTCCTGGCCGGATGAGCTGTGCGCGCGGTTCGCGGCCGCGGGCCGCTTCGTGATCCGGTACGACAGCCGCGACGCCGGCCGTTCGACGGGCTCCGTGGGCGCGCCGGGCTACACGCTGCGCGACCTCGCCGCGGACGCGGTCGGGGTACTGGAACGCTTCGACGCGGCACGCGGTCATCTCGTCGGGATGTCGGGCGGCGCCGCGGCCGCCCAGCTCGCCGCTCTAGAACACCCGTCGCGTGTCGCCACCCTCACGCTGGCCTGCGCCACTCCGGGGATTCCCGGCGTGGAGACCGGTGACCTGCCGCCGCCAACGGTCCGGTTTCCGGCGGCCTCCGCCGTCGACTGGTCCGACCGCGACGCAGTGGTCGCATACCTCGTCGAGGCCGAGCGACCGTACGCCGCGCAGTTCGACGAAGTCAGCACGCGTGCGCTGATGGAGCGCGTCGTCGATCGCGCCATCGACATCCGCGCCAGCGCCGCCAAGCCGTTTGAGGTCGACGCCGGCGCGCCGTGGCGCCAGCGCCTCGGCGACATCGCCGTGCCAACGCTCGTCGTCCACGGCCGGCAGGACCCGATGTTCCCGCCGGCGCACGGGCGCGCGCTGGCCGCCGAGATCCCCGACGCCGAACTGCTCATCCTCGACGGCATGGGCCATGAGCACTTCCCGCCTGCCACCTGGGACCTCGTCGTCCCCGCGATCCTCCGCCACACCGCGTAGTCGTCGCTCGCCCGCGTGGCTGGGCGTGTCGCGACGGTCGCTGTCGGCTGGGACACGCGCTCGCCTCCCACCGACCGTCCACGTCTCTGCTTCCCGTGTGCGAGCACGTGACCGAACAGCGCCCCATAGTCCGAGGCGAACCTCATTGAAAGAACGCGGCGCCCGCGTTCGAGGTCGATCTGCTCCGAAGCGGAAGCGGCGCTCAGCGCATCAACCTACCCGCCTCGGCCAGGTTGGGAAGCACGAACGGCATGATGCCGGCGGCCGCGACGGTGAGGGTGAACAGATAACGCTTCATGGTGAACCTCCGTTGGATGTGATGACGCCGAGAAGCGTCCTACGGAAACGGCTCCGGCGACAGCCCCCTGGGTGTGGACCGAGCGACACCTCCGCTGCCGCTCTCCATGCAAGGGCAGAGCCCTGGACGCTGTCGCTTCTCGTCCAAAGCAGAAGTCGCGTTTGAGCTGGCGTGCCGTGGGTATGGGCGCCCCGCAAAATGTGGCAGGGGCCGAAAATGGTCCTCTGCCGCTCCATTCGGAGGGGGAGGGTCCATGCCGGGACGTCTGAGGTCGCGACTCGCAAAGTCGTCGCTCGTACTGTTGTGCCTCGCTGCCGGGTTGGTCGGGCCGGTCGCTGCCGGCGCGGATCCGACGTCGGCGGCGTGCGACGCGCGCAACAACAACTCCGCGGACAAGCTGTTGCCCTGCATCCAGACCAACGACCTCTGGAACCACATGAAGGCGTTCCAGGCGATCGCCGACGCGAACCCGGGCCTCGACGGTCATCCGTCGCGCAACTCGGGTGAACCCGGGTACTGGCAATCGGCTCAGTACGTCGCGCAGAAGATGAAGGCCGCCGGATATGACGTCACGATCCAGCCGTACAAGTTCACCTACACGTCGTTCGTCGGAACACCGACGTGGAGCGAGACGTCGCCGACGGCACGCGACTTCACGCTGGTCAGCGACTGGAATCCCGGCACGAGCAACGGGACAGCCAACGCGGACGTACAGCCCGCCGGCGGCATCGTCATCCCACCGACCGAGACGTCGAGCTCGACGAGCGGGTGCACGTCTGGCGACTTCAGCGGCTTCACGCCGGGCGCGATCGCACTGATCCAGCGGGGTGGGTGCAACTTCGGCGTCAAGGTGGTCAACGCGCAGGCCGCAGGCGCATCTGGCGTGGTCATCTTCAACGAGGGCAACCCCGGCCGCACCGCCGTGACAAGCGGCAGCCTGTTGGACGCCGACAACAACTCGTTCGTCCCGACGATTCCCGTGGCGTTCACGTCCTTCGACACGGGCAAGAGCCTCTACGACGAGTACCAGGCCGGGACGCCGCCGCACATGAACCTCAGCATCAACGTGGTCATCGACCCGAACCGCGATGACTGGAACGTCATCGCGGAGTCCAAGAAGGGCGACCCGAACCACGTTGTCGTCGTCGACGCGCACCTGGATGCGATCTACGGCGCCGGCATGCTCGACAACGCGTCGGGCTCGGCCACGATCCTGAACCTCGCCGAGAAGATGCGGAAGGTCAACCCCAAGAACAAGCTGCGGTTCATCTGGTTCGGGGGCGAGGAACTGGGTCTTCTGGGCTCGGACTACTACGTCAGCCACCTCAGCCCGGCGGAGCTGGGTCACATCAGCTACGACCTCGACGCAGATGTGACCGCGACGCGGAACTACCTGATCGGCGTCCTCGACCCAGCGGGCCCCGACCTGTTCGGCCGGACCGTGACGGCGACGTTCCCCGACAACGTGTACGAGCCGTCGAAGATCGCGCGCGACATGGGCGTCGACTACCTCAACTCGATCGGGAAGAACCACGAGTTCCTGTCGCCTGTCGGAACCGACGCGTTCAGCTTCAACGCCGCGGGTGTACCGGCGAGCGGCGTGCTGACCGGACAGGACTGCTGCAAGCTCCCGGAGGAGGTCGACCTCTTCGGCGGAACCGTCGGCAACTACGAGGGCAACATCGGGACGTTCGACGGAGGCTGCGTCGACAACCCGTTCCGGTGGTGCGACAACCTCAGCAACAACGATCCGGAGGTCATGACGTTCATGTCACGGACGTTCGACAACATGGCGATCCGGATGGCCTTCAACCAATTCTCCGACCAGAACACCGCCCAGACGGCCCGTGCGCGGGCGGCACTGCGGAGCCGTTCGGCGGCCGCGCTTGGGAGCAGCCCGAAGGTTGGCCGGCACTTCCCGGCCCAGTAGGCGCTCAAGGCCGTGGCGCCGGGCAGGACGTGCCCGGCGCCGCGCGGTCACTCCCGATCGGCGATCGCGGAGACGTCGGCGGCGGGTCGGCGACCCCGACGCCGCCTACCTTCGCGACCAACTCCCGTCGCCGCTTTCGCTTTGCCGGGTGGCCGTCGCCGGCGGACGGGAGTGCCGCTGCTCGTCCAAAAGCGGAAGCGTCTCCCAGGCGCAAGTCCGCGACCGCGCGGGTATTTTGCCCACGGCAGGAGTGCTGGCGGCAGGTCCTGTCGACTCGTTCGTTCGGGTATGCAGCACCTGTGCCGCTGAGCCGCGATCCCCGGGGTCGATTCCAAGCCGGCCTTTTGCGGATCTCTCAACTGGCGGGCCCCATCCAGACCATGCTGAGGTTCGCGCCGGCATCCACGCCGCCAAGGACGGCGTCGCTGGAGATCAAGAGGGTCCCCCCGCTGGTCTGGAGGGACCGCGCCGCGACGCGGTCGCCGGCGACCATCGACAGCAGCGCCTGCGCGGTCTGGCAGGTCGGCGCCCCGGTCACGGGCGCGGCGCTGCTCACGCCGGGACGGCGGTGGCCCGTGCCGCCGCCGGCGTCGTCATGCGCGACCTGGAGTAGGAGCAGGCGCACACCTGTTGCGTCGGGGGACCAGCAGATCGAGGCTGAGATGGCGTAGACGCCACCGATGGGGGCGGTGAGGAAGGTGTCGCTGCCCGCGTGCAGGCCACCGACGTCGAACTGCTCGGTGTCGACCGCCAATTCCGCGACGGTGTTGTCGCCGACGAACTGGTCCGTCGACAGCGTCAGCACCGCCGCGGGCCGCGCTCCGGTCTTGGCCGGGGTGATCGCGCCGGCGGCGATCGTCGGCGCCGGGTAGTTGCCGGTCAGGTCGCCGCCCGCGGCGCCGGTCGCCGGGCCGGAGTCGCCCTTCTCGCCCTTTGCGCCCTGATGTCCTTGCTGCCGATCGACTTGTCCTTGATGTCGATCCCGGTCAGAGAACCGTTCTTCACGTCGCGGCCCGTGATCAGCGTGCGCGCGGCGAGCGCGCCAGTGCTCAACGAGCAGAAGAGCGCGACGCAGGCCAGGCGACCTTCCCGCCGTTTAGCCGATCAGCTACGTGCCGCGCGGCGCTCGTTCGTCGTCCGCCGCCGTCGCGGCGCGCGGTCCTCGGACTCCGCCCGGCCGCACCGCGATCGCGATGACGATGAACACGACCACGCCGATGTTCCATATCGCGCCGTCGTCGAAGAGGTCGACGATCAGCAACGCGAACGCCGCCGCGATCGCCGCCCAATACACCCAGGAGTACCGGACCCCATACGGACCCAGCATTCCACGCCTGTCGACGCGCTTGCTCATCGAGCGACTATCCCGCCTCTGCCCGTCGCGGTCAAAGGCCGTTCCACCTGGTCGTGGACATGCTCTGGCGCCCGCTGCTCCCTTCGCCTGCCAGCAGAAGCGGGTCGTCGTGGTGGGCGCTGACGGCCACGGCGGTCCATTGTCGGACTGGTGCACGGCGCGACGCTGACCACTAAGAGCATCATGATTGGCCGGTCCTCGTCGGCCTACAAGGGAGGCTTCCGTGCCGCTACTCGACGCCGTCATGCACCGCTTCACCGTTCGCGGGAGGATGCGCTTGGGTGTGACGGTCGCCATGTGCGGGTGCGTCGCGGCGTCAGCGGCGGCGGCCACGTCCGGCGACGGGCGGCGGACCGCTCGCGACGGACAGGCGGCCGGCGCCGCGCCGACTCGTCAGGGCGGGACGCTGACCGTGCTCTCCGCCGGAGACGTCGACGCGATCGATCCAGGTGTGACCTACTACACCTTCGGGATTATGGTCGCGGCCGCCACCCAGCGGCCGGTGCTGGGCGCCCGAGCCGATCAGCCCGGCGGGCTCGCCCCGGACCTCGCGGCTGCGCCGCCGGAGGTCTCTGCCGACGGCCGGGCAGTCACCGTCCATCTCCGCCCCGGTGTCCGCTTCTCGCCGCCGGTCAACCGCGAGGTGACCTCGCGCGACGTCAAGTACGCGATCGAGCGCGGCTTCTTCCGGACCGTCGCCACGCCCTACGCCGAGTCCTACTTCGGCGACCTGGTCGGCGCGCGCGCGGGGGTCGCGCCGGGAACGACGATCGCCGGCCTGGAGACGCCCGACGACCTGACGCTCGTCATGCGGTTGTCCAAGCCCCGCGGCGGCTTCGTCGTCAACGCGCTCGTGCTGTCGCTGAGCGCGCCGGTGCCCCAGGACTACGCGGCGAGCTTCGACAAGGCCAAGCGGTCCACCTACGGGGTGCATCAGGTCGCCACCGGCCCGTACATGATCGCCAACGATCAGCAGGGTCGCACGGTCGGCTACCGCCCGGGTCGCAGCATCCAGCTCGTCCGCAACCCCAACTGGGTCGCCGCAACCGACTTCCGGCCCGCCGCGCTGGACGCGGTGCAGATCCGGGAAGGCCAAACCGACCTCATCAAGACCTCCCGGGCGATCATCGCCGGACAGTCGATGGTCAACGGAGACTTCTCCCCCCCACGTGCGGTGCTGCGTCGCGACCTTCCCGCTCATCGCACGCAGTTCACCTTCATCTCCGGCGGCGGCACGAACTACATGACGATGAACACCCGGCTCAGGCCGTTCGACGACCTCGACGTCCGCCGCGCCGTCGTCGCAGGTTTCGACCGCGCCGGGATGCTCGACGCCCTCGGCGGCAGCCTCGCCGGACAGGTCGCCAACCACTACATCCCGCCCGACATGCCGGGCTTCGTCGAGGCGGGCGGCCCCAAGGGCACCGGCTCGCCGCTCTACGCTGCGCCGCGAGGGGACCGGAAGCTCGCGGCCAGGTACCTGCGGCGGGCGGGCTACCGCTCGGGCCGGTACACCGGCAACCGCGTCATCGCCGCGGTGAGCTCCGACGACAGCACCGGCGCGGCAGTCGGCCGCTCGGCCCAGCGCAGCCTGCAACGACTCGGGTTCCGGGTCCGCCTGCGCCTCGTGAGCCTCGACCGGATGTTCCAGCTGTGCGGGCAGCCGGCACAGAAGATCCATGTCTGCCCGTTCCTCGGCTGGTTCCGCGACTTCCCGGACGCCGAGACGATCATCGACCCGTTGTTCCACGGCCGCAACATCCACCCCCAAGGCAACAGCAACGTCGCGCAGCTCAACGATCCGAAGATCAACCGCGCGATCGACGCGGCCAAGGCGCTCGTCGATCCCAAGGCGCGCGCCGACGCCTGGGCAGCGATCGACCGCCAGGTCGTCGAACTGGCGCCCGCGGTGGCGATGCTCTGGCCGAAGGCGGCGGGCGTCCGTTCGGCCGACGTCATCGCCGTCCCCAACTGGCTCTACGCAACCTGGGACCTCAGCTTCACCGGCCTGGCCGGAAGATGAGTCTGGCATCTCCCTCATCACCGCCCTTGGAGGGCCGCCACCGGGGGCACAGGCCGGTACCAAGCGCTGGGGGTCATCCACCGTTGCGCGTATCTGACGAGAGAACGTTGTCGTTCGAACTAGACTCAGGCGATGCCCGGCCTGTTGGTCAACGCTCTGCGGCTGCAGGCCGTCCTGCGAGCGATGTTGGCCCTCGCCGCCGCTGTGGCGCTGGCGGCGATGGCCATAGCCTGGCATCCCTGGCCGAGGCACGGAGCCGACCGCCTGCGCCATCTCGTCCAATGGCCCGCGTGCGCGGCGGTGACCATCGAGCCCGTCCGTGTCCCGGACGCCTGGCCGCACGCCAAGGGCCACACGATGGTCGACTGCGAGATGCTCGGCCCGTGGGTCGCCTACGCCCGGTTCCCCGACCGCCGAGCGCTCCAAACCGACCTGCTCGCCGCCTCACCTGACTCCGCGGTCTGCCTCTATGGCCACGGCACGGAAGTCGCCGTCGACGGGCTCGACGCCCACCAATTCCCCAAGCTCTGCAACCAACTGCACGGCGACCGCATCGACGGCGTCGCCGGCCTCCCCGACTACCCCGGCGGCAACACCTACAACAGCACCAACCGCGCGGTGGAGCGCCAGTCCCGCCGGGACACGCAGGCCCAGCATCTGGCGTTGGGGCGGTACTTCAGCCGGACGCCGTAGCAGCGCCCTGGCCGCGACCGTCTTCCGCCCCGCGGCGTGTGGTGTGAATGCGGTTCGGCTGCTCTGCAGTCCGTTCAGAAACTGCAATCGTGGATCGACGCTGCGATGGCGATCAGCAGCAACACGAGTCGTCGTAGCCCGCCGCTACGGTTGTCGCTTCTCGTCGAAAGGCTAGGGCTTGGGAAGCCGGGCAGTGCGGACTGCTCCGGCGTGTGTCCAGCTCAGCGTTGCACGCGCGAGGGTGAGCGACTCCGCGGGGATGTCCGCGACGGTCCCGTGGTCGATCGGCTGCGGTGTGCCATGGGCGCCGAAGGCGACGATCTCCACGTCGCCTCCGCGTGAGTCGACGACGCTGGCGGCTCCGCGGCCTCCTGACGTCACGTAGATCGCGGCGACCCGCTTTCCATCTCTTTCCGCGGCCTGTCCCGCGTCATGCTGGAGAGACGCAATCTTGCGGCGCGTGCCGGAGCGGAGGTTGACGACCGATGTGGTCTCACCCGAGGCGTACTGATCGTCGAACGAGCTCGTGACTGCCGCGAAGGCACCGGCGACCTGGCGCAGCCGAAACGTCTCCGTGTAGATCGAGCCGGTGAGCCGTGAAGCGATCACGCGGACCCGGCCACGCGGCTGCGAACAAGCGGCGAGGTCTACGCCGTCCGCAGTGCGGCGTTCCACGAGCTTGACACTCTGAGCCGAGGCGAGATCGTGACCGTGGAGTCGGTCGCAGGCGCCTTGAGCCGCTCCCGCCCTTCCTTGAGCAGCGGCCAGGCCCGTCACTAAAGCCAGTCCGACTGCAAGCGGCCGTGAAGTCTTCATCGCGCGAACATACTCAGCGAGCGCCATCCGCCGCGATGGCTTGATCGCCTTCTTCACGCCGCTCTGCGTCAATCCGTCCCGCTGTCGCTTTCAATGGGCAGCAGTGCTGCGTTGGGCGAATAGGGTGCCTGGCATGAGCTGGGTCGCGAGGTATCGAGCAGGCGATTGCGAGGGCGTCTGGCGGGAGTTGGTGGCGGCGGGGCCTGCGCTGCGCGACGATGGCGGTGGATGGAAAGAGGCAACCGAGGTTGCCGGCGAGCTGATCGGCAGAGCAGGGCGCAACGTCGGGCGGCTCCATCAGGCTCTCGCTCAGTCCGGCTATCGCTTCGACTTGGGCGACGCCGCCCTCACCCCGCCGCAGCCAGACATCGACGAGCGCATCGCCGAGGTCGAGCGGACGGTCGGGCCGATGGCCGTCGCCGTCCGGGTCTGGCTGCAGGAGATCGGCAACGTCAACCTGACCGGCAGCCATCCCCTTTGGAGCTTTCAATACGGCGATCCCCTGGTCGTCGAGTGCGCGATCCAGGATGTCGTCGAGGAGTACGAAGACCGAAAGCACGTTGGGTGGTTCGAGCTCGCGGGCACCGATCGCTTCCCGC
>DASYLT010000034.1:0-16597 GCA_036009425.1 Baekduia sp. | reverse complement strand
CGAAGAAGCACAACCAGGCGTGGGAGCCGAAGGCGAGCGAGTTCGCCGCGTTCGCCACCGCCGTGGCCAAGCGCTACGGCCCGACGGTCGACCGCTACCTGATCTACAACGAGCCCAACCAGAAGGGCTGGCTGCAGCCGCAGTTCTCGTGCACCAGGCACCATCGCGTCTGCACGCCGGTCTCCCCGCACACCTACCGGGCGCTCGTGCGCGCCGCCTACCCCGCGATCCACCGCGCCGACCCGGGCGCCCAGGTCCTCGCCGGCGCGCTGGCCCCGCGCGGCGCCGACCCGCTGCAGCGCAACCGCCCGCTGCGCCCGCTCGCGTTCATCCGCGCCTTCGGCTGCGTCGACGAGCGCTACCGGCCGGTCCGGACCGGCCGCTGCCGCGGCTTCCAGCCGGCGCGCATGGACGGCTTCGCCTACCACCCGCACCCGATCAAGGCGAGCCCGTCGACGCCGTCGCCCAACGCCGACGACGCGGCGATCGCCGACCTCGGCAAGCTGGAGCGGACGCTCGACGCCGTCCAGCACGCCCGCGGCTTCACGACGCCGACCGGTGCCCACGCACCGCTGCACCTCACCGAGTTCGGCTACCAGACCAACCCGCCCGATCCCTACGACGGCATCCCCGTCGGACGCCAGTCGCGCTGGCTGCAGCAGGCCGCCTACATCGCGTGGAAGGACCCGCGCGTGCGGACGCTCGTGCAGTACGTGTGGCGCGACGAGGGCGTCAAGTCGGTCGGCGCCGGACGCAAGAAGTACGCGGGCTGGCAGTCGGGCCTGCTCTTCGCCAACGGCAGGCCGAAGCCCGCACTGGCCGGCTTCCAGCACCCGTTCTTCGCCGATGTCTCCACGCTCGCTCCCCGCGTGCGCTTCTGGGGCCAGGTCCGCCCGGGCGCGGCCCACACCGTGCTGCTGCAGCGACGCTCGCCCAGCGGCTCGTACGTGACGGTGGCGCGGCTGCGGACCGATCGCCGCGGGACGTTCGTCAAGACCCTGGCGGTGCCGCGGCCCGGGTCCTACCGCTATCGGACCGCGGACCCTCCCGCGCCCCTCGCGCCTCCCGCGGTCACCAGCGACGTGCTGGCGGTGACGCCGAAGGTGCGGGGCGCCTGAGCCGCCCTACGCCCGCAGCTTGTAGCCGCGCCGGAACAGCCGGTAGTTCACCGTGAACAGCGCGGCGGCGGCGCCCGTCAGGAACAGCAGCGACAGCGCGACGTTGGCCTCCGAGTAGCCGATGAACCCGTAGCGCACCAGGTTGATCATGTAGTACACGGGGTTGAAGTGGGTCAGCGTCTGGAACGGCTCGGGCAGCAGCGCCGCGGAGTAGAAGACGCCGCCGAGGAAGATCAGCGGCTGCAGCACGAAGGTCTGCGCCACCGACACGTCGTCGAACTGCTCGGCGCGCACGCCGACCAGCACGCCGAGCTGGGAGAAGAACACGCCGACCAGGAACAGCGCCGGCAACAGCACGAGGACGTGATCGACCGGGAGGTCGACCAGGAGCGACGCCGCGCAGAACGTCAGCGTCGCGACGATCATCCCGCGCAGGAAGCCGCCGAAGGTGAAGGCCAGCAGCAGCTCCAGCGGCGAGGCGGGCGACGACAGCTGGTCGTCGATCGAGCGCTGGAACTTCTGCTGCAGGATCGACGACGCGTTGTTGGAGAACGCGTTCATCGCCCAGGCCATCATGATCAGCCCGGGGACGATGAAGACGACGTAGTCGACGCCATGCAGCTTGTCGATCCGCGACCCGAGCGCCGCGCCGAAGACCGAGATGTACAGGAACGTCTCGAGCAGCGGCGCGCCCAGCGTCTGGCGCTTGATCTTGAAGAAGCGGTTGCACTCGCGGCGCAGCAGCGCCATGAAGCGGATCTGCGTCGTGGTCATGACGCGATCTCCCGGACGATGCCGGGACCTCGGGACAGCTCCTTGCGCCCCACGAGCTCCAGGTAGGCGTCCTCGAGCCCGTCGACGCCGTAGTGGGCGGCGAGCTCGTCGCTGGTCCCCGTCGCGACGATCTGCCCGTCGTTGATGAAGGCGATCTTGTCGCAGAGCTGCTCGGCCTCTTCGAGGTAGTGCGTGGTGAGCAGGATTGTCGTGCCCTCGGCGTTGATGCGCTGCACGTAGTGCCACAGCTCCAGCCGCAGCTCGACGTCGACGCCGGCGGTCGGCTCGTCGAGGATCAGCAGCCTGGGCCGGTGCATCAGCGCGCGCGCGAGGATCAGCCGGCGCTTCATGCCGCCCGACAGCGTCCGCGTCCGGTCGTCCTTCTTGCCCGTCAGCGAGAACGCCTCCAGCAGCTCCTTGCTCCGCTCGCGCCGATCCTTCTTGGGCATCCCGAAGTAGCCGCCGTGGTAGTCGAGCGTCTCCTCGAGCGTGAGGAACCAGTCCAGGTTGAGGTCCTGCGGAGCGAGGCCGACGGCCAGGCGCGCCTCGCCGTAGTGCTCGATGGCGTCGTGGCCGAAGACGCGGATCGATCCCGACGTCGGCTGGGCCAGCCCGGTCGTGCAGTGGATCAGCGTGGACTTGCCGGCGCCGTTGGGCCCGAGCAGTCCGAAGAACTCGCCCTCGGCGATGTCCAGCGACACGCCCCGGAGGGCTTCGGTGCCCGTGGGGTAGCGCTTGACGAGGTCGGTGATCTGAAGGGCCATGTCCACCATCTTGCAGGTTGAAGTGCGCTTGAAGTCAAGCGGCGCGGAGCGCTACGGGTGCTGCGGGGTGCCGCCGGGCGGCTAGGCGCGGCTGAAGCGCCGGCCGGCCGTCGGGGAGACGGCCTCGTCGATCGCGTCGGCCTCGGCCGCGGCCTGGGCGGCCTCGGCGGCGGCGAGGCGCTCGGGCGTCATCGCCGACGCGTCCTCGTTCTCGGCCAGCCACCGGGCGGCCTCGGCCGCGGCGTTGGCGTCGACGACGACCTGCTTGCCCGACGCGTAGTACTTGTCGATCTCGGCGAAGAGCTCGTCGACCAGGTGCTCGGTCGGCACCTTCTTCAGCGGCTCGCCCTTGGAGAAGATCATCGCGGAATCCTTGGCCCCCGTGATGCCGAAGTCCGCGTGCCGGGCCTCGCCGATGCCGTTGACCGCGCACCCGAGGATCGAGACCTCGATCGGGTCGGCGTACTGCTCCAGGCGCCGCTCGACCTCCATGACGACCGAGTCCATGTCGAACTGCAGGCGCCCGCAGGTCGGGCAGGCGATGAGGACCGGGCCGCGCTCGCGCAGCTTCAAGGCCTTCAGGATCTCCCAGGCGACCTTGACCTCCTCCTCGGCGTGGAACGTCGAGAGCGAGATGCGGATCGTGTCGCCGATGCCGTCGGCCAGCAGCGTGCCGAGGCCGACGGCGCTCTTCAGCGACCCCGACCACTTCGTGCCGGCCTCGGTGACCCCGAGGTGCAGCGGATGGTCGATCTTCTCGGCCAGCAGGCGGTTGGAGGCGATCGTGTTGGGCACCGACGTCGACTTCATCGAGACCTTGAAGTCGTAGAAGTCGAGCGTGTGCATCAGCGCGACCCACTCGGTCGCGGCCGTCACGAGCGCCTCGACCGGGTTGGTGAACTCCAGGTCGCGCAGGTGCTTGGGCAGTGAGCCGGAGTTGACGCCGACGCGGATGGGCGTCCCGCGGCCCTTGGCGGCGGCGACGACCTCGGCCACCTTGTCGGGACCGCCGATGTTGCCCGGGTTGATCCGCACGCAGTGGGCGCCGGCCTCGATGGCCTTGATCGCCAGCGTGTGGTTGAAGTGGATGTCGGCGATGATCGGGATCTTGGACTGCACCACGATCGTCTTGAGCGCCTCGACGTCCTGCTCGCGCGGCACGGCCACGCGCACGATGTCGGCGCCGGCCTCGGTCACGCGGTGGATCTGGTCCATCGTCGCGGCCAGGTTCGCGGTCTCCGTCTTGGTCATCGTCTGGACAGCGACGGGTGCGCCACCGCCGACGGGGACGTCGCCGACGTGGATCTGACGGGCAGAGGCCATGCGCCCCATTCTAGAAGAGCCCCGGGCGGTCCCGGCCCGCCGCAGCGTTTCGTCTAGCCTGAGCGCCGTGGCGGCCCCAGACGTGTACGGCACCGCGCAGGGCCAGACCCGCGCGCGGATCGCCTCCCCCATCGCCGCTCGCGCCCGCGCGCGCCGCCATGCCGCGTTCTTCGGGCTGACCGGCCTGCAGCCGGGGATGCGCGTGCTCGACGTCGGCTGTGGGACCGCCGGGCTGCGCGCCCTTGAGCCGCAGCTGGAGATCACCGGCGTCGACCTCTACCCGCGCCCCGAGTACCCGGGCCCGTTCCTGCAGGCCGACGTCACGGACGGGCTGCCCTACGCCGACGGCGAATTCGACCTCGTCTACTCCTCCAGCGTCATCGAGCACGTGCCGCGCGAGCGCCGCGCCGCGTTCGCCGCCGAGGTGCGCCGCGTCGGCCAGGGCCTGTACGTCCAGACGCCGGCCTACTCGTTCCCCCTGGAGCCGCACTCGCTGCTCCCCTTCGCCCACTGGCTGCCCGCGCCGCTGCGCCGCCACTACTGGCGCGCCGGCACCCAGGGCTTCTGGGAGGACATCGACCTCCTGCGCCGCGACGAGGTCGCCGGGCTCTTCGGCGCCCCGGTCCACGCCGAGCGCCTCGGCCCGCTGGCCAAGAGCTGGATCGCGATCGCCCCGGTCCGGCCGGGTCCGTGAGCGCCGGGCGCCCGGTCGACCTCCGACAGCATTGGTCCGGCCAGGTGCCTCGTCGCTTCCGACGGGGGGTGGGCCTGCCTACGGACGCGCTGTGTCCGCAGACGGGCCCTCGGGACAAGTCGGCACGCCATGTGAGCCGGTGGGCCTGTCGGCGGACCAGGGGCGTCCGCGGACAGGCCCACCCCGTAGCTGCCTCGGCGCCGGAGGCGGGTGGGCCCGAACGCCGCGGCCCGACGGCGGCCAACAGGCCCACCCCCCACCCCGAGCGCGGACGGCCCCGGGCTTCGACCCTCCCCACCACACCAACCGACCCGTCGCCCATCCCGCTCAAGCACACTGTGCCAGCAGCCGTTAACCCTGGTGAACCGTGTCTCCATCGTCCCTCTCCCTGATCGCCTCCCTGCGGGGAGCTCTCGAGGCCGCCCGCGGCGTCCAGACGCAGAACGACCTCGTCGGGGCGCTGGACCGGATCGCCGCGGTGATCGCCGACACGCTCGGGTACGCGACGGTCGCGGTGAACCTGCACCGCCCGGAGTGGGACGACTTCGAGGCGATCACCGTCCACGGCTCGACCGCCGCGCGCGCCGTCGTGCTCGGCCAGGCCTCAACGTGGGAGCAATGGGCGCCCTTCATCGCCGCGCGCTTCGAGCGCCGTGGCGCCCACCACGTCCCGGCCGGCAGCCTGCCCGACCGTGCCGACGGCATGGCCTTCTACACGCCCGCGGCATCGCCCTCCTCGGCCCCCGACCAGTGGGATCCCGACGACCTGCTGCTCGCCGTCATGCGGCGCGCCAACGGGGACGTCCTCGGCATCCTGTCGGTGGACGAGCCCGCCGACGGCCGCCGGCCGGGCGACGAGGACCTCGACCGGCTGGTCGCCCTCGCGCAGGTCGCCGCGCTCGCCGTCGAGCAGGCTCAGGACGCCCGCCGCGACGCGACGCACCGCGCCGCCCTGGAGCGGCTGCTCTCGGTCTCCTCGCGCATCGCCGACCAGCGCTCGCGCGGCGGCGTGCTCGACGCCGTCTGCGCCGGCATCCGCGACGCGCTGCGCTTCCAGCGCGTGGCCGTGCTCCTGGCGGACGAGGGCCGCCCGCTGCGCCCCGCCGCCACCGCGGGGTGGGCGCTGCACGATCCAGTCTTCGCCCACGTCGCCCTGACGCTCGACCAGCTGGCGCCGATGCTGCAGCCGTGCCACGACCGCCACGGCTGCTACCTGCTGGAGCGCGAGGACGCCGAGGCGCTGCTGCACCTGCACACCACGATCTACCGCTCGCAGTCCAACGGGCGCGGGCCCTACGCGTGGGATCGTCACTGGCTCGTCGTGCCGCTGCTGGGCGCCGACAGCCGGCCGCGCGGCGTGATCTGGGTCGACGACCCGTCCGACCGCCTCCTGCCCAGCCGCGAGCGCCTGCAGGCCCTGCGCCTCTTCGCCGACCAGGCCGCGGCCGCCCTGGACGCCGCCCGCGACTTCGAGGCCACGACGCACCGCGCCGACCACGACCCGCTGACCGGCCTGGCCAACCGCGCGATGCTCGCCGAGCGCCTGCGCCACGCCCTGCAGCGCGTCAAGCGCGCCGACACCAGCGTCGCGGTGCTGTTCATCGACCTCGACAACTTCAAGCACGCCAACGACACGCTGGGCCACACGGCCGGCGACGAGCTGCTGCGCGTCACCGCGGCGCGCATCGACGACGACCTGCGTCCGGGCGACACCGTCGCCCGGTTCGGCGGCGACGAGTTCGTGGCGATCTGCGAGGACGTCTCCGGGGCCGAGGAGGCGATGGACGTCGCCGAGCGGCTGCGCACCCTGTTGGCCGAGCCGATCCCGCTGGCGACCGGCGTGGCGCACGTCACCGCGTCGATCGGCGTCGCGCTGCCCGACCGGCCCGACCGCAGCGCCGACGCGCTGCTGCAGGCGGCCGACCGCGCGATGTACGAGGCCAAGGCCGCCGGCCGCGACGCGGCGCGCCTCGCGACGCCCGGCGCCGGCTGGCCGTAAGAACGCCCGGGACCCGTCACGATGTGGGCATGCCCGAGCTCGACCACGGCGTGCCCTCCGAGGCGCCGCCGCCCGTCCCGCCGCCGCTGACCGAGGTCGCCGACGTCCCGCGCCGCACCCCCGCCGAGGAGGCGCGCACGCTCCTGGCCGCCACGAACGTCGCCACGCTGGCGACGCTCAGCGGCGACGGTGGGCCCTGGGGCTCGATGGTCACCTACGCCGCGCTGCCCAACGGCTCGCCGGTCCTCTGCGTCTCGCAGCTGGCCGAGCACGGGCGCAACCTCGCCCATGACCCGCGCGCCAGCCTCGTCGTGGTCGATCCGGCACCCGTGGCCGATCCGCTGTCGGCCGGCCGCGTCACGCTCGCAGGCGCCGTCCGGCGCCCCGACGGCGAGGCCCGCGAGGCGGCACGCGCCGCCTACCTCGCCGCGGTCGCCTCCGGCCGGTACTACATCGACTACACCGACTTCTCGCTCTACGTCCTCCGCGTCGAGCGGGTGCGCTGGGTCGGCGGCTACGGGCGGATGTCCTCGGCCGAGGGCGCCGAGTACGCCGTTGCGCAGGCCGATCCCATCGGCGACGCCCGCGGCGCCGTCGAGCACCTCAACGCCGACCACGCCGACGCGCTGCTGGCGATGGCGCGCGCCCTCGGCGGCTACCCCGATGCCACGAGCGCCCGCTGCACGGCGGCCGACCGCTACGGCCTGGACCTCGTCCTGGAGACGCCGCGCGGCACGGCGCCCGCGCGCGTCGGGTTCGCCGCCCCGGTCGCCGAGGCCGCCGGGCTGCGGGCGGCGGCGGTGGAGCTCACGCGCCGGGCGCGCGCGAGCTCCTCGAGCCGGTAGCTACTTGGTGTACATCCCGGCGATGGCGCCGTCGTACTTCTCGGCGATCGGCTTGCGCTTGAGCTTCATCGTCGGCGTCAGCTCGTCGCCGCCGGGCAGCCAGTCGCCCTCGACGATGACGAACTTCTTGATCTGCTCGACGCGCGCCAGCTTGGCGTTGGCGCCGTCGATGCCCTCCTGGATGGCCGCGCGCACGCGCTCGTCGTGCGACAGCGACTCGAGCGTCGTGCCCTCGATGCCGTTCTGCGCCGCCCATGCCGGGGCGAAGTCGGCGTCGAGGACGATCAGCGCCGTGTTGTAGGGCTTGGCGTCGCCGATGCAGACCGCGTTGCCGATCAGCGGCGAGGCGCTCTTGACCGTCGCCTCGATGTTGGCCGGCGACATGTTCTTGCCGGCCGCGTTGATGATGATCTCCTTCTTGCGGTCGACGATCTTGACGTAGCCCTCGTCGTCGATCTGCGCGATGTCGCCCGTGTGCAGCCAGCCGTCGGCGTCGATGGCCTCGGCCGTCTTGTCGGGCAGCCCGCGATAGCCGAGCATCACCAGGCCGCCGCGGATCAGCAGCTCGCCGTCGCCGGCGAGCTTCAGCTCGCAGCCCGGCGTCGCGGGACCGACCGTGCCGATCTTGATGCGATCGGGCGGGTTGACCGCGCCGCCGCCGCAGGTCTCGCTCATCCCCCACAGCTCGCCCAGCGGCAGGCCGATGGCGTGGAAGAACTCCAGGACCTCGACCGGCGTCGGGGCGGCGCCGACGTTGATCGCCACGACCTCGTCGAGGCCGAGCATCGAGCGCAGCCCGGCGAACATCGCGGCGTCGGCCTGCGCGACGCGCTCGACCAGCTCGGCCGGCACCGGCTCGCCGGCCTGCTCGAGGCGGACCTTCTCCAGCCCGGCGGCGACCGCGGCGCGCGAGGCCTCCTGCTGCTCGGGCGGCTGGCCGGCGATCATCGCCTCCAGGCCCGACTTGAGCTTCTCCCAGATGCGCGGGACCGCGAAGAACCAGTGCGGGCGCACCTCGGGCAGGAACGCGATGATGTCGCGCGGGTTGGGGCAGCAGGTGACCTGGAAGCCGAAGACGATCGGCAGGTAGTGGTGCGCGGCCCGCTCGGCGATGTGCGCGTTGGGCAGCCACGAGATGACGCGGGCGCCCTCGGGGAACTGGACGATGTCCTCGATCCCCGCCACTGCGGCCAGCAGGTTGCGGTGGGCCAGCTCGACGCCCTTGGGCGGCCCGGTCGTGCCCGACGTGTAGATCAGCGTCAGGACGTCCTCGGGGCCGAGCCGGGCGATCGACGCCTCGACGTCGAAGTCGGCGTTCTCGGGCAGGTCGTCGAGGTGCGTCACGCCCTCGGGCAGGTCGTCGCCGTCGACGAGGATCACGTGCTCGAGGTCGGGCAGCGTCTTGCGCGCCTCCAGCACGTTGTCGAGGAACTGGCGCTCGGTGATGATGATGCGGGCGCCCGCGTCACCGACGACGTACTCGATCTGGTTGGGCGCGTAGGTCATGTAGATCGAGAACGGCGTCGCCCCCACCATCATCGCCGCGAGGTCGGCCTGGTGGAACTCGGGGCGGTTGCCGAGCATCAGCGCGATGGTGTCGCCCTTGCGCAGGCCCAGCGCCGCGAGGCTGCCGGCGAGGCGGTCGACCCGGGTGCGCAGCTCGCCCCACGTCCAGGACACGGCATCGCCCTTGGTGCGGACGGCGACCTGGTCGGCGCGCTGCTCGGCGGTGAGCCGGAAGGCCTCCGCGATCGTCGCGGCGTCCACGCCCCGCTTCGGCGTCGTGCTGCTCTCCACTTGCCCCTCCCCAGTTGGTTACTTCGTCCCGAAGCCGCCATCTTGGAGCCGACCGATGTCGTTGGTCAACCCAACGGCGAACAGCAGGATGACCAAGACGAACCCCACATAGCTGGCCTGCTCCATGACCCGGAACGGGATCGGGCGACGACGCACCTTCTCCGCCAGCGCCCAGAAGATATGGCCTCCGTCCAGCGGAAGGAAGGGGAAGAGGTTGACGATCGCCAGCGACAGCGAGATCAGGGCGAGGATCGTGATCCCCCGCTCGACGTCGTCGGCGGCGAAGGACTGGCGCGTCGTCTCGTAGGAGCCGACGACGCCGGAGAGGTTCTTGCGCGCCGAGCTGTCGTAGAAGAGGCGCGTGACGGCGTCGACCGTGGCGGTCGTGACGTCCCACATGCCCGTGACCGACCGGCTGGCCGACTCGCCGACCGGCAGCGTGTGGTAGGTCCCCGCGAAGGAGAACCCCAGCAGCATGCGCTTCAGTGTCTTGTCGTAGCGCGGGCTGACGTCGAGGACGAGCGTGCGTCCGGCGCGCTGCACGGTGACCTTGGCCGGCGTCGCGGCGACGCACTTGTCGACCGTGGCCCCGCCGGCGCACGTGTGCGTGTTGATGCGCGTGCGCAGCACCTCGGGCGTGCCCTTGACGCCGTCGACGGCGACGAGCTTGTCGCCGGGCTTGAGGACCCCGGCGGCGGCCGACGACGTCTGGACGGCGCCGACGGTGGAGTTGACGACCTGCTCGCCCTTGAACGCGAACAGCGCGAAGAGGATCAGGAACGCGACGAGCACGTTCATCGCGGGTCCGGCGCTGATGACGAACACGCGCTTCCAGACCGGCTGGCGGTAGTAGGCCCGGTCGGCATGCTCCGGCGGGATCTCCTCCGCCGGGTTCATGCCGGTGATCTTCACGTAGCCGCCCAGCGGGATCGCGCCGACGCCGTACTCGGTCTCGCCGCGCTTGACCTTGAACAGCAGCGGCGGGAAGAACAGCGCGAAGCGCTCGACCCGCATGCCGACGGCCTTGGCCGCGGCGAAGTGGCCGAACTCGTGCAGGATGATCAGCGCGGCGAAGCCGACGAAGGCGAGGAGCCAGCTCATCGAACGTGCCTCCAGGTCGGTCGGCCGACGGCCGTGGCAGCGTTCGACCTCACTGGGCGCGCGCTCCGATCTGCTCGCCGGCCAGCTCGCGAGCTTCGCGGTCGGCCTCGAAGAGCGACTCGAAGGCCCGGACCGGGCCGCCGGGCAGCTCCTGCAGCGTCGCGTCGATCACCTCGGCGATGCCGGTGAACGACAGGCGCCCGTTCAGGAAGGCGTGCACGGCGACCTCGTTGGCGGCGTTGAGCACGCAGGGCGCGGTGCCGCCGGCCAGCGCGGCCTGGCGGCAGAGGCCCAGGCAGGGGAAGGCCTCGTCGTCGACGGGCTCGAAGGTCAGCGCGCCGATCTCGGCGAGGTTCAGGCGCTTGGTCGGCAGCGCCACGATGTCGGGGTGGTGCAGCGCGTAGGCGATCGCGATCCGCATGTCCGGGAGGCCCAGGTGCGCGAGCTGCGCGCCGTCGGCGGTCTCGACCATGGCGTGGACGATCGACTGCGGGTGGACGACGACGTCGATCTTGTCGTAGGCCACGCCGAACAGATGGTGGGCCTCGATGACCTCCAGGCCCTTGTTCATCAACGTGGCCGAGTCGATGGTGATCTTGCCGCCCATCGACCAGGTCGGATGGTCCAGGGCCTGCTCGACGGTCACGTCGGCCAGCTCGGCGGTGCTGCGGCCGCGGAACGGGCCGCCCGACGCGGTGATGGTCATGCGCTCCAGCGCGCCGGCCGGCACGCCGTTGAGCAGGTGGTGCAGCGCGGCGTGCTCGGAGTCGACGGGCAGCAGCTGCGCCCCGGTGGCCTCGGCGAGCTGGGTGACCAGCTCGCCGCCGACGACCAGCGACTCCTTGTTGGCGAGCGCGAGGTCGATGCCCTCGCCCAGGGCGGCGACGGTCGGCCCGAGGCCGGCCGAGCCGACGAGCGCGTTGAGGACGAGGTCGGCGCTCGACTCGAGGACGAGCTGGACGAGGCCCTCGGCGCCGACGAGCACCTCCCCGTCGGTCCACGCCTCGGCGGCGCGTGCGGCAGCGTCGCGATCGGCGATCGCGATCCGGCGCACGCCGGTGCGCGTGGCCTGCTCGATCAGGGCCTCCCACGAGCGCGCTGCGCTCAGGCCGACGATCTCGAGATCGTCGGTGCGGGAGACCACGTCGAGCGCCTGGGTGCCGATCGACCCGGTGGAGCCGAGCACGAGGAGGCGTCGGGGCATTGCCCAGAAGGGTAGCCGCGGCGAGCTGAAGGTCTCATCAAGGTTGGCGGGATGCCACCAGGGCGGCGACGGCGCCGTCCAGCACCGCCTCGTCCGGCGCGGCGCTGCGTCGAAGCCACGGCACGCGCGTGATCGCCGTGGGGCGCCGCACGCCGAGGATCCCGCCGACCAGCGCCGTCAGCAGGGCTGTTCCGCCGCCGCCGAGGCGCACGGCCGCGCGCATCGCCTCGCTCGGGTCGTCGTGGCGGTGGAGGTTGGCCAGCAGCGCGCCGATCACCGCGCGGTCGTCGGCGCCGACACCGCGATACGGCGGGCCCCAGTGCTTGCCGTGGTCGTTGACCTGCTGGTAGAGCGCCCGGCCGGCCAGCGCCTGGGCCGCGAGGTCGGCCACGACGATCGCCCCGAGGCCGAGCGGCAGCGCCGCAGCGCGCCGCGCGGCCGGATCGTCCTCGCGCCAGCCGACGACGAGCGCGATCGCCAACGCCGGGGACTGTCGCCCACCCTCGGCGACGGCGCTGGGGGACTGTCCCCCTCCCGCCGCCGCCAGCACCGCTGCCGTCAACGCCCCCGTCGGCCCCACCTCGTCCAGCAGCCGGTCGCGCTTGATCTCGCGCGGTGAGCGGCCGATCCATGGCAGCCCCAGGGCCTCGCCGACGGCGACGCCCAGCAGGCCGCCGCGCAGGGCCTCGCTCAGGTCAGGGCGAGCCACACGTAGTAGCCCGTGACGGCGGTGAACATGATGGCGTCGAGGCGGTCCAGCGCGCCGCCGTGCGCACCGAAGAGCCGGCCGGTGTCCTTGGTCCCCGCATCGCGCTTGAGGTAGGACTCGAAGAGGTCGCCCAGCGGCGCGGCCAGCGCGATCGACACGCCCAGCACCGCGCCCTTGACGCCGCCGAACCACTCCTGGCTCAGCCCCGCCCACCACACCGCGGCGGTGCAGACCACGATGCCGATCAGCAGACCCTCGACGGTCTTGTTGGGGGAGATCGACGGCGCCAGCGGGCGGCGGCCGAACGCCCGGCCCCCGAGGTAGGCGCCGGTGTCGCCGGCGAACGTCCCGAGCAGGACCGCGAAGACGAGCCCGCCGCCGTGCGGCAGATCGCGCAGGAGGATCGCGTGCGCCAGCGCCAAGCCGATCCACGCCAATCCCATCAGCGTCACCGAGATCGCGGGCGCTCCCCCGCCGCGCGCCTGGTTGACGGTCACCAGGAACACGAGCGGGATGCACGCCATGAAGACCAGCAGGACCGTGCCCCGGTCGCCGAGCGCGGCCGCGGTCAGCAGCCCCGCGAGGCCGATGGCGCCCGCCAGCCGCGCCGGGCGCGCCCGCTCGAAGAGCGTGAACAGCTCGTGGAGGCAGACGAGGCCGAGGATCCCGATGCCCACCGCGAAGACGGCACCGCCCAGCGCGACCATCGCCAGCGCGACGACCAGCGCCGGGATCGCCACGACGATCCGCGCCCCGAGGTCCGAGCCGCCGCCGCGGGGACGCCGCCGGGGCCGGCTCCCACCCGCCGTGGCGGGACGGCGCTGCCGATCGGCACGACCGCGCCGGGGCTGGGGCACGCGTCAGCGCCCCCCGAAGCGCCGCGCGCGGGCCGCGAAGTCGTCGAGGGTCGCGCGGAACGCCTCGCGCGAGTAGTCCGGCCACAGCTCCTCGCGGAACATCAGCTCCGAGTAGGCCGACTGCCACAGCAGGAAGTTGCTGGTCCGCTGCTCGCCGCTGGTGCGGATGACCAGATCGGGGTCGTGCATGTCGGGCGCGTAGAGCAGCCGCCGGAAGTCCTCTTCGGTGCCGCCCGCGAAGCGCGCGGCGGCGTCGACGATCTCCGCGCGCCCGCCGTAGTTGAAGGCCAAGAACAGCGTGATGCGGTCGTTGTGCGCGGTCTCGGCCTCGGCCCAGTCCATCTGCTCCAGCAGCGCGGAGGCGATCCGGTCGCGCCGGCCGATGAAGCGCATGCGGACGCCCTCGGCCTTGAGCTCGGGCGTCTCGGACAGGATCCGCTGGGAGAACATGCGCATGAGCGCCGTGACCTCCTCGGCCGACCGCGACCAGTTCTCGGTGGAGAACGAGTAGACCGTCAGCTCGCGGATCCCGAACTCGGCGGCATCGCGCAGCCGGGCCTTGACCACGTCGGCGCCGGCCTTGTGCCCCTCGGCGACGGGCAGCTCCCGCGCCTGCGCCCAGCGGCCGTTGCCGTCGGTGATGATGGCGACGTACTTCGGACCCCCGCCGGAGTCTGAGTCGCTCACCGCACCAGGTCCCTCGTCCACCGCGCGAACGAGCCCCTGGGCGAGTTCGCGCCCGGGCTGCGAGCCCCTAGGCGAGCACGCCCGCTCAAACCTCGAGGATCTCTTCTTCTTTGGCCTTGAGGAGCACGTCGAGCTCGGCGATCTTGCCGTCGGTGAGCTTCTGCAGCTCCTGCTCGCCGCGGCGCTCGTCGTCGGCGCCGACGTCGCCCTCGTCCTTGAGCCCCTTGAGGTCGTGCATGATGTCGCGCCGTACGTTGCGAACGGAGATCCGGCCGTCCTCGGCGAGTCCGCGCACGACCTTGACCAGGTCGCGCCGCCGCTCCTCGTTGAGCTCCGGGATCGACAGGCGGATGATCCGGCCGTCGTTGCTCGGCGTGAGCCCGACGTCGGACTCCATGATCGCCTTCTCGATGATCTTGATCGAGGACGCGTCGTAGGGCTGCACCGTGATGAGCCGCGCCTCGGGCACGTTGATGGTCGCCAGCTGCTTGACCGGCGTCAGCGCTCCGTAGTAGTCCACCATGATGCGGTCGAGCACCGTCGGGCTGGCGCGGCCCGTGCGCACCGACGAGAAGGTGTTCTGGGCCGCCTGGACCGCGGCGGTCATGCGCTCGCCCGCCTCGGCCAGCAGCTCGTCGATCAACTCACTCATTGGTGTCTCCTGCCTCCGCCTTGACGAGGGTCCCCACGCGCTCGCCGGACACTATCCGCTCGATGTTGTGCTCGTCGTCCATGTTGAACACGTGGATCGGCAGGCGGTTCTCCGCGCAGAGCGTGAGCGCCGTGGCGTCCATGACCCGGAGACCCCGCTGCAACGCGTCCATGTGGGTGATCTCGGGGATCAGCTCGGCGTCGGGATGGTCGCGCGGATCGGCGGTGTAGACGCCCTCCACCCCGTTCTTGGCCATCAGGATGGCCTCGGCGTGGATCTCGACGGCCCGGAGCGCGGCGGCCGTGTCGGTCGTGAAGAACGGGTTGCCGGTCCCCGCCGCGAAGATCACGACACGCCCCTTCTCGAGGTGGCGCATCGCGCGGCGGCGGATGTAGGGCTCGGCGACCTCGGCCACGGTGATGGCGCTCTGCACGCGCGTGTGGACGCCCTGGGTCTCCAGGGCGTCCTGCAGCGGCAGCGCGTTGAGCACCGTGGCCAGCATGCCCATGTAGTCCGCGGTGGCGCGGTCCATGCCGGCCGCCGCGCCCTTCATCCCGCGGTAGATGTTGCCCGCGCCGACGACGATCGCGATCTCGACCCCGCGGTCGTGGATCGCCTTGATCGCCGTGGCGACCGCCCGGAGGCGCTCCGGGTCGGTGCCGTAGTCCTGGGAGCCCATCAGGGACTCCCCGGAGAGCTTCAGCAGGATGCGCTTGAAGACAGGATCAGCCAAACCGAGGCGATCCTAGGGATCGGCGCGGGCGGATCGCTACTCCCCGACCGCGAAGCGGGCGAAGCGCTTGACCACGACGTTCTCGCCGGTCTTGGCCGAGAGGTCGCCGCGCAGCTGGTCGATCGTCTTGCCGCCGTGCTTGTCGGGGTTGACGTGCTCCTGGTCGAGCAGGACCACGTCGCCGTACCACTTCTTGAGCTGACCCTCGACGATCCGCGGGCGGATGTTCTCCGGCTTGTCGGCGGCCATCTCCTCGAAGACGCGCAGCTCGCGCTGCTTGTCGGCCTCGGGGACCTCGTCCTCGGAGACGTACAGCGTCTGCGGGGACGCGGCGATGTGCAGCGCCAGGTCCTTCGCGAACGCGATGAAGTCCTCGTTCTTGGCGACGAAGTCCGTGTTGCACTCGACCTGCACGAGCACGCCGACCTTGCCGGTGGCGTGCACGTAGCTCTGGACGGTCCCCTCGGAGGTCTCGCGGCCGGCGAGCTTGCCGAGCTTGTTGCCCATCTTGACCCGCAGGATCTCGGTGGCCTTGTCGATGTCGCCACCGGACTCGGTCAGCGCGTTCTTGCAGTCCATCATGCCGGCGCCCGTCTTCTCGCGAAGGGCCTTGACGTCGGCAGCAGTGATCGTGGTGCTCACGGTGCTGTGCTCCGGTTTCTGAAAGGGGTGGTTACTCGGGCTTGGCGCTGTGCGCGCCGGCGGCGCCGGGCTCCGGGGCGCCGGGCTGACCGGCGGTCTCGTCGGGCTGGACGGCCTCGGCGGGCGTCTCGGCGGGCGCGGCGGGGGCGGCGTCGTCGTCGGGGCCCAGGACCGCGTCGGTGACGGGTGTCTCGACCGTGGACGCCGGGTCGGGCGTCTGGTCCTCGGCCGTCGGTGCCGGGGCCTGCTGACCGCCGGGACGCGACGCGACCTCGTCGGTGTTGGCCTTCGGCGTGACGCGGGCGGCCTGCGCGGCCTCCTCGGCGGCCTTGGCCTCGGCGGCGGCCTGGCGGCGCTGGGCCTCCTCGGCCTCGCGACGGGCGTTGTCCTCGGCCTGGCGGGCCGCGGCGGCCTCCTGCTCGCGGGCGACGCGCGCCTCCTCGGCGGCGCGCCACTGCCCGGCGCCCTCCGCGATGGAGTTGCCCAGGGCGCGGGTGATCACGTCGCAGGAGCGGATCGCGTCGTCGTTGCCGGGGATGACGAAGTCGACGCCGTCGGGGTCGCAGTTGGTGTCGACGAGGCCGATCAGCGGGATGCGCAGGCGCTGGGCCTCGCGGACGCCGATGAGCTCGGTCTTGAGGTCGACGACGAAGATCGCGTCGGGCGTGCGCGTCATGTTCTTGACGCCGCCCAGGTTG
>DASYLT010000033.1:0-10936 GCA_036009425.1 Baekduia sp. | reverse complement strand
GGTCGGCGACGAGGAGGAGTCCGAGTTCGGCCAGTTCATCGCCGACGAGCGCGCCGAGTCGCCCTACGAGCGCGCCGCCGAGATCCTGACCAAGGAGGCGCTGCGCGAGGCGCTGGAGAACCTCTCCTACCGCGAGCGCCGCGTCCTCGAGCTCCGCTACGGCCTGGGTGGCGAGCACCCCCGCACGCTCGACGAGGTCGGCCGCACGTTCAACGTGACGCGCGAGCGCATCCGCCAGATCGAGAACCAGTCGCTCAAGAAGCTGCAGTCCCTCGCGGAGGCCCAGAAGCTCCGCGACGTCGCCTGATCCACGCCCAGAGGGCCGCGATCAGGTCGCGGGTGTCGGCCCAGGGGGCCGAAAACCCGCACCGCGCCCGAACACAGCATCCGGAAGGCCCCGCACCGCGGGGCCTTCCGCGTTCTAGGAAAGGTGTCCAGCCGCCTACACCCGGCGGGCGGACGGGTCGACTACCCGGACGTGTCCTTCGATCTGCACCGCGCCCTGGCCAAGCTGATGGAGATGAATGGCTCGGACCTCCACCTCAAGGTCCCGTCCCAGCCGCTCTGTCGCGTCGACGGCGATCTCGTCCCGATCCCGGGCGTCGAGCCGCTCGCGGCCGAGGACACCGAGGCCGCCATCAAGATGATGCTCGGCAACGACAGCGTGAAGTACGCCGAGTTCGAGGCCGACGGCGAGGTCGACCTCGCCTATGCGGTCGCCGGCCTCGCGCGCTTCCGCGTCAACGCCTTCCGCCAGCGCGGCTCGGTCTCCATCGTCCTGCGCGCGATCCCCTACGGGATCAAGACGATCGAGGAGCTCGACCTCCCGCCGGTGATCCGCGAGCTGGCCGAGGAGGAGCGCGGCATCGTGCTGCTCACGGGCACCACGGGCTCGGGCAAGTCGACGACGCTCGCCGCGATGATCGACCACATCAACTCGACCAAGGCCCGTCACGTCGTGACGATCGAGGACCCGATCGAGTTCCTGCACGTCGACAAGCGCTCGGTCATCAACCAGCGCGAGATCGGCATGGACACCAAGGACTTCAAGGCCGCGCTGCGCCGCGTCCTGCGCCAGGACCCGGACGTCATCCTCATCGGCGAGATGCGCGACGAGGAGACCGTCCAGACCGCGCTGAGCGCGGCGGAGACCGGCCACCTCGTCTTCTCGACCGTCCACACCGTGGACGCCTCGGAGACGATCAACCGCCTGATCGAGTTCTTCCCGCCGCACATGCACAACCAGGTGCGCGCGATGATCGCCGGCACGCTGAAGGGCGCCGTGTCGCAGCGCCTCGTGCCGACGTCCGACGGCAAGGGCCGCGTCGCGACCTGCGAGGTCCTGCGCATGACGGGCCGCGTCAAGGACATGATCATGGATCCGCAGCAGACCGGCAAGCTGCCCGAGGTCATCGCCGACGGCGGCTACTACGGCATGCAGACGTTCGATCAGGCGCTGTTCAAGCACCTCAAGGGCGGCCGGATCACGATGGACGAGGCGATGCAGTTCGCCTCGAGCCCGCACGACTTCAAGCTGCTGGTCGCCTCCGACGGTCGCCGCGGCACCACGATGGACGACCTCGGCCAGGCCGAGGACCAGCGCGGCGCCCCGCAGCAGGGCTCGGCCCTGCGCTAGCCGACGTGCCGTACTACGGGTAACCCTCCTTGACCGCCCGGCGGCGGTCGGCCATGGTCTGCCGCAGACATGCAGACGACACTGGCGCAGTACAAAGAGACGACCTCGACCGAGAGCTTCACGCTCCAGAACTCCAAGCTGTTGAAGGTCTCACTGGCCGGCAACACGATCCAGTCCAAGCTGGGCTCGATGGTCGCCTATCAGGGCGACGTCACCTTCGAGCACGCGGGCTCGGGCGGCATGGGCCGGATGCTCAAGAAGGCCATGACCGGTGAGGGTCAGAGCCTGATGAAGGTCAGCGGCTCCGGCGAAGTGTTCCTCGCCGACACGGCCCAGGACGTCCACCTCGTCCACCTCGACGGCGAGAAGATCACCGTCAACGGCCCGAACCTGCTCGCCTTCGACGCCGACATCGACTGGAACATCGAGCGCGTCCAGGGCGCCAGTGGCGCGATGGGCGGCGGGCTCTACAACACGTCGCTGAAGGGAACCGGCTGGGTCGCGATCCTCTCCGACGGCCCGCCCGTCCTGCTCGACGTCGCCGGCGCGCCGACGTTCGCCGACGCGCAGGCGGCGATCACGTGGTCGGAGGGCGTCACGACGTCGCTGAAGACCGACTTCAAGATGAAGAACCTGATCGGGCGCGGCTCCGGCGAGACGCTCCAGATGGCCTTCCAGGGCCAGGGCTGGGTCCTCGTCCAGCCGTCGGAGGGTCGCGTCGAAGCAGGACCGACCAACGGGTCGGGCGGCGGCGGGCTCGGCAACCTCCTCGGCGGCTGAGCGCCCGGGCCGAGGCACTTCACTCGATATAGTTATGGGGCAATGCCCGTAGATCCCACCTGTCCCGTCTGCCGCACGGCGGACATCATCTGCGGGAAGTGGACCCTCTTGCTGATCCGCGACCTGGCTGAGGGGCACTCCCGCTTCTGCGAGCTCGAGCGCTCCCTGGCCGGGATCTCGCCCCGCACCCTGTCGCTGCGCCTGCGCGCGCTGGAGGAGGAGGGGATCGTCGAACGCCACTCGTTCGGCGAGGTCCCGCCGCGGGTCGAGTACGCGCTGACGGCCAAGGGCCTGGCGCTGCTGCCGATCGTCGAGGGCATGCGGTCCTACGGGGATCGCTGGCTCGGCGGCCAGTGCGGCGCCGACGCGGACGCCTCTGACGCGCCCGAGCGGTCCGTCGCCGTCGTGGCCTAGCGCCTCGCACCGCTGGGCGACGGGCTCCCGGTCCCGCCGCCACGCAGCATCTCCTCCTCGTGCGACGTACCCCTACGTCCTGTTGGGAAGGTCGAAGGCGTCAACGCCCGAGTACCGCAAAACCTGCGGTCCTATTCGCAACATGGGCGTTCCGTTTGGGTTCCCACCTCCGATGGCTCCCGTCCACCGCCACGCAGCCCGGCCTGCAGGCCTTGCCTGGGAGCAGGGCCCGGCTACCCTCGACGCGGTGGACGCCCCGTCGCTCACGCGTCGGCGTGCCCTCGCCCTGGGTGCCGCCGCCGGTCTTTCCTCGCTCGTGTCCCGTGCCGCGCCCCCGGCGTGGGCACGCCCCGCTGCCGTCCCGCGGGGCTTCGGGCTGACCCTGCCGCGCGACGCGTTCGGCGCCGGGCGGCGCACGGACGTCCTGCGCGCGCCCCGGCGCTTCGACCTGCTCGGCGCCGCCGGGGCGGGCCTGCCGGGCAGCGGGCTGGAGGTACGCGTGCGCCCGCGCGGCGGAGCGTGGAGCCCCTGGGTGCCGCTGGGCGCGGGGCACGACCACCGGCCCGACACCGGCACGGGCGCGCACGCCTCCGATCCGGTCTGGGCGGGCGGCGCCGACGAGCTGCAGCTGCGCGCGGCGCGGCGCCCGCGCGGCGCCCTGCGCGTCCAGTTCGTGGCGGTGCCGGCCGCGGCCAAGCGAGCGGGTGCCCGCGCGTCGGCTGCGGCGTCTCGTGCCCACGCCGCGCAGGCGGGCGCGCCGCCGACGATCATCGCCCGCGCCGCCTGGGGCGGCGACGGCGTCAAGCCGCGCGCGGCGCCCGACTTCGGCGACGTGCAGGTCGCGTTCGTCCACCACACCGTGTCGGCCAACGACTACGGTCCGCAGGACTCCGCGGGCATCGTGCTGGCGATGGCCAAGTACCACCGCGACACCAACGGGTGGAACGACTTGGGCTACAACTTCGTCGTCGACCGCTACGGGCAGATCTTCGAGGGGCGCGCCGGCGGGATCGACCAGGCCGTGATCGGCGCTCAGGCCCAGGGCTACAACAGCCACTCGACCGGCGTCGCGAACATCGGCACGTTCAGCGACGTGGGGCAGACCCCCGAGGCGCTCGACGCCATGGCGCGGCTGATCGCGTGGAAGCTGTCGCTGCACGGCGCGCCGGTCGCCGGCGAGGTCGTCCTGACCTCCGGTGGCGGTGACCTCAACCGCTACAAGTCGGGCACGCCGGTGACGTTGAACCGCATCTGCGGCCACCGCGACGGCGACGCGACCGAGTGCCCCGGCACCGCGCTCTACGCCCAGCTGCCGGAGCTGCGCCGCCGGGCGGCGGCGATCGCGCCCGCGGCGCCCGTCGCGTCGGTCGCGGTGACGATGGACGCGCCCGCCTCGGCGGTCGTCTACGGCGAAGCGCTGGAGGTGCGGGGGACCCTGAAGCGCGGCGACGGGAGCGTGGTCGCCGGCCAGCGCGTGCTCGTGCAGAAGATGGGCACGAGCAGCTGGGTCACCGTGGCGCGCGCCGACTCCGATGCCGGCGGGCTCTGGAGCGCGACCGTCGCGTGGCACGCCCCCGGCCGGGTTCGCGCCCGTGCCGCCGTGCAGGGCGTCGCGGCGGCCGTGACGGCCGGCGCCCAGGTCGGCTGCCTGCCCAAGCTCGTGGCCGCCGCGAAGACGACGCGCGTCCGCGCCGGCCGCTCCCTGACGGTGGCCGGGACCGTGCGCCCGCTCGCCCCGGTGGTCGTGACGATCGAGAAGCAGGGCAGCGACGGCAAGTTCCGCAAGGTCGGGACGAGCACGATCAAGCCGCGGCGCGCCGCGTTCTCGGCGAAGGTCGCGCTGAAGCGCCCGGGGCTGTACCGGCTGACGCCACAGACCGGCAGCGGCAAGGCCAAGGCGTCGGCCGCGGCGCTGTACGTGCGCGCGGTCAGCAAGGGCGCGTCGGTGAAGGCGCCGACGTCGCCACCGAGCGCCGGCGCCGGCGGCGGGGCCAACGGCGGGACGGCCGCCGGGCTGTAGGCCGGCGCTCCGGCGCGCGGCGGGGCGCTCAGTCCAGCGGGGTGAGGCGCAGCACCGGGATCGTCCGGCCCGCGGCGCCGGCGCGCTGCTCGTAGCCGGCGTAGCCGCTGAACAGCCCGTGCGCCCGGAGGTAGAGGCGCCGGCGCTCGGCGTCGTCGAGGACGTCGACGGCGCGGTAGCGCCCGCCGTGGCGGCCGCGGCGGAGCTCGACCTCGGGGTGTGCCACGGCGTTGAGGTACCACGCCGGATGGTGCTCCCGGCCGTAGCTGGAGGCGATGAGGATCACGTCCTCGCCCTCGGTGAAGTACAGCAGGGGCAGCGTGCGGGCCTGGCCGCTCCTGCGTCCTGTGACGGTCAACAGCACGACGTTGGCCTCGGGAAACGAGGCCAGGCGGCCGCCGCTCAGCCTGAGCAGGACGGGGTCCAGGCGCGGCGCAACGTTGATCGCCGTCCAGCGACCGGGACGGGTCAGCGCGAAGCGCTCGGAGGCCCGATACAGGCGGCCCTTCGGGGCGTCGGGGTCCAGCGGCGCGATGCGGCCCATGGCGCCGACCGTATCGGCGGCGGTGGCGCTGCGCCAGGGTCGGCGCGCGGCGCTACAGCCCGACGGGGTGGCGGACCCTGAACCCGTGCGCGCTGCGCGGGGCCGCCTGCCAGCGGGTGCCGGCGATGCGCTGGCCGCTGGTGTCGAAGCGCAGCCCGGCGACGATGAGGTAGGTGTGGGTCTTGTTGGCGTAGATGGTCAGCCACGCTCCGGGTCCCGCCTGCCCCCAGCGGCCGAGCCCGGTGGAGTCCAGCGTCGCCGCGAGGAGCCCGGCGCCGTGCAGCGCGAACGACACCGATCCCGAGCAGTCGTAGGCCGTGTCGGCGAAGTCGCGATGGCCGCCGCCGTACTTGTAGGGGAGCTTGGCGATCTGGTTGCCCGCGGCGATCAGCGCGGCGACGGCGGCGGGCGTGCCGGCGGGGACGAGCGCGAGGCCGTCGGGGCCGACCGTGGCGGTGGCGGTGACCGCCGGGGTGCCGGCCGGCGTGGTCGTGCTCGCCGGCGTGGTGGTCGTCGGCGTGGCTCCCTGCGACGCCTGCGCCTTCTTGGCGGCGGTGGTGCTGCTGCTGCTGCTCGGCGAGCTGTAGGTGGTCCCGCCCGTCGGGTCGGCCTCGGCGCGGGTCGGCAGGACCACGAGGAGCGCAGCGAGGACGAAGGCGAAGGTGGTGCGGCGGGACATCGAGTCCTCCGGTCTTCGTCGTCGGCCCCGACCCTCCCTGAGATGAACGCCGCCATGCACGGCCTTCGGACGCCGAAGCTGCAGCGAGGCCCTTCAGAAGCTGCAGACGGCGTGCAACGCATCGTGCGCCGGGCAGGAGCGCGCAGCGCACCGACGAACCGCACGGCATGCGCAACCGCCAGCTCCACACCGCGCTCGCCGCCTTCGCCGAGGAGGCGGCCTTCCACCTCGCCTCCGACACGGCCGACGGCGCCGAGGTGCCCTTCGAAGTCGTCGAGCTGGGCGGGACGCGCCGCGAGGCGCCGCTGTACTGCTACCGGCCGCTGACCGGGAGCTTCATCGACGAGCGCCTGTCGATCCTGGCCCGGCTTCCGAGCTTCCTGCCCGCCGTCCACGGCCTGGCGGCGTGCGGCGGCCTCGACGCCTACCTCGTCGCCCGTGGCGAGGCGAGCGTCCCGCAGCAGCCGCGCGCCCGCGCCGAGGACGCGCTGCGCCACTTCCTCACGCGCTGCTTCGAGGACTGCACCGACTTCGAGCTCGCGCCCGACCGCCTGGGCCGCGCCTACGAGGAGCTCGAGGGCATGGTGATGGAGGGTCGCGCGCTGACGGAGGTGGTCGCGCCGATCATGGGTTTGGCCCTGGTCTCCGCGGAGATCGTGCTCGGCGACGGCCTGTCGCTGGTCCGCGCCGACGCGTGCGAGGGCGCTCCGAGCGACGCCGTCCGCGAGCGCGAGGACGGCCACCAGGTGGTGCTCGCCCGCCTGACGTGGGAGGCCGCGCCGGGCGACGAGGCCCCGCTGCGCCACGCGCAGGTCCGTCTGCGCCGGCTGCTGACCGCGCTGCGCCTCTACGACGCGGCCGGCATCGTGCTCGCGCGCACCGCGTGGACGCGCACCGGCGGCGGCGGGTGGCAGCCGTTTGCGATCGGCGCCGGCGCGGCGCCGCGCGGCGTGTGCGTGATCCCGGCCGCCCAGGAGGACGAGCTGCGCGCGTTCCTGTCGCTCATCACCCGCCGCACGCCGCGCAACGGGGAGCTGGCCTGGGCCCTGAGCCGCTTCGAGCTGGCCACCGACCGCCCGCGGCCGTCCGAGGCGCTGACCGACGTCCTGCTGGCGCTCCGCGCGCTGCTGGAGCCCGAGGGCCCGCAGACCGGCCGCCTGGCCGGCCGCGTCGCCGCGCTCTGCGCGATCCCCGAGCAGCGCGCCCAGGTGACCGAGCGCATCGCGCACCTCGTCGCGCTGGAGCGCTCAGTGGTCGCCGGCGTCGCGCCCGAAGACAGCGCGCTCATCTCCCTGGTCGACGAGCTCACCGGCTGGCTCCGCGCCCTCCTCCGCGACGTCCTCTGCGGCCACCTCGACTCCGACCTCCGCGCCGTCGCCGACGAGATGCTGGCCGAAGAAGACGACCGCCAGAAGACGATCGTCTGACGCCTCAGCGATGTTGAGCGCAGATGAAGGGGTCTGACCCCTTTATGCAGTGGGAGTGCGACGAGGGGGACGGTTTCCCTGGTCAGCGCTGGGCCAGCGCGTGGCGGGCGATGTGGCCGGTGATGGTCCGGGCGGCGGTGAGGATGGCGCCGTCGGTGTCGGCTGGTGGCTCGTAGGCGGTGAGGGCGGCGGCGATCACGCGGCCGGAGGCGAACGTCGCGTCGATCGCACCGAGCACCGCTTCGAGCGATGGACCGCCGGACGCCGCGAAGCGGTTGGCGGAGCCGACCGAGGTGTCCAGCACGTCGAGGTCGACGTGGAGGTAGCGGCGCGCCGGCAGGCCGTCGATCGCCGCGGTCGCCTCGAAGGCGTCGAAGGCCCCAGGCGCCAGCCGGGCCGCGCTGCGCTCCACGCGGGCCCGCTGGTAGGGCGCGAGGTCGCGGACGCCCAGCAGCGCGACGTGCTCCTCGGGCACGGCGACCGCGCCGGGGATCGTCGTGCGCGCCGCGCGCCACGCCGTGCCGGTCAGCAGCGACAGCGCCATGACGTCCATCGAGCCCGACAGGTTGTCCTCGGGCGTGTCGAGGTCGGCGTGCGCGTCGAGCCAGACCGCGCCGACGCGCCCGCCCGCTCCCACGCCGTCGCCGTCGAGCGCGCCGGCGACCGTGCCCGCGGCGCTGATGCACCCGCCGGCCAGCACCAGCGGGAACGCCCCGCGCGCCCGCGCCGCCGCCACCTCGGCGGCCAGCTCGCGCAGCAGGTCGAAGATCCGCGTGACCTCGCCGCTGTCGGGATCGGCCGCGGTCACCCGCTGCACCGTCGGCGCCCAGCCGGCGCCGGTGAGCTCGTCGTGCAACGCGGCGTCGGCGGCGAGCACGGCGGCGCCGGCGCCCATCCCGACGTCCGGCGTCCCGCGATCGTAGGGCCAGCTGATCACCGCCATCGGCGGCGCACCACGGCTCAGAACGCCGCCTCCGCCAGCAGCTCCGCCCGCCGCGCGCCGTCGGCGAACAGGTGCCGGTGGACGGCGACCAGCCCGTCGACGTCGTGGACGTCGCCGTCCAGGTGCGGGACGAGGATCGGGTCGGGCTCGTCGAGCTCGCGCGTCAGGCGCGCGACGGACTCGGCGTCGCGATGGGCGAGCACCCGGAACTCGCCGAGCGTTCGCACGACCTTGCGCGCCAGCGCCGCGTCGCCGCCCAGCTCGGCGGTCAGCGCCGCTTCGTCGACGTCGGCGCTCTCGGCGCCTTCGGCCAGCGGATGCACCCGGTTGACGACCAGCCCGCCGAACGGCATGCCGGCCTCGCGCAGCTTGCCGCGGAAGAAGATCGCCTCGTCGACCGGCTCGCGCTCGGGCGATGTGACGATGAGGAACGTCGTCGCCGGATCGGCGAGCAGCGCCTTGACGCCCGCGGCGCGCTCGCGGAAGCCGTCCATCACGCCGCTGAGCGCGCCGAAGAAGACGCTCAGGTCGTTCATCAGGTCGACGCCGGTCACGCGCCGCAGCACCGAGAAGACCACGCTGGTGCCGCGCCCCACGACGCGCGCCGCGATTCCCGACGGCGCGAGGAACAGCCGCAGCGCGCGCCCCTCCAGGAAGCCGGTGAGGCGGTCGGGCGCGTCGAGGAAGTCCAGCGCGTTGCGCGAGGGCGGCGTGTCGAGGACGATCACGTCGAAGAGCCCGGAGCGGTCCAACTCATACAACTTGGCCACCGCCGTGAACTCCTGGGAGCCGGCGACGGCGCTCGACAGCTCGCGGTAGATCCGGTTGGCGAGGATCTCGTCGCGCGTGCGCTCGTCGGGGGAGAGCTGCTCGATGAGCTCGTCGAACGTGTGCTTGGGGTCGAGCATCATCGCCCACAGCTCGCCCTCGATCGTGATGCCGTGGCCTTCGAACCGCGTGTCGTCGACGCGGCGCGGCTCGGAGCCGAGCTGCTCGATCCCGAGCGCGTCGGCCAGGCGCCGGGCGGGATCGATCGTCACGACGCACACCCGCGCGCCCTCCGCGGCCAGCCCCATGGCGATGGCGGCCGACGTGGTGGTCTTCCCCACGCCGCCCGAGCCCGCGCAGATCGCGACGCGCTTGCCCTCCAGCAGATCGGCGACGCTCACGACACCAGCTCCTCGCCCAGGCGGGCCAGCTCGGCGGTGCCGAGCGTCGTGCGGAACAGGAACGGCAGGGAGCGGACCTCGACGCCCGGGCCCACGCCCCGGCGCAGCCGCGCCAGCTGCGCCCGGTGCCCGCGGGAGCGCGCCGCTTCTGCGCGCGCGGCCCGAACCGCGGGGGATCGCGCGGCGCCGGCGAGCACCTCGACCTGCGCCTTCGTGAAGCGCGCGGGCAGCACGCCGTTGGCCACGACGGCTGCGAACGGCTGGCCCAGCCCGTCGCGCAGCGTGCGCTGCAGCGTCAGGGTCTCGTTGACCGGCATCTCCTCCGGAGCGGCCACCGCGACGATGCCGGTCTGCACGGGGTCGGCGAGCATGCCGTGGATGATGCCGCCCTGGCGCGCGACGGGCCCCAGTCGCGCCGCGTCGGCGAACGAGCCCGGGGCCGTGAGGATGGCGACGCCGTGCCCGGTTGCCGGCGCGTCGAGGATCACGAGGTCGTACGGATGCGCGCCCGGGGTCCGGCGATCAGGCTGGGCGAGCTCCCAGACCTTGCCGACGGTCAGCAGCTCGCGCAGGCCCGGCGTCGCCGCGGTCAGGTAGGAGAACGTGCGCGAGGAGGCCAGCAGATCGGAGACCCCGCGCGGCAGCTGGTCCTTGAGGTACTCCTCCAGCGCCGACTCGGGGTCGATCGAGATGTGGTGCAGGCCCTCGCCCAGGTCGCGCTCGGCGAAGGCGCGCCCCGAACCGCCGGCGCCGTGGCCGTCGGGCGCGAACGTCCGCGACACGTCGTCGCGGGCGGCGACCTCGGCGATGATCGTGCGCAGCCCGCGCGCGGCGGCGGCCATGCCGAGAGCGGCGGCCACGGTCGACTTTCCCACGCCGCCCTTGCCGGTGACGACGAGCAGCGGTTTGGCCAGGAGGTCCCGCATCGGGCCGGGGACCCTACCCGTGTCCAGGTCTCGGCGATCTCGCTCAAGATCGCCGGCAGGAGGTCGATGGTCCTCTGGCCATGTCCATCTCGCCCAGCCTCCCGCCCGGAGCGCCGTCGCTGACCGAAGTGGTGGTCCAACGGACGTTCGCCAAGCCGCCACAGCCCTTCGTGGACGGCGACTTCATCGATGCGCTCGCGCACGCCGACGATGACCGCCCGTCGGTCACCGCCACCGCTGCGGCCTCCGCACGGGCGGCCGCCGAGACCGCTGCGGCCGACGGCCGTCGCGGGACGGGCGTCGGCACGGATCCCGGCGCCAGGCCGCAGCCGCCGGCTCCCGCGGCCCCGAGCCCGCATCCCGGCTCCACGATCGACGTCCGCGCGTAGCGCCGGCAC
>DASYLT010000032.1:0-5623 GCA_036009425.1 Baekduia sp. | reverse complement strand
TCGGGCGTGAGGTGTCCCGCGGTCGTGTCCACGCCGCGATGGTACCCGGACCGCCGTCCGGTCATTTGCGCAAAAAACGATTGACAACGTCAATCGTCTTTGCCAGGGTCGAAGCATGACCACCGACAACGGGATCGAGGTCCGCGGCCTGGTTCGGGAGTTCAAAGGCGGGATCCGCGCGGTCGACGGCATCGACCTCGACGTGCGCCCCGGCGAGATCTACGGCTTCCTCGGGCCCAACGGCGCCGGCAAGTCCACGACCGTCCACGTGCTCACGACGCTGCTGCCGCCGACGGCGGGCGCCGCGCGCGTCGCAGGGTTCGACGTCGCGACCGACGGGCCGGCCGTGCGCCGCCGCATCGGCGCGGCGCTGCAGGAGGCCGCGCTGGACGCGTTCCTCACGGGTCATGAGCACTTCGATCTCCAGGGCGGTCTGCACGGCCTGTCGCGGGCCGACCGCGCCGCGCGCGCCGACGAGCTGCTCACGCGCGTCGGGCTCACCGAGGCGGCCGACCGCAAGGTCGGCGGCGACTCCGGCGGCATGAAGCGCCGCCTGGATCTCGCGCTCGCGCTCGTGCACCGCCCGACCATCCTGTTCCTCGATGAGCCGACGACCGGCCTGGACCCGCAGAGCCGCAGCGCGCTGTGGGAGGAGGTCGGGCGGCTGGCGGCCGACGACGGCGTCACGGTGTTCCTGACCACGCAGTACCTGGAGGAGGCCGACGTCCTGGCCGACCGCGTCGGCATCATCGACCGCGGCAAGATCGTCGCCGAGGGCACGCCCGAGACGCTGAAGGCCGAGATCGGCGCGTCCACCGTCGAGGCGACGCCCGCCGACCCCGGCCAGCGCGAGGCGACCGCGGCGGTGCTCAGCCGCTTCGGCGAGCCGGCCGCCGCCTCGCCCAAAGGCGTGGCCGTGCGCCTGGCAGGCGGCGCCGAGCAGCTGGCCGAGATCGTCCGCGCACTGGATGCGCAGTCGATCGCGCTGGCGCACCTCGACCTGCACCAGCCGTCGCTGGACGACGTGTTCCTGGCCAAGACCGGGCGCTCCCTGGAGGGCGCCGGGGCGGCGGCCGAGGACGAGGCCGGCCCCGAGGCGGTGGCGGCGTGACCGGCACGCTGTCCGACATCCGGCTGCTGGCGGGGCGCTCCGTGCGGCGGACCTTCCGCCAGCCCGCGCTGGTGGTCCCGACGATCGTCTTCCCGCTCTTCCTGCTGGCCGTCAACGCCAGCGGACTGGCCTCGGCGACCAAGATCCCCGGCTTCCCGACCAGCAGCTACCTGGACTTCGCGATCACGGTGCCGTTCATGCAGGGCGCGCTGTTCGCCTCGACCACGGCCGGGACCGAGATCGCCAACGACATCGAGACCGGGTTCCTGAACCGCCTGCAGCTCACGCCGCTGCGGGGCACCGCGCTCCTCACGGGCCAGATGGCCGGGGCGGTGCTGCTGGCGTTCATCGGCGCGCTGATCTACCTCGCGGTCGGGCTGATCGCCGGCGTGACGATCGCCGCCGGCGTCGGCGGCGCGCTGGTCCTGCTGGTGCTGGCGGTCCTGATCGCGGTGGGCTTCGCCTCGATCGGCGCGCTGCTGGCGACGCGGACAGGGTCCTCGCAGGCCGTGCAGTCGATGTTCCCGCTGATCTTCGTGCTGTTCTTCCTGTCGTCGATGAGCATGCCGCGCAACCTCATCGGCGTCGACTGGTTCCGGACGGTCGCGACGTGGAACCCGATCTCCTACCTCGTCGAGGGCCTGCGGTCGCTGGTCATCGCCGGCTGGGACGGCGCCGCGCTGGCCAAGGGCTTCGGCGCGGCGCTGGCGATCACGGTGGTCGCGTCGCTCGCGGCGTCGGCCTCGCTGAAGACGCGGATGGCGCGGACATGACCTCGCTGGCCTCGACGTTGCACGTCGCCGCCGCGCTGATGCGGCGCAGTGCGAAGTACACCTTCAAGAACCCTGCGCTGCTGCTGCCGTCGCTGCTGTTCCCGCTGATCTTCCTGATCGGCTTCGCGGGCGGCCTGTCGAGCGTCGGCGATGTGCCCGGCTTCGACTTCCCCTCGGGCTACACGGCGTTCCAGTTCGTCTTCGTGTTCCTGCAGTCGGCCGCCTTCGGGGGCGTGTTCAACGGGTTCGGGATCGCCATGGACTTCGAGAGCGGCTTCGCGCGGCGCATCATGCTGGCCGCGCCGCACCGCTTCGGGATGATCGTCGGCTACCTCGGGTCGTCGCTGGTGCGCTACGCCGTGACCGGCGCCTTCGTGACGGTCGCGGCGCTGATCGGCGGGATGCAGGTCGACGGCTCGGCGGTCGATCTCGTCGGACTGGTCGGGCTGGGGCTGATCGTCAACATCGCCGCGACGCTCTGGGCCGCCGGGCTCGCGATGCGGGCCAGGACCGTGCAGGCCGGTCCGGCGATGCAGATCCCGATCTTCCTGATCCTGTTCCTCGCGCCGGTCTACGTGCCGCTGGGCCTGCTGCAGGGCTGGATCGAGGCCGTCGCGTCGTGGAACCCGGTGACCGCGATCGTCGAGGCCGGGCGCGGGTTCATCTCCGGCGAGCCCGCGCACGTGGCGCTGGCGTTCGCCTGCGGCGTCGCGCTGGCCGCGGTGCTCATGGCCTGGGCGGTGACGGGGCTGCGGCGCGCCGAGCGCGAGGTGTAGCAGGCCTACAACAGCTCGACGGGGTCGCCGACGGCGACGCGGCCGGTGGAGCGCATGCGCGCGTTGATCCCGAAGAGGCCCCCGTGCTCGCGGGTCAGCCAGCGCAGGATCTCGGCGTCCTTGGCGGTCGTGTCGGGATCGCGTGTCGGGATGACGCAGCGCACGCACGGGTGCAGCAGCTGCAGCTCGTGGTCGCCGACACGCAGGCGCCGGCCCTCCCAGCGCTCCTCGGCGTAGGGCTCGGCGTCCAGGGCGACATGGATGTTGGTGCGGAAGCGCCGCAGGTCCAGCGGCCGGCCGAGGGCGGCGGCAGCGGCGTCGAGCGTCGCCTGCGTGGTGACCAGCACGGAGTTGCCGAGATCCTGCATCAGGCCGAGGTTGCGGCGCAGCGCGATCTCGCGCCCGAGGTCGGCCGACAGCGCCTGGGGCAGCCGCGGGTCGTCCCACGAGAAGACCGCGCCGTCGGGCGCGACGACGCGGGGAAGCGGGACGGCGTCGGTGTCCAGCGCGTCGCCCGGCACGTCGGGGTAGCTCGCGGCCCAGCGCAGCATGCCCGGGGCCTGGCGGACGGTGAGCTGGCGCGGCGCGCCCTTGTGCGCGTCCAGCAGCGCGTGGGCGCGATCGCCGGCGACGCCGCGGGGATCGAGGCGCAGGGCGTCCGCGGGCTCGCCCGCGAGGGACTTGACCGGCCAGCGGTGCAGCGATGAGACGGTTCCGACGGGCACGCGCCTATGGTACGGCCGGCGTGCCCCAGCTCCTGGTCACCGGTGCCTCCGGATTCCTCGGTCGTGCGGTCGCCGCGCGCGCCGCGGCGGCTGGCTGGGAGGTCCTGGGCACCCACCATCGCCGCGCGCCCGACGGCGTGCGATCGGTGCCGCTCGACGTGCGCGACGCTCGCGCCGTCGGCGTGGTGATCGCTGCGGCGCCCGACGCGGTCATCCACACCGCCTACCTCCAGCGCGGCGACGCTGCGCACGCAACCAACGCCGACGGCGCCGGCCACGTAGCGGCCGCCGCCCGCGAGGCCGGCGCGCGCCTGATCCACGTCTCCTCCGACGCGATCTTCGGCGGCAGCGGCGACCGGCCGCTGCGCGAGGAGGACCGCGCCGATCCGGTCACGCCCTACGGCGCGACGAAGGCGGCCGCCGAGCCGCTGGTGATGGCCGCGCACCCGGGGGCGCTCATGGTCCGGACGTCGCTGCTCTACGGCGGCTCGGGTCACGCGCCCTCGCCGCACGAGGAGCTCGCGCTCGCCGCGGCGCGCGGTGAGCAGGACGTCGCGTTCTTCACCGACGAAGTGCGCTCGCCGATACAGGTCGACGACCTCGCCGCCGCGCTCGTCGAGCTCGCGGCGATCGCGGTGCCGATCGGGCCCCTGCACGTCGGTGGCGCCGACGCCGTCAGCCGCCTGACGTTCGCCCGGCTGATGGCCGCCTCGCGCGGCGAGGACGCCCGGCGCCTGGCCGGCCGGTCCGCACCGCCGGACCGGCCCCGGTTCTGCCCGCTGGACAGCACCCGCGCCCAGGCGCTGCTGCGGGTGCGGCTGCGCGGCGTGCACGAGGTGCTCGGCGACTCCTGAGCTCGGCGACGTTGGATCGGGGCCACGGCCGGCGGACCGGCGGCCCCGTCTGCGACGATGAGGCCATGTCCGAGCACGACGAGGGACCGATCACCATCGACGCCGATGCGCTCCTGGGCACGCGCGCCGTGGAGGCGGGGGTGCAGGCGCTCGCGGCCCGCAACCAGCACCACCTCCAGGCGATGGCTCCCGAAGAGCAGGCCGAGGCCGCCAACCACTGGCGCGAGCTCGCGGTCGAGGTGCTCAGCGCCACGCGGGAGGCGCTGTCGCCCGGTCAGGACGAGGCGGCCCTCGAAGGCACGGGGCGCGCGGTCATCGTGCTCGAGGACTCCGGCGGCGACGAGGTCAACGTCCACGTGACGTTCGCGCCGCAGCTCGAGGAGCTCCCCGACGGCTCGATCGCCGGCACCCCCGCGCAGCTCGCCGCGATGTCGATCCTCGAGTCGATCAGCGGCGAGGACCCCAACGGGCACGGCCACAGCCATGAGCCGGGGCACGGGCACGAGCACTAGCGCTGGCCGTCAGGCGTCGCCCCAGACGTCCGCCTTGATGATCTCCCCGTCGTTCTCGCAGTGCGGTCCGAAGGCGACGTACTCGAGGCCCTCGTCGCCGGCCTCCAGCGCGCGGACGACGCCGGGCGCGATGCGGATCGCGTCGCGCGGCCCGACCGCGCTGACCTCGTCGTCGAGCTTGATCCGCCCGGTGCCCGACAGGATCACGTAGATCTCCTCGGCCTCGTCGTGGCGATGGGCGAAGGCCTGGCGCTGGCCGGGCTTGACCTTCATGTAGGCCAGGCCGGTCTTCTCGGCGTCGAGATCGCGCCACGGGAAGCGCGCCTCCTGCACGCTGTCGAACCCGAACTTCGGGGCCATGTCCTCGCTGTCGGCCAGGTTCTTGATCGTGAAGTGACTCATGGTCGCGAGCCTACCCAGAACGAACGAGGGGCCCGGCGTGCACGCCGGGCCCCTCGGTGCGACTGATGCTGCGAGCGCGTGAGCGCTGCTTACATCATCCCGCTCATGTCGGGCATCCCGCCGCCGCCGCCGCCGTTGTCCTTGTCGGGGATCTCGGCGACGATCGCCTCGGTGGTGAGGATGTTCTTGGCGATCGACGCTGCGTTCTGCAGCGCGGAGCGCGTCACCATCGCCGGGTCGATGACGCCGGCCGCGACCAGGTCGACGATCTCGCCGGTGGCGGCGTTCAGGCCGAAGCCCTTCTTGGCCTTGCGGACGTCGGCCACGACGACCGAGCCCTCGAGGCCGGCGTTCTCGGCGATCTGGCGGAGGGGCTCCTCGAGCGAGCGGAGGATGATGCGCGCACCGGTGCGCTCGTCCTCGTCCTCGATGGCGTCGGCGTTGACGCCGGCCGAGGCCTGCAGCAGCGC
>DASYLT010000031.1:0-15861 GCA_036009425.1 Baekduia sp. | reverse complement strand
GGGCAGGTGCAGCAGCGCGCCGCCGGCGGCGACGAGCGAGCGCTTGGCTTCCGGGATGCCCATCTTCGCGCCCTCGGCGGCGACGATCAGGTCGCAGCCGAGCGCGACCTCGAAGCCACCGGCCACCGCGAAGCCCTCGATCGCGGCGATCAGCGGCTTGCGCGCGGCGCGCTGGGCGATGCCCGCGAACCCGCGGTCGCCGAACCACGGCGACTCGCCCTTGACGAACGCGCCGAGGTCCATCCCCGCGCAGAAGAACCCGCCCGCGCCGGTGAGGATGCCGACGGCCAGCTCGTCGTCGGCGTCGAGCGTGTCGAGCGCGCCGGCGATGCCCTCGGCCACGGCGGCGTTGACCGCGTTGCGGACCTCGGGGCGGTTGATGGTGATGACCAGGACGCCGTCGCGGCGCTCGGTCAGGACGGCGGGCTGATCCTCGGACATGCGCGGCAATCTATCCGCGCCCGTGACCGCACGCGCCGCCGCTCACCCCGCGCGGTTGGCGAACGCCACATACGCGCGGCAGGGCTCGCCGCGCAGCGCCGGACACGGCGGCAGCGGGGTCGGCGCGGCGATCCCGGGCACGACCGGCAGGACGAGGCGCGAGGGCGTGCCCTTGGCGTACGCCAAGGTGACCGTCGCGGTCCCGCCGGCCGGCACCGTGTCGCCGAAGCCCCACACCGGCTGGTCGCCGCCGGGCGCCGTCACCGTGATGCGGATGCGCGAGCCGGCGCGGTAGACGTGCCCCTGGTAGTAGAGCGGGACGTTGACCTCCGTGAACCGGCCGGCCGGCAGCGGCGCCGCGTCGGCGCGCGTCAGGCTCGGCACGGGCGCCAGCAGCGTGCTCTTGCGCGAGTCGAGCTTGCGCCGGTCGGCGCGCAGCCAGCCGCCCTGGACGAACGTCTCCTGGCCGTCGGGCCGGACCTCGGAGACCGTGACCTGCAGGTCGACGCTCGGCTTGCTCGCCTTGACCCACGCCTGGAGCTGGCCGGCGCCGACGACCGCGGTCGTCTCCCCCAGCGGATCCGTCATGTAGGACAACGCGCTGCCGGCCGGGGGCTGCAGCCAGCGGTAGGTCGGCGTCGCGGTCCACAGGCCGCCGGCGCCCGCGGCCGTGTCGCCGGTGAAGCTGGTGGCGGGGCGCACCGACCTGTTCCACGTGAACGCGTCCGCGCCGCCGGCCTGCGGGAGTGCCGCGCTCAGCGTTCCGCCGGCGCCGAGGTACCACGACTGCGCGCGGGTCCCCGGCAGCGGGAAGCGCGCGAAGGACTGCTCGAAGCCGGGCACGGGCGCACCGGCGGTCGCGCCGCCGGCGCCGTTGTCGAACAGGACGCGCACCGGCGGCAGCGCCTCGAAGGCGGCCTTGGCGTCGGCGTAGCCGGCGCGACCCTGGATCGGGTCGTCGGGCAGCTGCACGCCCGGGACGCCCATCGCCGCGGCGAAGACCGTGGGGGCCGCGGCCTTGAGCGCGGGCGGCAGGTTCGGCGCGCGGCGCGCGACGTAGAGCTCGAGGAAGTCGTACCAGCGCGTGAAGGTCGCCGGGTCCAGCGAGTCGATGTGCGTGCCGTTGGTGAACGTGAACCACTTGCGCGTCGTCCCGGTGAAGCGCGACGCCAGCGTCGCGCAGTGCCCGCCGGTCTGCTCGTCGGTCCACTGGCACGCCAGGTAGGTCGGGACCTTGATCTTGTGCACGAACGTCACGGGCGCCAGCGGATCGGCGACCTTGGGCACGTAATAGCGGTTGTCGTGGGTCTTCTTGAGCAGGTCGACGGCCTCGGGGTGCAGCGCCTGGTTGGCCTTGCACGTCGTGTCACCGCCCTTGATGCTCTTCAGCGCCCAGGCCTGGCCACCGTGCGTCGACGCGGGCAGCGCGTCGTGGACGCGGTCCTTGGCCCAGGACAGCGCGAACCCGGTGTTGAGGATGCCGCCGGGGTAGAGCGTCGTCGCGGTGTTGTCGATGACGCTGAGCGGCGTGATCGCCGACAGGCTCGGCGGCGCGGTCGCGGCGGTGAAGAGCTGGCTGATCCCGCCGTAGGAGATCCCCATCATCCCGACCTTGTGGTGCAGCGCCCACGGCTGGCGGGCGACGGTCTCGATGACGTCGTAGCCGTCCAGGCCCTGCAGCGGCTCGAAGTAGTCGAACGCGCCGCCGGAGCAGCCGGTGCCGCGCATGTTGACGTCGACGACGGTGTAGCCCAGGAGGTTGGCGATCTGGGCGATCGAGCTCTCGCCGCCGGCCGGGTTGGCGTAGCCGTAGCCGGAGTACTCGACGAGCGTCGGGAACGGGCCCTTGCCGGTGACGCCGATCGGCAGGTGGACGTCGATGGCCAGCTGGGTGCCGTCGCGCGTGGTGACGTAGCCGTAGCCGCCGGCCGGGAGCTTCTGGTCGTAGATCTTGGTGCTGGGCGGCGCCGAGCGCTGCGAGAGGACGGTGAGCGGGCGGGTCGGGGCGCCTGCGCGCGACCGGACGCGATAGCCCCGCCCGGGGCTGACCTGGCGGAACACGGCGCCGCCGAGCGAACCGGCGCGCTGCGTGGCGGCCCGCTTGCCGTGGCGGTCGACGAGCGTCAGCTGGGCACCCGGGCCGGCGCCCGTGACCTGGACCTGCTCGACGCTCCCGCGCGCGGTCAGGCCCTTGGCCTGCGCGCCCGTCGCGACCGCGCCCAGTCCGACGGCGGCGGCGAGGAACCACGCCGCGAGCAGGTTGACGCGACGTGACCCCACGACGGACGGCTTCATGGGCGGCACCCTTTCACGAAACGAGGGCCCTGCGGGGAAGTTCTGGCACGCGGGCGTTCCGCTTGTGTGCGCTGCCGCTCAGGCGAGGAACAGCGTGAGGTCCGGCTCGCGCTCGCCCCGCAGCACCGCGAGGTCGACCTCGACGCAGCGCAGGCCCCGGGACTCGGCCAGGACCCGCGCCTGCGGCTTGATCTGCTGCGCCGCGAGCACGCCCTGGCACTCCGCCATCGCCGGGTCCTCCCGCAGGCGCTCGAGGTAGCGCGTGAGCTGCTCGACGGCGTCGATCGTCGCCACGCGCTTGATCTCGACGGCGATCCAGCCATCGTCCTCGTCGCGGCACATGAGGTCGACGGGACCGATGTCGGTCGGCCACTCCCGCCGGACGAGCCGGAAGCCCTCGCCGCACCAGTGCGGCTGCTCGGCCAGCAGCTCCTGGAGATGCGCTTCGACGCCGTCCTTCTCCAGCGCCGCGGCCTCCCCCATGTCGTGCGTGACGTCGGAGACGACCTCGACGATCCCGATGTCGAGCCGATCCTCGGTGGCCCCCGCACGCTTGCGGACGACGATGCGCTCCAACGGCTCGCCCTCGGTCTCGATGACCGTGGGTGGGGTCATCCAGTTCTGCGGCTTGACGCTGGACCCCCCGTCGTGCCAGATCGAGACGCCGCCGTCGTTCTTGATCATGAGCAGGCGGACGGCCTCGGGGAGGTGGGTCGTCAGACGGCCGGTGTAGTCGACGGCGCAGCGGGCGATAATCAGGCGCACAGCCCAGAAGGTACGCACCGGCGCAGTCGGAAGTGGACGCGAGAACCCGCTGGATCCGCGCTCTATGACGCCTTCCAGGGGAAAGCGACGGTCACGACCACGGAGCCTTCGATGCACGTATCGCTACGAGAGGTGCGCGACGACGACCTGGTCGTCTTCTACGCCTACTCCAACGACCCCGAGGCGGTTCGCATGGCAGCGTTCACCGCCGAGGACCCATCGGACCGCACCCATTTCGAAGCCCACTGGGCACGGCTACGTCACGATCGATCGGTCATGGTCCGCACCATCGTCGGTGAGGATGACGAGGTCGTCGGTCACGCCGGCGTGTTCGGGGCCGCCGAGGAGCGCGAGGTCACGTACTGGATCGGACGGGAGCACTGGGGCCGTGGAGCAGCCACCGCAGCGCTGCGAGAGCTGCTGAGCACCGTGCCTGAGCGTCCGCTGCGTGCCCGCGCAGCCGCCGACAACGGCGGCTCCATCCGGGTGCTGGAGAAGTGCGGGTTCGTCGCGACCGGCAGCGACCGGGGCTATGCGAATGCGAGGGGCGAGGAGATCGATGAGCTGGTCCTCACCCTGATCCACTGACCCGGACTGCCCGCGCCGCACCGGGCTGACGCTGCGGGTGGCTCGCGGCCCCTGCACCCCGGGAGGGATGCAGAGGCCGGCAAGCGACGGCTTCGTGCCCGAAGGACGGCGGCTTCCGTTCCAGGGCTTCCGTGCCTGCCTTCCAAGACGTGCATCGGCCGCTCGCGCCGGGACCTGAGTGCCCATGTCTGCGGACGGACTTATGAAGCCGTCCTTCACCCCGCGAGCCGGGTCCCCGCGGTGCGCATCGCGGCCTCGCGGCGCCGCTCGCCGACCGCGAAGCAGGCCTCCGGCTCCTCGGCTCCCGTCAGCCACGACTCCAGGCGCTCGGCCAGCGCGGGCCCGTGCTTGAAGGCGTGGCCGGACCCGCCGCCGACCAGCCAGACGCGGTCGCCGTGCGCCGGATGCGGCGCGACGACGAAGCGCTCGTCGGGGGTCATCTCGTACTGGCAGACGCGGTTGCCGACCAGCGGCGCGCCGGCCAGCGCCGGAAAGCGGTGCCCGAGGTAGCTCCGCGCCGCCTCAAGCCGTTCCGGGGTCGCCTGGCGTTCGACGGCGGTGGGATCCACGACGGGCCCTTCGTCGTCGGGGCCGACCTTGATGCCGCGCCCGTCGAGGTCGCCGAGGCCGTAGGCGGCGCCGTCGAAGTCCACCCAGCCCGGCACGCCCGGCGTCGCCCAGGAGCCGTCGCCGCCGAAGTAGAAGACCTCGGCGCGGGTGATCCGCAGGTCCAGCACGTCGCCGAACAGCTCGGCCATCCACGCCCCGCAGGCCCAGATGACGTGGTCGGCCTCGAGCACGCGCCCGTCGCCGAGCACGACGCGCTCGCCGTCTGGCCGCGCGACCGCGGTGATCCGCCGCGCGCCCGCCTCGACGGCGCGGTCGGCCAGCGCCCGCACCCCGTCGCGCGCCCACAGGATCCCGGCCTCGGGCTCGTACAGCGTGAACGCCAGGTCGTCGGCGTTGACCGACGGGAAGAGCTCCGCGGGGTCGACGCGCTCCACGGGGATGCCCAGCGCCGTCAACGTGCGCTCGCTGGCCGCCTCCCAGCCGTCGGCCTGGTGGGCGAACCACGCGATGCCCGACGGCACGAACAGCCGCGGATCCAGCTCGATCCACAGCTCCCGCGCCCGCCGCGCCATCTGCGCGTGCAGCGCGTCGCCGCCGTGCGAGGAGCGCATCAGCCGCGACTCGTCGCCGCTGCCCGACCGCACATGCCCCGGCGCCAGGCGCTCGACGTGGGTGACGTCCCAGCCCGAGCGGGCGAGGCGGTCGGCGATGGAAGAGCCGAGCACCCCGGCCCCGACGACAACGGCAGACGACGACATGGCGGGGAAGCTACCGCGCTTCCCCGCCGGTCACGTCGCCCTGCCCGAAGTGCTACTTGAGCTTGAAGGTCAGGTACTTGGAGGCCGTCTTCTTGTAGGGCGCCTGGCCCAGGTAGACGAGCCGCACGCGCCACTGGCCCTTGAGCTTCAGCTTGGCCTTGAAGGTGAAGGCCTTGCTGGCGGGCTTGAGGCCGCCGACGAGCTTGCGCCACTGCTTCTTCTTGTTGCGGAACTGCCACTCGACGGCGACCTTGCCGCCCAGCGAGGGCAGCGGGCCCGCCGCCTTGATGGCGCCGCGCGAGAGGGAGCCCGCGACCGAGCAGACGCGCTTCTTGCACTTGATCCTCTTGGTCTTCAGCTTAAAGGCCGGCGTGAGCGTCGCGGCCAGCGACGAGACCTTGACGACCGAGACCGTCTGCTTGGTCGTGTTGCCGTTCTTGTCCAGCGCGGTGACCTCGACGGTGTGCGCGCCCATGGCGAGCTTGCCGGAGCCCTGCCACGGGGCGAGGCCGACCGGCGCATCGTTGACGAGGCCGTCGGTGTAGTTGCGGATCTCCTGACCACCGTCGAACGAGAAGGTGATGCGGGCGATGCCCACGCCGCCGTCGCTCGCGGCCGCCGAGAGGTCGAGCTTGTCGACGAACTGCTGGCCCGGGCTCGGCTTGACGATCCGGACGCTCGGGGCGTCGAAGTCGCCGCACGGGCCGGCCGCGCCACCACCCGCCGCGGCGACTGCCTTGAAGGCGTTCAGCGCGGGCTTGCCGGTGCCGTCGGTGCGCAGGAGCCCGTAGTGGTTGAGCTCGTCGACCGGCTCGCTGGTCGTGTCGCGCAGCGTGAACCAGTCGGCCTGGGTGACGTAGGGGTCGTTCGCCAGGCAGCTGTACGCCTGGGCGAGGAACGCGGCCTGGTTGCCCTCGCTGACGCCCGACGGCTTCTGGCCGGTCCACATGCCGCGGGTGCAGGACGCCGGGCCGCCGTTGGTCGAGGACCAGCCGAGCTCGCTCATCCAGATCGGCTTGCCGCCGTCACCGTGGGCCGCCATCGTGTCGTGGACGGTGCGATAGCCGAGGAAGGTGAAGCGCGCCAGCAGCCCGTCCTCGCGGTAGAACTCGTCGGGGCCGCGATCCAGGCAGGACGTGTCGGTGTGGACCGCCACGACGTCGAACGAGCCCGCCGCGCCGGCCGTGTAGAGGTTCTCCAGCCAGGTGTAGTCGTTGCCCGTCGTCGGGCCGGCCACGACGGTCGCGGCGGGGTCGCCGGCCTTGATGGCCGTGTAGGCGGCGCGGAGCATGGCGGTGTACTTGGCCGCGTCGGGCCCCGGGTGCCAGAAGACGTTCTCGTCGGGCTCGTTCCACACCTCGTAGCCGGCCACCGGCCCGACGCCCTTGTTGTGGGCGGCGAAGCGCTTGAGGAAGTCGGCGAAGTCGTTGACGTCGGTCGGCGGGACGTTGACGTCGGAGGAGCCGTTGGCCCACGCCGGGGCCTCGGTGACGACGAAGAGCGGCTTGACGCCGGCGGCGTTGAGCTGCTTGATGGCGTCGTCGTAGACCTTGGTCGTGTTGGCGAGGTTCACCTCGTTGGAGGGGTATTCGCCGCGCGCGTGGGGCTCGAAGTCCTTCCACAGCGCGAAGATGCGGACCTGCTTGGCGCCGGTGGCGATGGCCTCGGCGACGCGGTCCGGCGTCGGGGCGCCGGCGATGTTGACGCCGGGGGACGCGGCCTGGGCGCCGGCCGGCGCGAGCAGCGCGGCCACGGCGAGGGCGAGGATGACGGGAAGGGTCTTGAGGAGTCTCATGGCATGGGTCGACACGGGGGTCGATCCAGAACATCGGAAATCGGACCCTCGGTCTTGACCCGCTTTTGTAGCAGTGCGGACACCTTTGGACGCGGTAGCGTGGCCGCCCATGTCTCCCCCCGGTCAGCTGATCTCCGTCAACCCCGCCGACCTCGAGGACCGGGTCTTCGCCACGCCGGCGGCCGACGCCGCGGCCTTCGTGGCGGCCTGCCGGGACGCCCGCGCGGCCCAGCCGGCGTGGGCCGCGACGCCCGCTCCGCGGCGCGGGCGGGCCATCCAGCAGATCGGCCGGATCGTCGAGGCCAACAAGGAGTCCCTGGCCCGCCTGGTCACCCGCGAGATCGGCAAGCCCTACCCCGAGGCGCTGGGCGAGGTGCAGGAGATCGTCGACACCTGCGACTTCTTCCTCGGCGAGGGACGGCGGCTGTACGGCCAGACCGTGCCGAGCGAGATGCCCGACAAGCAGCTGTTCACCTTCCGCGTGCCGGTGGGCGTCGCGGCGATCGTCACGGCGGGCAACTTCCCGGTTGCGGTGCCGTCCTGGTACCTGGTTCCCGCGCTGCTGTGCGGCAACGCCGTCGTCTGGAAGCCGGCCGACTACACGCCCGCGCTCGGGCAGGCGCTCGGCGACCTCTTCCAGGCCGGCGGGCTGCCCGAGGGCGTGCTGAGCGTCGTGCAGGCCGACGGCCCGACGACCTTCGCCGGGATCGAGCAGGCGCTCGAGGCCGGGCTGATCGACAAGGTGGGCTTCACCGGCTCCAGCGCCGTCGGCCGCGAGATCGGCGCGCTCTGCGGCCGCCATCTGCAGAGCCCGTGCCTCGAGCTCGGCGGCAAGAACCCGATGGTGGTCATGGACGACGCCGACCTCGACCTCGCCGTCGAGGGCGCGCTGTTCGGCGGCTTCGGCACGGCCGGTCAGCGCTGCACCTCGCTGGGCACCGCGATCGTGCACGAGCGGGTCCACGACGACTTCCTGGCACGCCTGACCGCGGCGGTGGAGGCGGCGCCGATCGGCGATCCGACCCAGGACGTCCTCTACGGCCCGATGATCCACCAGCGATTCCTGGACCGCTTCGTCGACGAGCACCTCGACCTGATCCGCGACCACCACACGGTCGGCGGCTCGACCGGCGTCGGGCGCATCACGGCCGGCAACCCGCGCGCGGGCTTCGTGGGCGATCCGGAGGCCGGCCTCTTCGTGCACCCGACCATCGTCAGCGGCGTGCGCATCGACGACGAGCTGGCCAACACGGAGACGTTCGGACCGCTGGTGGGCGTCGCGCGCTTCGGCGACTTCGACGAGGCGATCACGCTCGCCAACGGCCACGGCTACGGCCTCTCGTCGGCGATCTACACCCGCGACGCGGTGCACGCCCTGCGGTTCCGTGAGCGCGTGAGCGCCGGGATGGTGTCGGTCAACAACTCGACCTCGGGCGCCGAGGCGCACCTCCCCTTCGGCGGCAACGGGCGCTCGGGCAACGGCTCGCGCCAGTCGGGGATCTGGGTGCTCGACCAGTTCACGCGCTGGCAGTCGATGAACTGGGATTACGCGGGCAAGCTGCAGAAGGCCCAGATGGACGTCGACGACGTCGACGCCGACCTCGACTTCCGCCTGCGCTGGTAGGCGTACAGCGCCGCTACGGGTTTCCCGGCGGCGGCCGATAGCCGGGATATGGCATCCCCGGCCCACGACCTGGAAGGCATCACCGCGATCCTGGCCGTCGACGCGACGCGCGCGGACCTGCCCATCACCTACGTCAGCCCCGGATTCGAGCTGCTGACCGGCTACGGCGCGGCCGAGGTGCTCGGCCGCAGCCCCGCGCTGCTCCAGGGGCCCGACACCGATCCCCGCTCCGTCGCCGTCTTCACCGACGCGTTGCGCGAGGGCTGCGATGCCCACGTCACGCTGCTGAACTACCGCGCCGACGGCACGCCCTTCTGGAACGAGGTCTCGATCGCGCCCGAGCGCGACGCGTCCGGCACGCTGATCCGCTGGCTCGGCACGTCGCGCGACGTGACCGATCGCATGCGCGTCCACGCCCGGCTGCACGAGCTGGCCTACTACGACGCGCTCACGGGCCTGGCCAACCGCTCCGCCCTGCACGACGAGCTCCGCTCCGCCATGCACCGCGCCCGCGTGCAGGAGACCGAGCTCGCGCTCCTGCAGATCGACCTCGACGACTTCAAGCGCGTCAACGAGCGCTGGGGCCACCAGGCCGCCGATGCGCTGCTGCGCGTCGCCGCCGACCGGCTGCGCTCGGTCGTGCGCCCCCAGGACCTGCTCGCCCGCCAGGGCGGCGATGAGTTCACGCTGCTGCTCAAGGACCTCCCGGCCGGCGAGGCCGAGCGGGTCGCCCGCGAGCTGGCCGCCCGGATCATGGAGGCGATGCGCTCCGCGCCGCACGTGGTCGGCGACCTGCGCCTCGAGGTCCGCGCCAGCATCGGCGTCGGCCTGTTCACGCACGGCACGACCACCGCCGCCGACCTGCTGCAGTTCGCCGACCTCGCGCTGGAGAAGGCGAAGTCCGCCGGCAAGGACGGCGTGCGCGTGCATCGCCCCGCCACCGGCGACGCGCTGCTGGTCGCCGACGACGCCTTCGACCCCGCCGCCTACGTCGGCGCGCTCGACGCCGTGCTCACCGACGGGACGCTGACCGCCGTCTTCCAGCCGATCGTCGACCTGGCCTCGGGCGAGACGCTCGCGTACGAGGCGCTGGCGCGCGGGCCCGAGGGCTCGCCCCTGCAGCGCCCCGACCGCCTCTTCGCTGCCGCGGCCGCCGCCGGGCGCACCGCCGAGCTGGACTGGGCCTGCCGCATCGCCGCCGTCAGCAGCGCGCTCAACGCCGGCCTCGGCCGCACCGCCTCGCTGTTCCTCAACTGCGAGCCGACCGCGATCGACGCGCCGTGCCCGCCCGAGCACGCCGCGCTGTGGGCCCGTGCCCAGGACGAGCTCGCGCTCGTGCTGGAGCTGACCGAGCGCGCGCTGACCGACCGCCCGGCCGAGCTGTGGCACATGATCGCCGAGCACCGCGGCGCCGGCCGCGGGATCGCCCTCGACGATCTCGGCGCCGACGTCCGCTCGCTCGCGCTGCTGCCGCTCGTCGAGCCCGACGTGATCAAGCTCGACCTGCGCCTCGTCCAGGACCGCCCGTCGACCGACCAGGCCGCGATCGTCAGCGCCGTGGCCGCCGAGCACGAGCGGACGGGGGCGACGATCCTCGCCGAGGGCATCGAGACCGAGGAGCACGTCGCGATCGCCCGGACGCTGGGCGCGACGCTCGGCCAGGGCTGGCGGTTCGGCCGGCCCGCGCCCCTGAAACTCGCGAAGGCCACCATGCGCCTGCGCTGCTTCGCGGTGAGCAGTCCCGAGCGGCAGGGGTCCACGCCCTTCGAAGTCGTCGCCGCCGAGCGCTCGATCGGCGAGGCGTCCAAGCGGCTGCTGCTGCCGATGAGCCACCACCTCGAGCAGCGCGCGCTGCGCATCGGCGAGGGCGCCGTCATCCTCTCGGCCTTCCAGGAGGCCCGCCACTTCACGCCCGCGACGGTTCGCCGCTACGAGAAGCTCGCGCGCCACTCGAGCCTCGTCGCCGCGTTCGGCGTCGGGCTCGGCGCCGAGCCGATCCACGGCGTCCGCGGCGCAGCGCTCGACCCCGACGACGCGCTGGCCGGCGAGTGGAGCGTCGTCGTCCTCGGTCCGCACTTCGCCGGCGCGCTCGTCGGCCGCGACCTCGGCGACAGCGGCCCCGACCGCGACCGCCGCTTCGCCTTCGCCACGGTCTACGACCGCGGCCTCGTCATCGCCGCCGCACGCACGCTGATGGCCCGCATCTCGCCGCGCGAGCGCGCGGCGCTCGAGGCCTTCTAGCTCAATCCGGCCAGCGGGTCGGCCCAGACGGGCGGGCCCTGCAGCCGCCAGCGCGGCGAGGTGGTCGGCGGTGGCGTGAGCGCCGCGTGCGCGACCAGCAGCGTCGGCTCGGGGTCGGCGAGCTGCGCGGCCAGCGCGATCGCGAACGCGTCGCCCAGGCCGTCGACCGCCTGGGCGCGAATCCCGAACGACTGGGCAAGCAGCACGAAGTCCGGGGTGACGAGGTCGACGCCGTAGGTCGGCACGCCGCTGTGGCGCTGGTCGTAGCGCAGCATCCCGTAGCCGCCGTCGTCGACGACCACTGCGGTGAGCGGCAGGCGCTCCTGCTTGGCGGTGGCCAGCTCGCCGCAGGCGAAGAGGAAGCCGCCGTCACCCGAGACCGAGACCGTCGGGCCGGCCGCGGCCGCGCCGAGCGCCGCGGGGAACGCGTAGCCCAGCGTCCCCCACCCCATCGGGTACTGGAAGCGCCGCGGCCCGCTCGGCCCGTACAGCGCCGCCAGCCAGTAGCCGGGGATGCACATGTCGGCGACGACGTGGGTCCCCGCCGGCACGGCCTGCGCGAACGCGTCGAGGAACGCGAGCTCCTCGGGATGCTCGTCGCGCAGGCGTCCGAGCTCCGCGGCACGGATCGCGTCGAGGTCCACCCAGGACTTGGGCCCGGGCGGCAGCGCCGCGGCCAGCGCGCGCAGCGCCACCGCGGCATCGGCCTCCACGAGCACGTCGGGCAGGTAGTTCTTGCGCGCGTCGGCACTGTCGACGTTGATCGCGATCAGCCGGTGCGGGCGCGGCAGCCGCCAGTTCATGGTGGACATGCCGTCGAGGTCGGTGCCCACCGCGATCACGACGTCGGCCTCGTCCCAGATCTCCCCCGCCGCCTCGAGGTGCGGCGGCAGCCCGATGGCCAGCGGATGGTCGCCCACCAGGCCGCGCGAGGAGTAGGTGGTGAAGATCGGCGCGCCGAGCCGCTCGGCGAGCGCGACCACCTCGGCGCCCGCGTCCAGCGCGCCGCCGCCGGCCCAGACGACCGGCTTCCAGGACTCGGCCAGGACCTCCAGCGCGCCGCTGACGTCCGGCGGGTCCACGACGACGTCGGGGGCGAACTCGATGACGTCCCAGTGCGCGATCTCCCCAGAGAGGCGGTCGGTCGGGATCTCCACGAAGACCGGGCGCCGCGGGGCCTCCAGCGCCTCGGCGACCGCGGACTCGATCTCACCGGGGTCGGTGAACCTGTGCGTCGCCTTCGTGACCGGGGCGAACAGGGCGCGCTGATCGGAGGCCTCGTGCAGCGCGCCACCGACGACGCCGCGGCGCTTGAGCGACGTCGGGATGTCGGTGGCGATCACCACGACCGGCGAGCGCGAGGCCCACGCCTCGCCGGTGGCGCCCAGGGTGTTGGCGGCGCCCGGGCCGGTCGTCACCAGCGCGACGCCGACCTCCCCGGTGGCGCGCGCGTAGCCGTCGGCCGCGTAGACCGCCGCCTGCTCGTGGCGCACGCCGACCAGCCGGATCGGCGAGCGCCGCAGCGCCTCCCAGGCGGGGAGGTTGTGCACGCCCGGCAGCCCGAAGACGACCCGCACGCCGGCGCGCTGCAGCCCGGCGACGAGCAGCTCGGCGCCGGTCACGTGCTAGTACCCCTCGGTAACGACGTTGGCCAGCCGCTCGCCGCGGGCGAAGCGCCCGAGCTGCTCGCCGACCAGCGCCCAGGCGGCGCGATCGCTGCCCGGCGTGTCGCCGGCGACGTGCGGGCTGATGAGCACGCCGGGAGCCTGCCACAGCGGGTGGTCGGGCGGCAACGGCTCGGGATCGACGACGTCGAGGACCGCCCGCAGCCGCCCCGCCCGCAGCTCGGCGAGCAAGGCGTACGTGTCGGTCGTCGGGCCGCGTCCGGCGTTGACGTACAGGGCGCCGTCGTGCATCGCCGCCAACATCGGCGCGTCGACCATCCCGCGCGTCGCGCCGGTCAGCGGCAGCAGGTTGACGACGGCGTCGGCCCAGGGCAGCAGCTCGCCGAGGGCGTCCATGCCGGCCGCCCCGTCGCGGGCCCGGCGCGCGACGCCGCGGACCTCGCATCCGAACGGCTGCAGCAGCCGCTGCGTCTCCCGCCCGATCGAGCCGTGGCCGAGCAGCAGCACCTTCAGCTCGCGCAGGTCGAAGATGTCGAGCCGCTCCCAGCGCCGCGCCGCCTGCGCCTCGGCGAACGGCCGCACGCGCTTGAGGTCGGCCAGCAGCGCGGCGACGACCCACTCGGCCATCGCCGCGTCGCGCGTCCCGCGCGCGCCGCAGAGCGTGACCCCGGCCGGGATCCGGTCCACGATCCAGTCGACGCCCGCCGAGCGCACCTGCACGACCTCCAGGGCCGGCAGCGCCGCGGGGTCGAAGTCCACGCCCCACGCCGGGACCGCGAACCGCACCTCGGGCGACGGCTCGTCGACGAGCACGACGCCGTCGGGCAGCGCGCCGAGCGCGCCGCGTCCGTTGCCGCCGGAGACCACGCCGCGCGCGTCGCGGCCCTGACCGGCGCCGGCGAGCCAGGCCACCAGGCGCGTCACGCGGCGGACCGCATGACGACGGACTCGTTCGCCCTCCGGTCGTGGATCATGATGCGGCCGGCAGGACCCGCGGCTGGGCGGCGTGGAGGCGCGCGAGCAGCTCGCGGACCTCTTCGTCGTCGGGCGCGAGGCGCAGCGCCCGCTCGGAGGCGGCGATCGCGTCGCTGACGCGATCGGTCCGCGCCAGCGCATGGGCGTACCGCGACCACGCTGCCGGATGCTGGGCGTCGAGCAGCGTCGCCTGCTCGGTGGCGGTCACCTCGCCGCCGAGGTCGCCACCCAGGTGGTGGGCCAGCGCCAGATCGAGCAGCCCCTCGACGCTCGGGCCCAGCCGGCGGGCCTGCTGGAGCGCGTCGAGCGCGCCCTCGCGATCGAACAGCCGCAGGCGCAGGCGGCCGACGCGCTCCCAGGCGCCGGCGTCGGCCGGACCCAGCCGGGCGGAGCGCAGCGCGGCCTCGGCCGCCAGGTCGTAGGCGCGCATGTCCTCGTAGATGCGCGAGGCGTAGCGCTGCGCGGCGGGGCGCGTGGGGTCGGCGCGGATCCAGTCGCGGACGGCGCGGCCGGCGGCCGTCAGGTCGCCCGCCTGCCAGAAGGCCAGGGTCAGCAGCCGCAGCACCGACACGTTGCTCGGCTCGGCGTCGCGGGCGTAGATCAGGCGCTTGGCCGCCAGCGGGTAGTCGCCCTCGACCATCGCGTGCTGCGCGGCGGTCATGAAGCGCTGCACGCGCTCGTGACCCGGATCGGGCTTGGAGAAGTCGACGAACTGCAGCGACCCGGCCGGGACGGTGCGCACGCCGGGGTTGAAGCGCACGCGCGCCCACTGCTGGATGTCGTCGCCGCCGCCGGTGAAGTAGATGCCGGCGACCTCGCCGACGCCCCACTCCGGGTACGAGAGGCAGCGCGCGTAGCGATGGACGACCGAGTGGTCGGGGACGCGCGAGCCGAACGGGTCGTGCTTCTGCGTCTCCTCGGCGTGCGCCCGGCGCGCCTGCTCCTCCTCGTAGTTGCGGCGTCCTGCCTCGGCGCGCGCAGCGCGGGCCGCGGCGGCGCTGACCTTGACGGCGTTGCGCGAGACGCGCCCGCCGCGCGCGCCCTCGGCGAGGCTCTCGAGCTGGTCGGCGGCCTCGTTGATGGCCTTGAGGTGGCGCTCGTGCTCGAGCTGCTTGCCGGGCGGGGCCAGGTCCGGGTGCCACACCTTGGCCTGCTTGCGGCGCGCGAGCTGGACGTCGCGCTTCTCGAAGGGCGGCTGGAGCTCCAGGAGAAGCAGCGACTGTTCGATGTCGAAGACCTGCGGCACGGTCTTCGAGGGTATCGGCCCACCACATAGGCTCCTAGATCGTGGACCTGTCCGGTTACACCACGCTGCGCCTCGGCGGCCCCGCCGCCGAGTTGATCGAGGCGCGTAGCGACGAGGAGCTGCGCGCCGCCGTCGGCGAGCGCACGGCCTCCGGCGCGCCGCTGCTGATCCTCGCCGGCGGCTCCAACGTCGTCGTCGCCGACGCAGGCTTCGCCGGCACCGTCGTGCACGTCGCCACGCGCGGGATCGTGCGCGAGGGCGACGTGCTGCACGTCGCCGCCGGCGAGTCGTGGGACGAGCTCGTCTCCCAGACGGTCGTCGACGGCCTGGCCGGGGTCGAGTGCCTGGCGGGCATTCCCGGCTCGGTCGGTGCCACGCCGATCCAGAACGTCGGCGCCTACGGCCAGGACGTCAGCGAGACGATCGTGTCGGTCCGCGCCCTGGACCGCGCCACGGGCGAGGTCGAGGACCTGGCGCCCGCTGACTGCGGCTTCGCCTATCGCTCCAGCGCGTTCAAGCGCGAGCCGGGACGCTGGGTCGTGCTGCGCGTCAGCTTCGCGCTGCGCGCCGGCGGCGTCTCGCAGCCGATCCGCTACGCCGAGCTGGCCCGGGCGCTGGGCGTCGCGATCGGCGACACCGCGCCGCTGGCCGACGTGCGGGAGGCGGTGCTGGCCCTGCGCCGGGGCAAGGGCATGGTCCTGGACCCCGGCGACCCCGACACCGCCAGCGCCGGCTCGTTCTTCACCAACCCGATCCTCACCGCCCCCGAGCTGGCCGCGCTGCACGAGCGCGTCGCCGCGCACCTCGGTCCGGACGCTCCGCCGCCGCCCGCCTGGCCCGAGCCCGACGGCCGGACCAAGACCTCGGCCGCCTGGCTGATCGAGCGCGCCGGCTTCCACCGCGGCTACGGCGACCCCGATGGCATCGCGATCTCCACC
>DASYLT010000030.1:0-6331 GCA_036009425.1 Baekduia sp. | reverse complement strand
GACGATCCGGCCCGCGTCGAAGACGGCCAGGCGGTCGCTCATCGTCAGCGCCTCCTCCTGGTCGTGGGTGACGTAGACGAACGTGATGCCGACCTCGCTCTGGATGCGCTTGAGCTCGACCTGCATCCCGAGGCGCAGCTGCGCGTCGAGCGCGCCCAGCGGCTCGTCGAGCAGCAGCACGCGCGGCCGGTTGACGATCGCCCGGGCCAGCGCCACCCGCTGGCGCTGGCCGCCGGAGAGCTGGGCCGGCTTGCGGGCGCCGACGCCGGGCAGGCGCACCATCTCCAGCGCCTCGCCGGCGCGGGTGCGCCGCTGCGCCCTGCCGACGCCCTTGATGCGCAGGCCGTAGGCGACGTTGTCGGCCACGGTCATGTGGGGAAAGAGCGCATAGTCCTGGAAGACCGTGTTGACGTCACGGGCGTACGCGGGCACGCGGCTGACGTCCTGGCCGCCGAGCTCGACGCGCCCGGCGTCGGGGAGCTCGAAGCCGGCGATGAGCCGCAGCGTCGTGGTCTTGCCCGAACCCGAAGGACCGAGGAGCGTGAAGAACTCGCCGTGGTCGACGTCGAGCGTCACGCCGGCGACGGCGTGCACGTCGCCGTAGCGCTTGGCGAGGTCCACCAGCCGGATGTCGTGCACATTGGCCAACTGAGGCCACCCTCCCAGCTAGGCGATTCGACGATGAGGCACAAATCCTCTTCGACGTTGGGCCACCGCGGCCTGCTGACAGGCGAGATGCTCCGCATCCGGATACCGTTGTCCAGTGTGACCACCGTCCGGACGGATCGGACAACCGACAAGGGGAGTGGCGGGTTTCGATGGCGTTGACGGCCGAGACGAGCAATGCCGAGCTCCAGGAGCTCGCCAAGCGTCATCTGTGGATGCACTTCAGCCGCATGGGCTCCTACGAGGACGGCGCCGAGGTGCCGATCATCGTCCGCGGCGACGGCTGCTACGTCTGGGACCAGCACGGCAAGCGGTTCCTCGACGGCCTGAGCTCGCTCTTCTGCACGAACATCGGCCACGGGCGCGCCGAGGTGGCGCAGGCCGGCGCCGATCAGGCCAAGGAGCTCGGCTTCTTCACGAACTGGTCCTACGCGCACCCGCGGGCGATCGAGCTGGCGACCAAGGTCGCCGAGCTGGCCCCCGGCGACCTCAACCGCGTCTTCTTCACCAGCGGCGGCAGCGAGGCGGTCGAGTCGGCGCTGAAGCTGGCCCGCCAGTACCACAAGCTCCGCGGCAACGGGACCAAGTACAAGGTCATCGCGCGCGAGACCGCCTATCACGGCACGACCATGGGCTGCCTGATGGCGACGGGCATCGCCAACCTCCGCGCGCCGTTCGAGCCGCTCCCGGCGGGCGGCTGCCACGTGCCCAACACCAACACCTACCGGCTGCCCGAGGGCCACACGACCGACGAGCTGGTCGAGGCCATCGCGCACCGCATCGAGTTCGAGGACCCGAGCACGGTCTCGGCCATCATCCTGGAGCCGGTCCAGAACGCCGGCGGCTGCTTCGTGCCGCCCGAGGGCTACTTCCAGCGCGTCCGCGAGATCGCCGACTTCTACGACGTCGTCTTCATCTCCGACGAGGTCATCTGCTCCTGGGGCCGCCTCGGCGAGTGGTTCGGCGCCCAGCGCTTCGACTACCAGCCCGACATCATCACGACGGCCAAGGGGATCACCTCGGCCTACTCGCCGATGGGCGCCGTGATCGCCTCGGACCGCATCTTCGAGCCCTTCTCGCACGGGACGACGTCGTTCGCCCACGGCATCACCTTCGGCGGCCACCCGGTGTCGGCCGCCGTCGCGCTGGCCAACATCCAGGTCTTCGAACGCGAGAACCTGCTCGACCACGTGCGCGCGCAGGAGCCCGCGTTCCGCGGGATGCTCGACTCGCTGCGCGACATCCCGATCGTCGGCGACGTCCGCGGCGCGGGCTTCTTCCAGGCGATCGAGCTGGTCAAGGACCAGGCGACCAAGGAGTCCTTCTCCCACGAGGAGTCAGAGACGCTCCTGCGCGGCTACCTCTCCGCCGAGCTGTTCGAGCGCGGGCTGATCTGCCGCGCCGACGACCGCGGCGATCCGGTCATCCAGCTCTCGCCCCCCCTGATCGCCGGCCCGGAGCAGTTCGCCGAGATCGAGAGCGTCCTGCGCCCGGTCCTGGAAGAGGCGTCGCGAAGGATGGCCGTCCGCCAGTGCTGACCGTGCGCGAGCTGCTGCGGGATCTCGAGGTCAGCGTCCTCGCCGGCGAAGCGAACCTCGATGCCCCGGTGCGCTGGGTGCACATCTCCGAGCTGGCCGATCCCACGCCCTGGCTGTCGGGCGGCGAGCTGCTGCTGACGACGGGCCTGGCGATCGAGACGCCGGAGGCCCAGCGTGCGTACATCGCGCGCCTGGCCGACCACGGCCTGGCGGGTCTGGGCTTCGGCACCGGCTTCGCGCATCAGTCGGTTCCCGAGGCGCTGATCGAGGCGGCGGCCGAGCGGGACTTCCCGATCGTCGAGATCCCGTACGACACGCCGTTCATCGCCGTGACCGAGAAGGCGTTCGGGCGGCTGGTCAACGAGCAGTACGCGCTGCTGCAGCGATCGATCGCCGTCCAGGAGCGCCTGCAGCGGATCGTGCTCTCGGAGCGCGGCCTCGACGCGATCGCCTCGGCGCTCGCCACGCTCATCGGCGGCACGGCGGTCGTCTTCGACGGCCGCGGCGAGCCGCAGGCGCTGCACGCCTTCCGCCGCGAGCTGCCCGACGGCGCGCTGGCTGCCGTCGGCGCCGAGCTGCGCGAGCGCGCCCGGCGCACCGAGGCGCGCGGATTCGTCCCCTCGCACCCCGAGCTGGCGCCGCGCGCGCTGGCGCTGCCCGTCGCGGGCGCCGAGACCACGGGCCTGCCGCAGGCGTGGCTGGTCGCCGTCAAGGACTCCGGCGGCCTCTCGGAGTTCGACCGCGTCGTGCTGCACCAGGCCGTCACGGTCGTCGCGCTGGAGCTGCTGCGCCGCCACGTCGCGGCCTCGACCGAGCGCCGTCTGGCCGGCGACGTGCTCAGCGAGCTGGTCGGCGGCACCGTGGCCGGGGGAGACCTCGCCCGGCGCCTGGAGCCCTTCGGCCTCGGCGGGCGCGTCACCGCGCTCGTGCTCTCCCCGCCCGCGCGCACCGCCGGCAAGGGCGGCGGCGTGGACGCCTGCGAGGCGGCGCTCGCCGCGGCGCTGCGCGACGAGGCCGTCAGCGGCCTGGTCGCCACCGCCGGCAGCCACGTCTGCGCGCTGCTGCCCGGCTTCCTCGACGAGGAGCTCTTCGAGCTGTCCCAGCGGGTGCTCGATCGCGTCGTCGCCAAGCTCGGCAGCGCCCCCGCGGCGGGCGCCGGCCGCGCGGTCGCGGCCGGCGACGCGCGGCGCGCCTACCACGAGGCCCGCTGCGCGCTGGAGGCCCAGACGCTCGGGCGCCCGGTCGGCGCCGCGGAGGCCAACGGCAACGGGGCGTCCGCCGGGAGCGCCAAGCCGACGGTCGCCACCTACCGCGACCTCGGCTCCTTCCAGCTGCTGCTCTCGCTGCAGGACTCCGATGCACTGCGGCTCTTCTGCGAGTCGCTGCTGGGTCCCATCGAGACCGGCGAAGGCCACTACGGCGGCGAGCTCATGCGCTCGCTGGAGGCCTTCATCGAGTGCAACGGGCAATGGGAGGCCGCCGCCCGGCGGCTCTACTGCCATCGCCACACGCTGCGCTACCGCATCCGCAAGATCGAGGAGCTGACGGGGCGAGACCTCGCCAGCGCCCGCGACCGCATCGAGTTCTGGCTGGCCCTTCGCGGCCGCGAGCTCGTCCAGTGAATTCCGTCCCGCCACGAGAGGTGCAGAGAAGGCCATGAAGGTCGGCGTCCCCACCGAGATCAAGACCGACGAGTACCGCGTCGCCATCACCCCCGCCGGCGTGCGCGAGCTCGCCGACCGTGGGCACGAGGTGCTCATCCAGCAGGGCGCCGGTGACGGCTCCGCCATCCCCGACGTCGAGTACGCCGAGCAGGGCGCGACGATCGTGCCCGATGCCGCGGCGGTGTTCGCCGGCAGCGACATGATCGTCAAGGTCAAGGAGCCCCAGCCGTCGGAGGTGGCGATGCTGGAGCCGCGCCACATCCTGTTCACCTACCTGCACCTGGCGCCCGACGCCGAGCTGACCACCGCGCTCATGGAGTCCGGGGCGACCTGCATCGCCTACGAGACGGTCACCGATGCCAAGGGCCGGCTGCCGCTGCTGGCGCCGATGAGCGAGGTCGCGGGCAAGATCGCCACGCAGGCCGGTGCGTTCATGCTGGAGAAGCCCCTGGGCGGCCGCGGGCTGCTGCTGGGCGGCGTGCCCGGCGTGGCGGCGGGCAAGGTGATGGTCATCGGCGGTGGCGTGGTCGGCCTGACCGCGGCGGAGATCGCGATCGGCATGGGCGCCGAGACCTACATCTACGACCGTTCGATCGATCGCCTGCGCGAGCTGGACTTCCTGCTCAACAACCGCTGCTCGACGGTGTTCTCCACCACGCTGAGCATCGAGCGGATGCTGCCCGAGGTCGACCTGGTCATCGGTGCGGTGCTGGTGCACGGCGCCAAGGCGCCGCACGTGATCACGCGCGCACAGCTGGGTTTGATGAAGCGGCACGCGGTGCTCGTCGACGTCTCGATCGACCAGGGCGGCTGCTTCGAGACCTCGCGCCCGACGACCCACACGAACCCGACCTACGAGGTCGACGGCGTCACGCACTACTGCGTGGCCAACATGCCCGGCGCGGTGCCGATCACCTCGACGTTCGCGCTGACCAACGCCACGATGCCCTACGTCCTCAAGCTCGCCGACGAGGGCGTGCAGCAGGCGCTGGCGGCCGATCCCGGCTTCATGGCCGGCCTCAACGTCGCGGCCGGTGAGCTGACCTACGCGCCCGTAGCGGCCGACCAGGGCCGCCCGGCGACTGACCCGGCCGTCGCCCTCCAGAAGGTCGCCACGGCGGCCTGACCCGCCGGGATCGAACCCGGTCGATGTCCCTACGCGCGGGTAACCGTGCGCGGGGCTCGACGGGGTCGGGACCGGACAAGGCCCGAACCCTTGCTACCATCCCGCGCCGCATGCCCACCACGAGCCAACTCGTCCGCAAGGGTCGCAAGCCCAAGCCGCGCAAGATGTCCACCCCCGGTCTGAAGTCCGGCAAGGGCAACAAGAAGAAGATGGCTGCTCCGCAGCGTCGCGGCGTCTGCACCCGTGTCTACACGACCACGCCCAAGAAGCCGAACTCGGCGCTGCGCAAGGTCGCTCGCGTGCGGATCACCGGCTCGGTCGAGGTCACGTCCTACATCCCCGGTGAGGGCCACAACCTGCAGGAGCACTCCGTCGTGCTCGTGCGTGGCGGCCGCGTCAAGGATCTCCCGGGCGTGCGCTACAAGGTCGTGCGTGGCACGCTGGATGCCTCCGGCGTCACCGGCCGCAAGAAGAGCCGTTCCATGTACGGCGTGAAGAAGAAGTAGAGACCGAATGCCCCGCCGCTCCGCAGCAACCATCCGGCCGATCGAGCCGGATCCCGTTCACCGCTCGCGCCTGGTCACCCAGGTGATCAACAAGGTCATGCTCGACGGCAAGAAGAGCACGGCCGAGCGGATCGTCTACGACGCGCTCGCCATCATCGGCGAGAAGACCGGCAAGGACTCCGTCGAGCAGCTCGAGGCCGCGCTGAAGGTCCTGACGCCGGCCCTCGAGGTCCGCTCCCGCCGCGTCGGCGGTGCGACCTACCAGGTGCCCGTCGAGGTCCAGCCCCGCCGCGCCCGCACGCTGGCCGTGCGCTGGCTCGTCGAGTTCGCCCGCCAGCGTCGCGAGAAGACGATGGCCCAGCGCCTCGCCAACGAGCTGATGGACGCGATCAACCAGCAGGGCGGCGCGTTCAAGCGCAAGGACGACATCTACCGCATGGCGCAGGCCAACAAGGCCTTCGCGCACTACCGCTGGTAGCACCCCGGCGCGCCCCGCGCGCCGGACGCAGCCTTCTCGACGGCCGCCTTCTGGGCGGCCGTCGTCGTTAACCGCCGGCGGGGTGGCGCGGTAGGGCGCGAGACCGCGCGCGCCGGTCCGGGTCACCTCTCGCCTCCATATCGAGGGAACGCTCACCCGGACCGGCGCACGAGCGGGTCGTCCTCGAGCCGCGGCCCTCCCAGCACCAGCAGCGCGCCGCCGGAGGCCAGCAAAAGCGCGCCGCCGAGCGTCTCCAGGTAGTAGCCGGCGCCCGCGTCGGCGGTCGCCTCGGCGTAGACGTCGCCGACGCTGCCGCTCGCGTGCACGTCGGGACGGTCCGACAGCAGCGCGAT
>DASYLT010000029.1:0-3185 GCA_036009425.1 Baekduia sp. | reverse complement strand
ACGTCGTCGCCGTCGACGAACGCGATGGCGCGGAAGCCGTCCCACTTGGGCTCGTAGGCCCAGTCGTCGCCCTCAGGCAGGCTCGTGCGCGAGCGCGCGAGCTGGGGCAGGAGCGGGGGCTCGATCGGCAGGCTCATGGCTGCTGACCGTACCCGTCCCGCGCCGCTGGAGCAGGACCACGGCGACGAGCACGAGGGCGCCGCCCGCCAGCTGGGTGCTGCCGAGGGCCTCGCCGTAGATGGCCGTGGCCAGGCCGACCGTGACGACCGGCTCGGCGGTCGAGACGATCGACGCGGTCGCGGGCCCGACGTCGCGCAGGCCCAGGAAGAAGGCGCTGACGCCCATGACCGTCGAGCCACACGACAGCGCGGCGATCCAACCCCAGCCGGCGGTCGGGAACGTGAGGTCGAGCGAGTCGCTGCCGAGTCCGACGGCGAACAACGACAACGTGGCGCCGGTCGTCACCAGCGCGGCCAGCAGGAAGGGGTCCACCTTCCCGATGATGCGGTCGGTGATCAAGATGTAGGTCGCATAGACCACGGCCGCCCCGAGGGCCATCGCGACGCCCAGGCCGTCGATGACGCCGACGCTGCCGCCGAGCAGCACGAGGGCGGTGCCGGCGGTGGCGAGGCCGAGGGCGCCGAGGCGTGCCCGGCTCGCCTGCTCGCGGCCGAGCGCCAGCGCGCCGAGGAAGACGAGCACCGGATAGGTGTACAACAACAGCGAAGTCAGGGACGCGTCGATGCGCGTCAGCGCCCCGAAGTAGAGCCCGGCCTGCGCGGCGTAGCCGGCGGCGCCGAGTGCGAGCCCGGTCAACACCACGCGCTTGGAGGGGAGGCGGGCACCGCGGACGGCCACGATGGCCCAGAAGAGGACGGCGGCCAGGAGGAACCGGAGGCTCAGGAGCGTGACGACGTTCACGCCGGCCGCGTAGGCCTCCTTGGCGAAGATCGCCATGGCCCCGAAGCCGCAGGCCGAGGCGACGCACAAGGCGACTCCACGGCGATGGTGCGGCGACGGGGACACGTCGGGGGAGAGGGTTACCTGCGGAGGGGGTTCGACTACCAGTTGCGACGGTCGTCCGAGCGGCGCGAGTCAGCACCGAAGCGGGACGAGAGCGCGGCGTTGGCGCCGAAGACTCCGAGGACGGCAAACAGAGAGATCATGTCCATCAGTATCGGACATACGTTCCCCTTCCTCTAGCCTTGATTGCCTCCGGCATCGATAGGTTTCCCCTTGAGGACACAAGCATGACGCTGCAGCAGCTCGAGTACTTCCTGACGGCCCTTCACGAGGGTTCGTTCTCCGCCGCCGCCGAGCGGCTGCACCTGGCCCAGCCCTCGCTGAGCGAGCAGGTCCGGCGGCTGGAGGCCGAGCTCGGCGTGCCGCTCTTCGCGCGCGTCGGGCGGGGCATCAAGCCGACCGAGGCGGCGCTGGCCCTGCGGCCGCATGCCGAGGCCGCGCTGGCCGCCGTGGCCGAGGCGCGCGAGGCGGTCGTGCAGCAGCGCGAGCTGCAGGGCGGCATCGCCACCTTCGGCACCTTCGGGAGCGCGCGCTGGTACCCGGGCACCCAGATCGTCGCCGCCTTCCGCCGCCGCCATCCGAAGGTCCGCGTGCGGCTGGTCGGTCAGAACTCCTCCGAGGTGGCGACCGCGGTCCGCGAGGGCGACCTCGAGGCCGGCCTCGTCGCGCTGCCGATCGACGACAGCGGCCTCGACGTCCGGCCGATCATGCAGGACGAGATCGTCTACGCCAGCGCCGACCCCGCGCGCCTGAAGAAGCCGGTGACGATCGGGCAGCTCGCGGCGGCGCCGCTCATCCTCACCGACACGAGCTTCGGGTTGGAGGACCCGACCCGCCGCCAGCTGTTCGAGCTGGCCCAGCGCGCGGGCGTGACGATCGAGCCGCAGATCGACGTCGAGGACCTCGAGACGGCGATCGACCTCGCGGCCCGCGGGTTCGGCGACACGCTGGTCGCGCGCGGCGTCCTGCTCTCGCTCGGGCGGCGGGTGCCCAAGCGCCTGGGCTGGGTGCCGTTCGCCGATCCGGTGTACGACACGTTCGGCTTCATCAACCGCCGCGGCGCGCGCCTCTCGCCGGCCGCCCGCGAGTTCATGGCGCTGGCGGAGGAGCGCATGGCGGCGATGGCCGAGGAGCTGAAGACCAAGCCACCGCGGCGCCACAAGCCGGGGGCCTGACGGCCAGTACGATGGACCCGATGTCCGACAACGCGACCGTCGCCGAGCAGGAGTACCTCGAGACCCTCTTCTGGCTCTTCGAGGCAGGCCTCCCCATGACCGGCGCGAACATCGCGCGCGCCATGCAGCTCTCGCCGCCGACCGTCCACGAGATGGTCGGACGCCTCGAGCGCGACGGCTACATCACGCGCGGCGCCGACAAGGTCATCGCGTTCACCGACTCCGGCCGCGAGCACGCCGAGGCGATCGTCCGCCGCCACCGGCTCATCGAGCGGTTCCTCACCGACGTCCTCGGGATCCCCTGGGACGAGGTCCACGAGGAGGCCGAGCGCCTGGAGCACGCGATGTCGCCCGTGCTCGAAGAGCGCATGCTCGCCGCGATCGGCGACGTCCGCACGTGCCCGCACGGCCACCCGATCGACGTCGGCAGCCGGATCTCCAGCGTGCCGCTGGCCGACGTGCAGGAGGGCGCCAAGGTCACGATCGTCCGCTTCGAGAACGAGGCCGAGGACCTGCTGCACTACCTCAAGGCCGCGGGCATGGACCCGGGCCTGCAGGGCACGCTGGCCGAGAGCGGCGACGAGGACGTCGTCATCGCCACCGACGCCGGCGACACGCTCACCGTCACGCGCAGCGTCGCCGAGACGGTCTCGGTGGTGGCTGATCCGTCGCCGCCGCCGCGCGTCGCGCTGCCGGCGCAGCTGGTGCTGGGCGAGCAGCGCTACGGGCGCTAGGCGCGCCGGGGTTCGTGGCGCCCAGCGTGGGCGCTTGTGGTGCGGCGGTGCGTGGTTCCTCGGCAATGACGAGTGCGTGCCTGGGGGCGCCGGCGCCTGGTGTCCTCCGTGGGCGCCTGGGGGCGGGTGGTTCGGGCGTGAACGGCGACGGATGGCGCCTGGGGGTCGCATAGCGACCCCTAAGTGCCGACGGGTCTCGGAGTTGTTGGTGTTCTAGGGATCCGTGTCGTTTTGGACTCCTATATGGCGTCCA
>DASYLT010000028.1:0-6740 GCA_036009425.1 Baekduia sp. | reverse complement strand
CGCTGGATCCGGGCCTCCTCGGCGGCGCGCCACTGGCCGGCGCCCTCGGCGATCGCGTTGCCCAGCGCGCGGGTGATCACGTCGCAGGAGCGGATCGCGTCGTCGTTGCCCGGGATGACGAAGTCGACGCCGTCGGGGTCGCAGTTGGTGTCGACGAGGCCGATCAGCGGGATGCGGAGGCGCTGGGCCTCGCGGACGCCGATGAGCTCGGTCTTGAGGTCGACGACGAAGATCGCGTCGGGCGTGCGCGTCATGTTCTTGACGCCGCCCAGGTTCGCGCGGAGCTTCGCGAGGTCGGCCTCGGCCGACAGGCGCTCGCGGGTCGGCAGCAGCGCGAGCTGGCCGTCGGCCTCGTAGCGCTCGAGATCGTGCAGGCGCTTGATGCGCTGGTTGATCGTCTGGAAGTTCGTCAGCAGGCCACCGAGCCAGCGGTGGTTGATGTGCGGCATGCCGCACGCCTCGGCGACTTCCTTGACGGAGTCGCGGGCCTGCTTCTTGGTGCCGACGAACAGGACCGTGCCGCCGCGGGCGGACAGGTCGTTGACGAACTCCTGCGCGTTGCGCAGCAGGCGCTCGGTCTGCAGCAGGTCGATGATGTAGATCCCGCCGCGCTCGCCCCAGATGAAGCGGCGCATCTTCGGGTTCCAACGTCGCGTCTGGTGACCGAAGTGGACTCCGGCCTCCAGCAGCTCACGGATGCCAACGTCAGTGGCGGCCATGGAGGTGCTCCCTTATGTGAGTGACAGATGAGAAGCCCGTCGGCGGTCGCGGGGCCCGGGCTGGTGCCTGGGCAGGGTCGCGGCCGGGATGTCCGGCGGGGTAGGGGGAACTAGGACCATCCAGTCTAGAGGACGCCGAACGACACCGCGGCCCGCTCGTTTCCAGGGTCTGCTGCCCGCCGGGGAGGTCTGGCACCTCGCCCTACGGGCCGGAGCGTAGGGTCCACGGCATGGAGCTCCATCCGCTGGCCCAGGCGTTCGCCGGGGTCGCCGACGACTACGAGCGCGGACGACCCGACTACCCCGCGGAGGCGATCGACGCGATCCGCATGGGCCTGATGCTCGACGCCGGCGCGCGGATCGCCGACGTCGGGGCCGGCACCGGCAAGTTCACGCGCGCGCTGGCCTCCGCGGGCTTCGACGTCGTGGCGATCGAGCCGCTGGCCGGCCTGCGGGCCCGCCTCCAGGAGCGTCAGCCCGCCGTCACGGCGCTCGAGGGCACCGCCGAGGAGCTCCCGCTGCCCGACGCCTCCGTCGATGCCGTCGCGGTCGCCGACGCCTTCCACTGGTTCGACGGCGAGCTCGCGGTGCAGGAGCTGGCGCGGGTGATCCGCCCCGACGGCGGGTTGGCGCTGCTGTGGAACCAGCCGGCGGAGGAGCGCACGGGCACGACGGAGTGGATGGCCGAGATCCGCGCGCTCAGGGATGCCCTGCGCCCCGACCACCCCGCGTTCGTCAAGGACCAGGGCCGCGGCGCGGTGAGCGCCTCTCCGGACTTCGACACCATGCACTACGCCGAGGTCCGCCACACGCACGAGACCGACCGGGCCGGGGTCGTCGCCGCGGTCGCCTCGATCAGCTACGTCAGCGCCCTGCCGGAGCCCGAGCGGCGCGCCCTGCTGGAGGACGTCGACGCGATCATGGACCGTGCGGGCGTCGCCAAGGTGCAGTCGCCGCTGCGCACGACGATCTGGACGGCCCGGCGGCGCTGAGGGTCAGCCGCGCCCGCGCGCGCGGTCCAGCGCGGCGACGAGGTCGGCGGGCAGCGCGCTCTCGATCGCCACCGGCTCGCCGGTGACGGGATGCGCGAAGGCCAGCCGCGCGGCGTGCAGGAACTGGCGCTGGAGGCCGAGCAGGCCCGCGCGGCCGTACTCGGGATCGCCGGCGACCGGGTGGCCGATCGCCTGCAGGTGCACGCGGATCTGGTGCGTACGGCCGGTCTCCAGCTTGACGCGCAGCAGCGTCGTCCCGGGCAGCGCCTCCAGGATCTCGAAGTGCGTCCGGGCCTCGCGCGGGACGTCGGTGTCGGTCGACATGCGGGTGCGCACGCGGCGGTCGCGGCCGATCGGCGCGTCGACGGTCCCTGCCTTGGCGGGCGGCCGGCCCTCGACCAGCGCCAGGTACTCGCGCACGATCTCGCGGCGCTGCAGCGCCGCCTTGAGCGTCTCGTGGACCGCGTCGGACTTGGCGACGACCAGCAGGCCGGACGTGTCGCGGTCGAGCCGGTGGACGAGGCCGGCGCGCCAGCCCTCGTCGCCGCCCGCGGCGCGGCCCTCGAGCGCCTGCGCCAGCGTGCCGGTCTGGTGGCCGCGCGCCGGGTGCACGACCAGGCCGGCGGGCTTGTCGACGACCAGCAGGTGCTCGTCCTCGTAGGGCACGTCGAAGTCGACGGTCGCGCCGACGTCGGCGGGCGCGACGGGCTCCTCGACGTCCTCGACGGTGATCCGCTGGCCGGCGACGACCTTGTGGCGCTTGGGCAGCCGCTCGCCGTCGACGAGCACGAGGCCCTCGTCGATCAGCCGCGCCGCGCGCGAGCGGGAGCCCAACGGCTCGGCCAGCAGCGCGTCCAAGCGCCGGCCCGCCTCAGCCTCGGCGACGGTCAGCTCGACGCTCATCGGAGTCCTGCTCGATGACCCACAGCAGCACGAGCACGCCGAAGGTGATGGACACGTCGGCCACGTTGAAGGCGGGCCATGCGGGAAGCTTGACGAAGTCGGTGACCCAGCCGTCGCGGACGCGGTCGATGATGTTGCCCACCGATCCGCCCAGCAGCATTCCCGTCGGCAGCCAGATCAGCGGCTTGTCGACGTGGGTGACGAAGTAGAAGAGCAGCGCCGCCAGCGCGACGGTCACGAGCACGACGACGATCAGCCCGCCGCCGGCGAACGCGCCGAACGCCACGCCGGAGTTGTGGACGTGCACCAGCGAGACGCCGGGCAGGACGGAGTCCTCCTCGCCGACGTCGATGCCGCCCCGCACCAGCGCCTTGGTGGCCTGGTCCAGGACGACGACCACGACCAGCACGGCCGCGGCGCGGGCCCAGGCCCGTGCGCGCACGCCGGTCAACCGTGGATGAGCTGCACGACGACGTTGCCGACGATCACCAGCACGATGATGGCGACCATCGGGCTGAGGTCCAGCGGGCCGAACGGCGGGATGAACCGCCGGAAGAACCCCACGTACGGCTCGCACACGTCGCGCAGGAAGTCGAGGATCGACCGCGACCACCGCGAGTACGGCAGGCGCCCGCCCACGTTGAAGTACATGGACGAGAAGATGTAGGCGATGATCAGGATCGTGTAGACCCAGATCAGTGCCGAGACGAAGTTGGCGACCTGGACGCGTGCCGTGGCCTCGATGAGCATCATGAGCGCACTCCCAGCACGGCGTCGATCGCATCCTGGAACGCTGCGCGGACGCCGGCGCGCTCCAGCGCCGCCAGCCCGCGTGCCGTGGACCCGCCGGGCGAGGTGACCTCGCGGCGCACCGCGAGGGTGTCGTTGCCGCGGGCGCGCAGCAGCGCGGCGGTCCCGGCGAACGTCTGGACCACCATCTGGGCGGCCTTGTCGGGCGGCACGCCGTGGCGCACGCCGGCGTCGACCTGGGCCTCGGCCAGCAGCGCCACGTAGGCCGGCGCGCAGCTCATCAGGCCCATCGCCGCGTCGACGAGGCCGTCCTCGACCTCGACCAGCAGGCCGAGCTCGGCGAACAGCGCCGGAACGTCGTGGTCCAGGCGCGTGTCCTGGTGGCCGTCGGCGGCGCGGACGACCACGCCCTGGCGCACCTCGACGGGCGTGCTCGGCAGGAAGCGGTAGGCGGGGCGGTCGGGGTAGGCGGCCTTGAGCTCGGCCAATGCGACGCCGCCGAGGATCGAGGCGACCGCCTTGGCGTGCGGTGCGACCTCGGCCGCGACCTGCTTCAGCTGGGGCGGCTTGTGGCAGAGCACGACGACGTCGGCGCGCTGCGCGAGCTCGGCATTGGAGCCGACCACCTCGCCGCCCAGCTCGGCGACGAGCGCCTCGGCGGCGGCCGGACGCACGTCGGTGCACAGCACCGGGCGACCCCAGCCTCGAGCGAGGCCACGCGCCATGTTTCCCGAACCGATGAGACCGACCTGCACGCGCGACACAGTACCTTCCGCCCGCGCCAACGCGGACTACGACTGGTTGAAGAAGCCCTTCTCGATCAGCTGCGCGCGCTCTTCGGCCGAGATCTCGACGTTGCGCGGCGTGAGCATGAACACGCGGTCGGCGACGCGCTGCATGCCGCCGTCCAGCGCGTAGGTCAGGCCCGAGGCGAAGTCGATCAGCCGCTTGGACAGATCGGTGTCGGTGCCCTGGAGGTTCAGCACGACCGGGATGTCGTCCTTGAACTTGTCGGCGACCTGCTGGGCGTCGTTGAACGACTTGGGGATGACCAGATGCAGCTTGACGCTGCCGCCGTTGCGCTTGGCCGGGGCGCCGCCGCCGATCGGCCGCACGTTCGCCCGGGTGGGCGGCTCGTCGTCGGCGAAGATGTCGTCGAACTCGTCGCGGCGCCGGCGCGAGCTCAGCCGGCGGACGTTGGGGCGCTCGCGATACCGGTCCTCCGTCGGAGGCTCGGGCTCGTAGGGCTCGTCCTCCGCGTCGGCGTAGCCGTCGCGTTCCTCGGCCAAGCCGAAGTACACCATGCCCTTATGCCAGAAGTCGGTCAACGCCACGCCTGCAATTCTACGCGCTCGAAGGGGAAAATCCTGCAATCACCGGTACAGGTTCGTGCCGACACGCACGATCGTCGCGCCTTCCTCCACCGCCACGGTGAAGTCCTGGGTGGTGCCCATCGAGAGCTCCGGCAATCCCCGGGCGGCCGCCAAGTCGGCCAGCGCGGCGAACCAGCGGCGGCTGTCGGAGGGCTGATCGGCCCGCGGCGGCATGGTCATCAGCCCGGCGACGTCCACCCCGCCCTCCCCGCGGCAGCGCTCGATGAACGCGTCCAGCGCGTCCGGCGCGATCCCGCTCTTGCCCTGCTCGCCGGCGATGTTGACCTCGACCAGCACGCGGGTGAGGGGATCCCGCCCGCCCGCGTGCCGCCCCAGCTCGCGGACGACGGAGTCGCTGCCGACCGAGTGGATCAGCCGCACGTGCGGGAGGATGTGGCGGACCTTGCGGCTCTGCAGGTGGCCGATGAAGTCCCAGATGAGGCGCTCGCCGCCGGGCGCGGCGACCTTGCGCTCGAGATCCTGGGCACGGTTCTCCCCGACGAGCGTGATGCCCGCGTCGGCCAGCACGGGCAGCTCGTCGGCGGCCACGTACTTCACGGCGGCCAGGAGCTCCACGCCTGCGGGGTCGCGGCCGGCGCGGGCGCAGGCGGCGGCGATCTCCTCGTTGACCCGTTCGAGGTTGGAGCGCACGCGCTCGACCGTCAGGCCCTCGATCAGCTGCGCCACGCGAGTCCTCCCTGGCGGCCCGTGAGCCCGCCGCTGGCGCGGTGGCTGAAGAAGGTGCCGGGCTCGCACAACGTGCAGCGGTCGACGTCGACGACGCCCGTGACGCCCGCATCGCGCAGCCGCGCCGCGGCCACACCCTTGAGATCGATGCGACAGCCGGGGCCGCGCGCCCAGCCCGGGAACCGCGCGGCGACCTCGTCGCCGACCTCGTAGCAGCAGGCGCCCGCTCCGGGCCCGATCGCCGCGTGGATCGGGCCGCCGTCGGCGCCGCCGAGCGCGCGGACCGCGGCCACCCCCGCCTCGAGGGCGCCGTCCGACAGGCCGCGCCAGCCCGCGTGGACCATCGCCACGGCGCCGGGCGCGGCCAGGGCGATCGGAAGGCAGTCGGCCGTCAGCACGAGCAGCGCGACGTCCCGCTCGGCGGTCGCGAGGCCGTCGGCGTCCTCGACCGCGCCGGGCGCCGTGGCGCCGTCGACGGACAGCACGCGCGTCCCGTGGACCTGCCGCGCGAAGGCCAGCGGGAGACCCCCGGCCGCGCGGCGGCGGTTGTCGGCGACCGCATCGGGGTCGTCGTCGGTCCACAGGCCGAGGTTCAGCGAGGCATACGGGCCGTCCGACACCCCGCCCGCACGTGTCGTGAACCGGACCCGCGCTCCGGGCAGCGCGAGGTCGATCACGTCGGTCGCGTCCATCGCTGTGGTTCTAGCAGCCACCCGGCACCACCCCCGGGGTCTGACCCCTTTTCGCAGGCTGACTGCAACAAGGGGTCTGACCCCTTTTCGCAGGGTGACTGCAACAAGGGGTCTGACCCCTTTTCGCAGGGTGACTGCAATAAGGGCGACTGTCGCTCATGGCGCGTCCAGCGCCGCGGCCAGCTCGGCATCGCGGCCCGGCGGCAGGTCGCCGTCGAGGCGGCGTGCCAGCGCCGCCGCCAGGCGGCGCCCGACGTCGGGCCCCTCGGCAACACCGGCGGCCATCAGGTCGTGGCCGTCGATCTCCAGGCCCACGTGCCGCCAACGGTGCAGGTAGAGCCCCGCGGTCTCGGGGTCGCCCTTGGCCCCGGCCACCGCGACGGCCTCGACGGGCTCGCCCCGCAGGCGCGCGGCGACCTCCGATGGCCGTCCGGGAGCGATCGGCTCCAGCGCCGCGCAGCGGTCGAGGATCCGCTGCTCGGCCGCGGTGAAGCCGTAGCCGGCCGCCCACTCGCCGTCGCCGATCACGGCGCCCAGCAGCGTGAGGTCGGGGCGGGCGCCCTCGGCCGGCAGCAGCGCCAGCGCGCCGGCCACCCGTGCGGGATCGAGATCGAGCCCGCCCAC
>DASYLT010000027.1:0-2644 GCA_036009425.1 Baekduia sp. | reverse complement strand
GAAGCTCATCGTCACCTGCTGGCCGGCGATCGGCTCCGCGCGGATGACCTCCCGGAGCTGCTCGGCCAGGCCCGTGGCCTCTTCCTCGGTCGCCCCCGGCACGAGCACGATGAACTCCTCGCCCCCGAGCCGGTAGGCCAGATCGTAGGCCCGCAGCGTCGTGCGCCAGCGGTAGGCGATCTCGCGCAGGACCGCGTCACCGACCTGATGGCCCTCGCGGTCGTTGACCGCCTTGAAGTGGTCCAGGTCGCCGAGGACGACGCCGACGGGCCGGCCGCTGACCTCGGACTGCAGCTCGAGCTCCCGGCCGCGCACGGCCAGCGCCTTGCGGTTGAGCATCTGCGTCAACGGGTCGACGATCGCGTCGGCGCGGTGCTCGACCTCCGAGCGCATCAGCGCCGATCCGACCAGCGCGATGCCGCACACCAGCGAGAGCGGGAAGGCGAGCAGGTACGGCGCGTCGAGGACCCGCTCCGCGTCGACGCCGAGGCTGGCGGCGGCCATCAGCCCCACGGTCAGCCCGACGGCGGCGACGAGGCCCCGCGGCGTGAAGCGCCCGACGCCGGTGGCGATCGGGATCCCCAGCCACATGAGCATCGGGGAGTCCGGGCCGCCGGTCAGCGCGGCGGTCAGCGCGACCATCGCCTGGGCGAACGACCACGCGACGACATAGACCACCTCGGCGTGGCGGCTGCGCCCGAGCAGCCGGTCGGCCAGGGCGAAGCCGAGCACCACGAGCGGCAGCGTCACGAGCGGCGCGAGCCCCAGCTGGCCGATGCAGAACACCACGACGATGGCCTGCAGCACGAACGCGATCTGCCGCGCGGTGCGGGGCCGCCCGTCGACCTCCTGCAGTCGCGCGCGGACGGCATGGTCGATGAGCCACGTGTCTTCGGCGGCGGGGTTGAGCGCGGGCAGCCTCGACACGGGCGTCATGCGGCGACCTCGTCCACCAGCGGCAGGCCCGGGCCACCGCAGACCTGGTCGCGCCCGTTGCGCTTGGCGACGTAGAGGGCCGCGTCGGCGCGCGCGTACAGCGCGTCGAAGTCGAAGGGCTCGCCGTCGGCCGACGCGGCGACGCCGAAGCTCATCGTCACGGGGTGCCCGGAGAGCGGCGCGGCGGCGACCGACGTCCGCAGGCGCTCGGCCACCTCCTCGGCCTCCTCGATCGTCGCGCCAGGCAGCAGGACGAGGAACTCCTCGCCGCCGAGGCGGTAGGCCATCTCGTAGGCGCGCAGCGAGAGGCGCCAGCGGAAGGCGACGTCGCGCAGCACCGCGTCGCCGACCTGGTGCCCGGCGGCGTCGTTGACGGCCTTGAAGTGGTCGAGGTCGCCCAGGATCATGCCGACCGGCCGGCGGGTCAGCGCGGTCTGCTGCGCGAGCTCCGCCGCGCGGGTGACCAGCGCCTTGCGGTTGAGCATCCGCGTCAGCGGATCCATGACGGCCTCGGCGCGCTGGGCGACCTCGGTGTGCATGTGCGCCCAGCCGAACAGCGCCACGCCGACGATGAGCATCGCCGGGAAGAGCACGAGCGACGGCGTCGCGGCGACCGCGCCGGCGTCGCTGACGAGGCTGAACCCGGTCAGCAGGGCGAGCGCGAGGACCACACCGGCGACGATGCCGCGCGTCGTGAAGCGCCCGGGCAGCGACGAGACGGCCAGCGCGTACCAGAGCACCGCGGGCGAGCCGTGTCTGGTGGTGAGCGCCGCGCCGGCGGTGATCGCCAGCAGGGAGCCGACCCAGGCGACCGAGTAGGCGATCTCCGGCCGCGGCGAGCGCGACATGCGCCGGTCGCAGAACGCGAAGACGACGCCGACGACGACCAGCGGCGCAGGGGTCCACCAGCCGAGCCAGGGTGCGCATCCCAGCAGCACGACTCCCTGGAGCACGAAGGTGAGGTTGCGCAGCGTGCGCACCCGCGGGCTCATGTCGAGCATGCGCTCGCGCCCCGCCTCGTCGGTCAGCCATGTCGCTGGGGCCGTCCCCTGGCCGGCGGCACGGGCGGCCACCGGATCCGTCGTCCCCATGCTGTGGTCATCGGCTGCCGATGCGCCAGGTTGAGGAGGTTTGGACCAGCCGCCCGGCCGCAATCCGAATCCCGAAACGACGAAGGGCGCCCCGTGGGGCGCCCTTCGCCTGCGTGCCGCTGGGTGTCTCTGGCGGTGCTTAGGACTCGTTGGAGTCGGACGGGACGTCCAGCTCGGCGAGCTCGTCGGCGAACCCGGTGTCGCCACCGGCGCCGATGTCCTCGAGCTGCGCGAGGTCCTGGTCGAACCCGGCGCCGAAGCCGCCGAGCGTCTCACCGTCGCCGAGGCCGAGCTCGGCGGCGATCTCGTCCTGGTCGAGCAGGCCGACCTCGTCCATCGCGCGGGGCAGCGGCTCGGCCGGCTCGATCTCGATCCGCCGGTACCGCTTCAGGCCCGTGGCGGCCGGGATCAGCTTGCCGATGATCACGTTCTCCTTGAGGCCGTTGAGGGTGTCCTTCTTGCCCTCGAGCGCGGCATCGGTGAGCACCTTGGTGGTCTCCTGGAAGGAGGCCGCCGACAGGAAGGAGTCCGTGTTGAGGGACGCCTTCGTGATCCCGAGGATGATCTCCTCGTACTGGGCCGTCTCGCCCTTCTTCTTCTTGACGTCCTCGTTGACG
>DASYLT010000026.1:0-12016 GCA_036009425.1 Baekduia sp. | reverse complement strand
TGACCATGCCGCCGCCGGCCGACGCCTCGACGCGCTGCTCCTTGAGCGCGTCCTGCGCCTCCTGCTGGGCGGCCATGACCTCCTGGGCCTGCTTGAGCATGTTCTGGATGTTGGGCTGGGGCATCAGGCCTGCTCCTGGTCTTCCGGTTCGGGCTGGTGATCGACGGCGTCGAATTCTGACCGCAAGCGCGCGATGAAGTCGTCCTCGCCGAGGACCTCGGGCTCGGCGCCCAGCTCCTCGGCGTCCCGCGTCTCGAACACGAGGCGCGGGGTCACGCCGATGAGCGACTGGAAGGCCTCCGCGGCGAGCTCCCGCGCGGCGGCGTCCTCGCACTTCTTGCGCTGGAAGCCGTGCTCGGGCGTGAAGGCGAGGGTGAGGTCGCGTCCGCTCACCGTCAGCGGGCGCGCCTCGGCCAGGCAGCCGGCCACGAGCTTGTTGCTCTCAGCCACGTTCTGCAGGACCGCGGGCCACAGCTCCTCGACCATCCGGAGGTCGAGGGCCCCGACGGGCGCGGGCGCCGCCGGTGCGGGCGCCGGCGGCTCGGCGACGGCGACCGCCGACTGGGCGGTCTCGGGCTCGGGCTCCCGCATCGGTGCCGCGGTCGCCGCCGGCTGGGGCGCCGAGGGGGTCGGCGCGGGTGCGGGCGGCGCAGCGGGCACGGGCGGGGCGTCAGGCTCGGCGGGCGCCGGCGGCTGCGGGGCTGCGGGGGTCGGCGGGCTTGCGGGCTCGGCCGCCGCCGGGGCGCCGGCCAGCACGCCCTCCAGCCGCTCCAGCCGGGCCAGCAGCGCGCGCGTCGACGGGTCGACCTCGGGCGCCGCCGCCTTGACGAGCGCGACCTCGAGCTGCGTCTGCGCGTCGGCGCCGTCCTTCGACAGCCGCATCCCCGCGGCGAGCAGGTCGAGCAGGCGCACGGTGTCGGCGCCGGTCAGCCGGCGCGCTTGGTCGGCCAGCCGCGCGTCGCGCTCGGCGGTGATGCGCAGCTGCGCCGGGACCTCGCCCAGCGTCTGGACCACGAGCACGTCGCGCGCGTGGGTCTCCAAGTCCTTCAGGAACTGTGCGGGCTCGCGGCCCGACTCGGCCAGCCGCGCGGCGACGCGCCAGGCCGTCTTGGCGTCGCGCGCGCCGATGGCGTCCAGCGCGCCGAAGAGCAGGTCGTCGTCGGCCACGCCGAGGACGGCGAGCACGTCCTCGGTGGCGATCGCGGACCCCGAGTAGGTCACGAGCTGCTCGAGCGTGCCGAGCGCGTCGCGGTAGGAGCCCGTCGCGTTGCGCGCCACGAGCGCGACCGCCTCCGGCGCGACCTCGATCGCCTCCTTCTGCGCCACGCGCTGCACGACGGTCGCGAGCTGCTCGACGGTCGGCCGGCGGAAGTCGAAGCGATGGCAGCGGTCGACGACCGTGTCCATGATCTTGTGCGCCTCGGTCGTCGCCAGGACGAAGATCGTCGACGGCGGCGGCTCCTCGAGCGTCTTGAGGAACGCGTTCCACGCCGCCGTGGACAGCATGTGCGCCTCGTCGAGGATGTAGATCTTGTAGCGGCCGGTCACCGGCGCGTACTGCACCGAGTCGCGCAGCTCGCGGATGTCGTCGACCGAGTTGTTGGACGCGGCGTCCATCTCGATGACGTCCATCGACGTCGCGCTGGCGATCGACATGCACGACTCGCAGACGCCGCACGGGTCGATGGTGGGGCCGCGCTCGCAGTTCAGGCAGGCGGCGAGCATCTTGGCCATGGACGTCTTGCCCGTGCCGCGCGAGCCGACGAACAGGTAGGCGTGGTGCACCTTGCCCTGCTCGATGGCGTTGCGCAGCGTGCGCACGACGTGCTCCTGGCCGATGACGTCGTCAAACGTCCGCGGGCGGTGGCGGCGGTAGAGCGAAGGTCCGGCGGGCACGGGCTCCTAGCTTAGGGCTTGCTCCAGCCGCGACCGTCGTAGGGTGACGGGATGGCCGACACGCTTCAGCAACAGCTCTTCGAGTGGCTGCGGATCCCGAGCATCTCGACCGGCGGCGGGGACGCCGCCGACCTCGAGCGGGCTGCCGAATGGGCGGCGCAGAAGGTCCGCGATGCGGGCGGCGAGGCCGAGCTGGTCCGCATCGGCGAGGGCAACCCGCTCGTGATCGGCGAGCTGCGCAGCGCCGACGAGGGCGCGCCCACGGTCATGATCTACGGCCATTACGACGTCCAGGGCGCCGAGCCCGTCGACCTCTGGCACAGCCCGCCGTTCGAGCCCGAGATCCGCGACGGCCGGATCTTCGCCCGCGGCGCCGCCGACGACAAGGGCAACTTCCTCCCGCTGCTGCACGCCGCCTGCGAGCTGGCCAAGGCGGGCGAGCTCCCGGTCCACGTCCGGGTGGCGATCGAGGGCGAGGAGGAGGCTGGCGGCGAGTCGATCGCCGCCTGGCTGGCCGCCGACGAGCGCGGCGCCGACGCCGCCATCGTCTACGACAGCGGCATGGTCGGCCCCGACCTGCCCGCGATCACCGTGGGCCTGCGCGGCGTCGTGCTGCTGACCTTCGACGTGCGCGCGGCCGCGCGCGACCTGCACTCGGGGATGTTCGGCGGCTCCGCCCTGAACTCGCTGCACGCGCTGCACGCCGCCCTGGCCAACGTCCTGCCCGGCCCCGACGGCCGCGTCCGCGACGAGCTGCGCGTGGGCATCGCGCCGATCGCCGACGCCGAGCGCGAGTCCTGGAAGGCGCTGCCCAGCGGCGACGAGGGCCTGGCGCAGGCCGGCGCGCGCCCCGCCTACCCCGGTGCCGGGGCCGAGTACGTCGAGCGCAACGGGAGCGACACGGCCGTCGACGTCAACCAGATCGTCGCGGGCGACGCGCGCACGGTGATCCCGGCGGTCAGCCGCGCGACCGTCTCCATCCGCCTCGCCCCCGGCCAGGACCCCGACGCGATGGGCGCCGAGCTGCTGCGCCTGCTGCGCGACGGCCTGCCCGAGGGTGCCGAGCTGGAGGTCGTCAGCTCTCACAGCGCCCAGCCCGCGCTCTTCCCGGTCGACACGCCGGCGATCCGGCTGGCCGGCCAGGCGCTGGAGCGCGCCTGCGGCGTCGCGCCGGCGTTCACGCGCAGCGGCGGCTCGATCCCGATCGTCGCGGACTTCGGCGCGAAGGGCATCCCGACGATCGTCACGGGGTTCGTGCTGCCCGACGACCCGTTCCACGCGCCCGACGAGTCGTTCTCGCTGCGCGGGCTGGAGCTGGGCGAGGCCAGCGCGCGCGAGCTGCTCATCGGCCTGGCCGACCTGAAGTCCGAGTAGGGTCGCGGCCGCCATGCGGCCGCGTCCCCTCCTCGTCCCCGCCGCCGTCTCACTCCTGCTCGCGGCGATCGTGTGGGCCGTCGCGGCGCCCGCGCGCTTCGTCAACTACGACACCGAGTACGCGCTGCTCTGGGGCCACGACCTGGTCCACGGGCGCACGCCGGACTACTCGGTTCCCTTCGCCCCCACGCCGCACCCGCTGGCCGAGCTGGTGGGCGCGCTCGGCTCGCTCGTGTCGGTCGGCTTCGGCGAGGACCTCTTCGAGGTCCTGGCGTTCCTGTCCCTGGGGATCTTGGGGTGGTTGACGTTCGCGCTGGGTCGCGCGTGGTTCGGCACGGCCGCGGGTGTGGTCGCCGCCGCGATCGTCCTCACGCGCGAGCCGATCCTCAGCTACGGGATCCGCGCGTACGTCGACATCCCCTACATCTGCCTGCTGCTCGGCGGGCTGCTGGTCGAGACGCGGCGCCGGCGCGCCGGGACGCCGGTGCTCGTCCTGTTCGCGCTCGCCGGCCTGCTGCGGCCCGAGGCGTGGCTGTTCGCCGCCGCCTACGCGGTGTGGCTGTGGCGGGGCGGCGCGCTGCGCCCGGTCCATGTCGCGCTCGTCGCCGGCGCGCCCGTGCTCTGGGCGCTCAGCGACCTGGCGATCACCGGCGACCCGCTGCACTCGCTGACCGGGACGCGCTCGACGGCCGAGGACCTCGGGCGCGTCACCGGGCTTGAGCACGTCCCGACCACGCTGCCGCGCCGCCTCGGCGAGATCCTGCGGGAACCGGTGCTCTTCGGCGCGGTCGTCGGCGGCGTGCTGACGCTGTGGCGGCTGCGGTCCCGCGCGCTGCTCGGCGCGGTCGCCGGCGTGCTGGCCGTCGGCGCGTTCTGCCTGCTGGCCGCCGCGGGGCTCTCGATCCTCACGCGCTACCTGCTCCTGCCCGCGGTCATCCTCGCGCTGTTCTGCGGCGCGGGCGTGGCGGGCTGGACGGCGCTGGCGCGCGACGACCCGTGGCGCAGGCGGTGGATGGCGCTCTCGGCGCTGACCGTCGTCTTGTTGGTGGCCTTCGTCCCCTCGCAGATCAGCCGGCTGCGCAACACCCGCAGTGCGCTGGTCACCCAGACGCACATCCTCGACGAGCTGCACCAGATCGTCGACGACCACCCGCTCGCCGACTGCGTCGTGGTGACCGTCCCCAACCGGCGGGCCGTGCCGCAGATCGCGCTCTGGACGGGCATCCGGCCGCGGGAGCTGCGCAGCGCGCAGGAGCTCGGGCGCTGGGAGGGCACGTCGATCGTGCCCGTCTCGCGCGCGGTCGCCGACCAGTTCGTGCTCGACGCCCGCGACAAGGTCCGCACCCTGCCGCCTCCGCCGCCGGCGAGCCAGCGCGACGAGGCCCGACGGTACTGGGCGATCTACCGGGCGTGTGGGAAGTAAGGGCTGGCGGTCGCCGCAGGGCGGGCGCCGCTGCGGCCGCCCACGTCGCTTGACACCACATGTGAGTGAGTGCATACTCACACCTGCATGACGCCCTCCGCCTCCCCCACCAAGCGCACCCTCTCGACCGCTGATGAGCGGCGCGAGGCCGTCCTCGAGGCCGGCATGCAGGTCTTCGGCGAGCGCGGCTTCCTCGGCACGCCGACCATGGAGGTCGCCAAGGCGGCCGGCATCTCGCAGGCCTACCTCTTCCGCCTCTTCCCCACCAAGACCGAGCTGATCCTCGCCGTCATCGAGCGCTCCAACGAGCGCATCTACGAGGCGTTCGCCGAGGCGGCCGCCGTGGCCAAGGCCGAGGGTCGCGATCCCGGCGAGGCGATGGGCGAGTCCTACTCCGCGCTGCTGGCCGACCGGCGCCTGCTGCTCACCCAGATCCACCAGCACGCCGCCGCTGCGGCCATGCCCGAGGTGGCCGAGGCGTCGCGGCGGATGTTCGCGCACCTGTTCGAGCTGGTGCAGCGCGAGACCGGCGCGGAGCCCGAGGCGCTGCAGCAGTTCTTCGCGCACGGCATGTTGATGAACGTGATGGCCGCCATCGGCGCCCAGGACGACGACGGCCCCTGGGCCCAGGCGCTCCGCGTCTGCTGATCGCCATGCGCCGCTCCCCCTTTTTTGCCCACCGAGTGAGTGACCGCTCACTCTCAGAACGACCGGTCCTGGAGGCCGAGATGACCCCTTCCCCCGAGTCCGCCGCCCGGCGCCCCCGCGCCGGATGGACCTTCGCGATCGTCAGCGTGGCGCTGTTCATGGTCACGCTCGACAACCTCGTCGTCAGCACCGCGCTGCCGACGATCCGCACCGACCTCGGCGCCTCGCTGGAGTCGCTGGAGTGGACGGTCAACGCCTACACCTTGGCGTTCGCCGTCCTGCTGCTCACCGGCGCCGCCCTCGGCGACCGCTTCGGCCGGCGCCGCATGTTCGGCCTCGGCGTCGGGCTGTTCACGCTCTCGAGCGCGGCCGCCGCGCTGGCACCCACCACGGGTGCCCTCGTCGCGGCGCGCGCCGCCCAGGGCGTGGGCGCCGCGATCGTCCTCCCGCTCACGCTGACGCTCCTGTCCGCCGCGGTTCCGGTCGCCAAGCGCGGCCTGGCGCTGGGCGCCTGGTCGGGCATCAGCGGCCTCGGCGTCGCGCTCGGGCCCGTCGTCGGCGGCGCGGTCGTCGACGGCATCTCGTGGCACTGGATCTTCTGGCTCAACGTGCCGATCGGCCTCGCCGTCGTGCCGCTGTCGCGCCGCTTCCTCGACGAGTCCTTCGGGCCCGCGCGCAAGCTCGACCTGCCGGGGATCGCCCTGGTCGGCGGCGGCCTGCTCGGCGTCGTGTTCGGCATCGTCCGCGGCCAGGCGCTGGGCTGGACGAGCCCGTCGATCGTCGCGGCGATCGGAGGCGGCGTGCTGCTGCTGGCGGCCTTCGCCGCCTGGGAGGCGCGCGCCGAGGCGCCGATGCTGCCGCTGCGGTTCTTCCGCAGCCGTGCGTTCACCGCGACCAACGGGACGTCGCTGGCGATGTTCTTCGGGGTCTTCGGCTCGATCTTCCTGCTGTCGCAGTTCTTCCAGACGACGCAGGGGCTGTCGCCGCTGGAGGCCGGGCTGCGCACGCTGCCGTGGACGGCGATGCCGATCTTCGTGGCGCCGATCGCCGGCATCCTGAGCGACAGGATCGGTGCGCGGCCGCTGATGGCCGGCGGCCTGGCGCTGCAGGCGATCGCGATCGGCTGGCTGGCGGCGGTGACGACGCCCGACGTCGCCTACGGCGCGCTGATCCTGCCGTTCGTGCTCGCCGGTGCGGGCATGGCGCTGGTCTTCGCGCCGGCGGCCAACTCGATCCTCGGCTCGGTGCGGCCAGAGGAAGCCGGCCAGGCCTCGGGCGCGACGAACGCGATCCGCGAGCTCGGTGGCGTCCTCGGCGTCGCGGTCCTCGCCTCGGTGTTCGCCGCCAACGGCGGCTACTCCTCACCGCAGGACTACGTCGACGGGATGAACGCCGCACTGCCGATCGGCGCCGTAGTCCTCGGCCTGGGAGCGCTGACCGCGCTCTTCATCCCGGGCCTCGAGCGGGCCCGCGCGACAGCGGTCGAGGTGGAGGTCGAGGTCCAGGAGACCCCAGCCCTCGCCCAGGCGGCCTGACGGGGACGCCTGAAGGGGTCAGACCCCTTTTCGCACAGCCACTGCAGAAAGGGGTCTGACCCCTTTTCGCACACCCACTGCAGAAAGGGGTCTGACCCCTTCATGTGGGCTCAACATGCAGGTCACGAAACAGCGAAGGCCCCGCCGGAACCGGCGGGGCCTTCGTGACAAGTCAGTGGACCGTGCACCCGATCTTGTGATGTGGCCTACGGGCGTTACGTCGGAGGGCGGCTCCGGCACCGGGAACTCCCGCTGCGCCCGCCGGTACTCGCTTAAGGCTGCTTCCTTCCGGACCTGACCTGGTTCACGAGCCGACGCCGCGCGGGACCCGGGCCATCAGCGCCGCCTCGACGCACAGACCCCGTTGACCAACACCCCTCGATCGGGGATTCAGCCTCGCTAGAGCGGATTGCGAGCGACAGGGCACCGCTAATTCCCCGCCTAGCACGGTCCGTTGCCGAGTCTAGCGATGGCCGGAGGCCTACGGGCGGGCGGTGGCCAGCGCGGCGGCGAAGCGCAGCAGCGACGACGTCAGCGACGGGCCGACGTAGACGTTGCCGCCCGGAGCGGTGCTCATGGGCGTGGGCGCGGAGGAGGTCGCGGACATGGGCGGAAGTATTCCTGACGGGGGCGTCATTTAACGCCGTACGCGTCACACAACGCCCCGAACGGTCAGGCGGGCGCGAGGGCGCTCAGCGCGCGGGGTCCTGCACCAGGCGCTCGCGGTCGTGCGGCGCCCAGAGGTCGAGCTCGGGCCCCTTGGGCACGATCCGCGTCGGGTTGAGCTGGGGGTGCGTCAGGTAGTAGTGGCGCTTGATGTGGTCGAAGTCGACCGTGTCGGCGATGCCCGGGTGCTGGTAGAGGTCGCGCAGGTAGCCCGAGAGGTGGGCGTAGTCGGCGATGCGGCGCAGGTTGCACTTGAAGTGGCCGACGTAGACGGCGTCGAAGCGCACGAGCGTCACGAACAGGCGCCAGTCTGCCTCGGTGATCTCGTCACCCAGGAGGTAGCGGCGCGTCGCCAGGCGGTCGTCGAGCCAGTCCAGCGACTCGAAGAGCTCGTCGAAGGCGGCCTCGTAGGCGCGCTGCGTCGTGGCGAAACCGGCCTTGTACACGCCGTTGTTGACGGTGTTGTAAACCCGGTCGTTGACCTCGTCGATGGCCGTCCGCAGGTCCTCGGGGTAGAGGTCCGGGCCCTGGGTGCTCCAGGCGTTGAGCATGCGGATGATGTCCGCGCTCTCGTTGTTGACGATCCGCCGCTCCTGCGTGTCGTAGAGCACCGGCACCGTGACGCGGTCCGCATACGACGCATCGGTCGCCGTGTAGGCCTCCGCCAGGAAGGCGTAGCCGTTGACCGGGTCGGGCTGGTCGGGCAGGAAACGCCAGCCGCGGTCGTCGCGCACGGGGTCGACGACCGTCATCGGCACCACGTCCTCCAGGCCTTTGAGCTGGCGCACGATCACCGCGCGTGAGGCCCAGGGGCACGCCAGCGACACGTAGAGGTGGTAGCGACCGGGCTCCGGCCGCTCGAGGACCCACTCGCGAAACCGGCTCTCCTGCCGGACGAACCGGCCTCCCGAGTCGCTCTCCTTGGAGAACTGCGGCGTGGCGCTGGACATGGACTGCAGCGTAGGCCACGCCGTGAAGTCCACCGCGCGCGAAGGCCGTTACCATGCGCTTCCTCCCGGGCGCGTAGCTCAGTGGGAGAGCGCTCGCTTCACACGCGAGAGGTCGCAGGTTCGAAACCCGCCGCGCCCATCTTCGAAGGCCCCGCACAGCGGGGCTTTCGTTGTTCAAGGGGCGACGGCCGGAAGCGGTGATTCGGCGGTTTGGCCAAAACTCTGGCCACAACCCCTGTCAGACCACGACGTCAGCGCCCTCTGAACGGCGCAGTCGGCCTGGGACTGACAGGTCAGCGAGCATGTCGGCCGCCCTGGACGCCACCGCCGCTGGAGGCCGATGATGGTCCGCACGTCCGTGCCCCGGGCTTGCTGACGCCGCGCAGCGACCCGCAGAGGTGTTCGGCCTCGAGCACGACGCCGATGCCCTTGGGCGGCAGCTGTTCGGCGAGCCACTCGGCGATCTGGACGGTCATCCGTCCCCGGACCTGCAGCCGCCGAGCCAAGAGGTCGGGGCCGCGGCCGAGCTTGGACAGCCCGATGATGTCGCTCGGCGCCATCCGCCTGCTGATCGACACCGACCTCACGCCACGCCAGCGCGACGTGCGCGTCACGGTCACGATCCAGGACATCCCCATCGACGTCCTCGCCGAGCGCCTCGACACCACGCGCGGTGCCCTCTACAAGACGCTGCACGACGCCCGCCGCAAGCTCCGCAAGCAGCTCGCCGCCGCGCGGGCCACGACGTGGAATCCATCGCGCCATGACCGATCCCACTCCGACCGGGCCATCGACCGCCTCCTCGGGCGCGCCGAAGACGAAGTCTCCTGCGACGACTGCTTCGCCCAGCTCGACGCTTACGTCGACCGCGCGCGCCGCCATGAAAACGCCGATCTCCCCGCCGAGGCGGGGAGATCGGGCAGCTCGTCGGGGCGCCGCCGTGGCGGCGCCGCCCGGTTCGCTAGCCGCGCTGGTTGACGTTGCCGTTGTTGGCGCCGCTGACGGGCCCGGCCACCGGCGCGTGCTGGTTGGTCTGCGTCTTGGTCGCGTCCGCGGGGGCCTGCTGGGCCTTCTGGTTGGTCTTCTGCGCCTCCTGCGGCGCGGTGCTCGGACCGGATGGCTGACGCTGGATGTTGGTCTGCTGGATCTTGTACACGTTGTTGCCCACGGCGCGCGCGCCAGGGTCGCCATTGCTCTGCCGGATGTTGCCGTTGTTGCTGTTTTGGCTGCCGTCCGCCACGGGCGAGGCAGTGTTCTGCTGGGTGGCCGACGCGGACGTCGGCGCGTCCTGCCGGACCTGGTTGTCGTTGGTGGCCTTCTGATCCATCGACGCCGGCGCTGAGCCACCCTGCTGGCGCTGCGCGTTGGACTGCTGGGTGGCGTTGAGGTTGCGCGACCCGGCGGCCGGGGCCGCGGCGTTGCTCTGGGCGACGTTGCCGTTGTTGCTGTCTGCCTTGCCGAATCCCGAAGGCATCCGCGTGTTGGACTGATCCGCCCGGCCCGCGGCGCTCCCCGTCTGGTCGGTCGCGTTGCGGTTGGTCGCCGACTGCGACTGCGTGACGGTGGGCCCTCCGCCGCCCTGGGCCTGCCCGTTGGCCTGCCGCGTCCCGTTGGCGTTCTGCGTGTCGCCGGAGACGTTCGCCGTGTTGCGCTGGCTGACGTCGCCGTTGTTGCTGTTGGTGTCGCCGATCGCGACGGGACCGTTGGGCCAGTTGGTGTTCCCCTGGCGCAGGTCGCCGGAGGAGCTCGCGCTCTGGTTGGTGCGGTTGTCGTTGGCTGCCGCCTGGGACTGGTCGAGCGGGCCTGCGGACTGGACCTGCCCGTTGGTCTGGTCGGTGGCGTTGCGGTTCCTGGCGTTTGCCGTGTTGGCGCCGGCGTTGCCCTGGTCGACGTTGCCGTTGTTGACGTTCCGGCTGAAGTCGGCGAAGGGCACGTTCGAGTTGCTCTGCGCCGTCTGCGGCGTCGCGTCGGCGGTCTGGGTCGTGGCGTTCTTGTTGCTCGCGTTCTGCGACGGGTCCTTGCCGTTGTCCTCGGGGTGATGCGCGACGGTGGCGAGCTGGCCCTGCTGGTTGCGCTGCGACGTCTCGTTGCCGTTGGCGGCCACGCCGCTCGTGGCTGCGTCGTTGCGTTGGCGCGTCGCGCCGTTGCTGCTGTCCTGGCCGTCGAAGGCGGCGTTCGGCGCGCGGGTGTTCGACTGGATCGCCGAGACGCCGGCGCCCGCGCCCTGGGTCGTCCCGTTGTCGTTGCTCGCGGTCTGCGAGCGCGGCGGACCGACCAGCGGCCCGCCCTGCAGCTGGTCGTTGCGCTGCGTCGTCCCGTTGGCGTTCTGGGCCTCGGCCTGCGTCCGCGCGGCGTTGCCCTGGCTCACCGGGCCGTTGTTGGTGTTGGCGCTGGTGAGGTCGGCGATCGGCGCGTTGGCGTTGTCCTGCGTCGTGGCGGCGTTGGCGCCCGCGGTCTGGCCCGCATCGTTGCCGTTGCTCGCGGTCCGCGACGGGCCGATCGGTGCCGCCGGCCCGTTGGACTGCGTGGTGGCGTTCTTGTTCTTGGCGTTGGCCGCGGTCTGCGCGTCGTTGGACTGGCGGACCGGCCCGTTGTTGGTCGTGTCGGCGCCCTGGGCGGTCGGCATGCTGAGGTTGGTCTGCGCGTTGTGGGCTGCCGCGTCGGCGCCCTGGCCGGCGGAGTTCTGGTTGCCGCCGGGCTGGTCGAGTCGACCGGCCTGCTGCGCGCTGTTGGCGTTGGCCGCGGTGGCCGCCGTCTTGGCGGCGTTTCCCTGGGCCACGTCCCCGTTGTTGCTGTTGGTTGCCGCGATCGTCAGCGGGTTGTTCGTGTTGGTCTGGGACGAGTCGGCGACCGCCCCCGCGTTCTGGGATGCCGAGTTGGCGTCGCCGACGCCCTGGGACTGCTGCTGAGCGTTGGTGGCCTTCGCGGACGTCGCGGCCTGGTTGCCCTGGGTCACGTTGCCGTTGTTGGTGTTGCTGGTGTCGAAGGCCAGTGGGCTGTTGTTGTTGACCTGGCTCGAGTTGGCTGTCGCCGTAGACTGCGGATCGTTGGCGGCTGCGTCCGTCGTCGCCCTGTTGGCCTGCCTGACGTCGCCGTTGTTGCTGGCGTTGCTTCCGCTCGCCAGAGGGGCGTTGGAGTTCGACTGCACGGTCGTTGCCGCGCCGCTTCCCGACTGCTGGTTGGTGGCCTGGTTTCCCTGCGTCACGTTGCCGTTGTTGCTGTCCTGGCTACCGATGGCCAACGGCGCGTTCGTGTTGTCCTGGACGGCGCCGGCGTCCTGCTGCGGGGTCTGCCGCACCTGGCCGTTGTTGCTGTTCTGGCTGTCGACGGACACCGGAGCGTTGACGTTGGCCTGGGCGCCCGCCGCTTCCGCGCCCTGGCCTTGCTGGGCCTGGCCGTTGTTGCTGTTGTCGCTCGCAACCGCCACCGGTGCGTTGACGTTGGCCTGGTAACCGCCCCCCTGGCCGCCGCCCTGCCCCTGGGCCGTCTGTCCATTGTTGCTGTTCTTGCTCGCTACGCCGACC
>DASYLT010000025.1:0-40004 GCA_036009425.1 Baekduia sp. | reverse complement strand
GGCGGCTGGTCGGCTCCGCCCGGCAGTTCGCGGGTTACCGCGCCTGAAGCTCGGTCACCACCCCGGGTCGAACGCGGGTGGCGTGCCGGCGGGCACGTGATGCGCGTTCGGTCGACGAGTCGGGCGGCGGGTCAGGCCGACTTCTCGCGACGCTCCCGCTTCGCGGTGACCTCGCGCGGCACGATCGTCGGGTTGACGTGCTCGAGCACGACCTCGCGGTTGATCACCACGCGGGCGACGTCCTTGCGGCTCGGGATGTCGTACATGACCGAAAGCAGGACCTCTTCGAGGATCGCCCGCAGGCCACGGGCTCCGGTGCCGCGGAGGATCGCCTGGTCGGCGATGGCCTCCAGCGCGTCATCGGAGAACTCGAGCTCGACGCCATCGAGGTCGAACAGCCGCTTGTACTGACGGACGAGCGCGTTCTTCGGCTCGGTCAGGATGTTGATGAGCGCCTCGCGGTCGAGGTTCGCGACGCTGGTGATGACCGGCAGGCGGCCGATGAACTCGGGGATCATCCCGAACTTCAGCAGGTCCTCGGGCATGACCTCGCCGAAGGAGTCGCCGCGGCTCTGCTCGATCTTGCTGGTGAGGCTGGCGCGGAAGCCGAGCTGCTTCTTGCCGGCGCGCTGCTCGATCACCTTGTCGAGGCCGGCGAAAGCCCCGCCGCAGATGAACAGCACGTTCGTGGTGTCGATCTGGATGAACTCCTGGTGCGGGTGCTTGCGGCCGCCCTGCGGCGGAACGCTCGCGGTCGTGCCTTCCAGGATCTTCAGCAGCGCCTGCTGCACGCCTTCCCCGGACACGTCCCGGGTGATCGACGGGTTCTCCGACTTCCGGGCGATCTTGTCGACCTCGTCGATGTAGATGATCCCGGTCTCGGCCTTCTTGACGTCGTAGTCGGCCGCCTGGATCAGCTTGAGCAGGATGTTCTCGACGTCCTCGCCGACGTAGCCGGCCTCGGTCAGCGCCGTGGCGTCGGCGATCGCGAACGGGACGTTGAGGATGCGCGCGAGCGTCTGGGCCAGCAGCGTCTTGCCGCAGCCCGTCGGGCCGAGCAGCAGGATGTTGGACTTCTGCAGCTCGATGTCGGCGTCGGCCGACTGCATCATCTGCACGCGCTTGTAGTGGTTGTAGACCGCCACCGACAGCGTGCGCTTGGCCTCCTCCTGCCCGACGACGTACTCGTCCAGGACGCTGTAGATCTCCCGCGGCTTGGGGAGGTTCTCCAGGTCGAACGAGGGCGGAGCCGTGAGCTCCTCGTCGATGATCTCGTTGCAGAGATCGATGCACTCGTCGCAGATGTAGACGCCGGGGCCGGCGATGAGCTTCTTGACCTGCCGCTGCGACTTCCCGCAGAAGCTGCAGAGAAGCTGCTCGTTCGAATCGGTGGGCCGCGCCATCTACATCCGCTTTCTCACGTCGCGTACGAGCCGAGTCTAGTGCTCGGAGATGACCCGGTCGATGATGCCGTACGTGACGGCCTCGTCGGAGCTCATGAAGTAGTCGCGCTCCGTGTCGGTGCGGACCTTGTCGTACTCCTGGCCGGTGTGCTGGGCGATGATGTGATCCAGCCGCTGGCGGATGTCGATGATCTCCTTGGCGTGGATCTCGATGTCCGTCGCCTGGCCCTGGAAGCCCGACGAGACCTGGTGGATCAGGATCTTCGCGTTGGGCAGCGCCATGCGCTTGCCCGCGGCGCCGCCGGCCAGCAGCAGGGCGCCCATCGACATCGCGATGCCGACGCAGATCGTCGACACGTCGGGCTTGATGAACTGCATCGTGTCGTAGATCGCGAGACCGGCGTACACGCTGCCGCCCGGGGAGTTGATGTAGATCGAGATGTCCTTGTCGGGATCCTCGGACTCCAGGTGCAGCAGCTGCGCCACGATCAGGTTGGCGATCTGATCGTCGACGGGCGTGCCGAGGAACACGATGCGCTCGTTGAGCAGGCGGCTGTAGATGTCGAACGCGCGCTCGCCACGCGAAGTCTGCTCGACGACCATCGGGACCAGTGGACTCATGAGACCTCGTGCTCGTTCTCTGTACTCGGGGCGGATCCTGCCGGCGCGACGCTTGGTGCCATGTCGGAAGGTCCGTGGAGGCTAGCACCCGGGCAGGAGCCCTCCCTGGGCTTTCAGGTCGGTTGCGAGCGCGCGTCCTGAAGGCCGCTCGACGCTCGTCCGAGTGCCGTCCGGGGTGCCGCTAGGAGGCGGTCGAGTCCTCTTCGGCGCTCGCCGTGGGGGCGCCCCCGGCGCGCTCGACGAGCAATTCGATGGCCTGCCGCTGGGCGATGTCGTCGACGACCTCGTCGAGGCGGCCCTGCTGCTCGAGGCGCTTGCGCAGCTTCTCGGGCTCGGTGCCCTGCTGCAGCGCGCTCTGCTGGAGCACGTCGAGGACGTCGCCCTCGGACGGCACGATGCCCTCGGATTCGATGACGGCGGCCAGCACGGCCTCGCGGCGCAGCGCCTGCTCGGCGTCGGGACGGGCCTCCGCGAGGAGCTCGTCCTCGGTCTTCTGCGCGATGCGCAGGTAGGCGTCCTTGTTGATGCCGCGGTGCGAGAGCGAGTGCAGCATCTGGTCCCAGAGCTCGCGGGCGCGGGCCTCGACCAGCGTCTCGGGGATCTCGACGGTGGCGTCGGAGACGACCGCGTCGAGCGCCGCCTCGCGGAACTCGGCCTCGGCCTTGCGCTCGTCGGCCTCGCGCATGCGGGACGCGATGTCCTCACGCAGCTCGTCGACCGAGTCGAAGCCGCCGGCCTCGGTGGCGAAGTCGTCGTCGAGATCGGGCACGTTCTTGGCCTTGACCTCGTGCACGGTCACCTCGAACTGCGCCGGCTGGCCGGCCAGATGCGGCGCTCCGCCGTACTCCTCGGGGAACGTGACGTCGACGACCTTCTCGTCGCCGGCCGACGTGCCGACGAGCTGCTCCTCGAAGCCGGGGATGAACTGGCCGGCGCCGAGCTCGAGCAGCTGGTCGCGGCCCTCACCGCCGTCGAAGTACTCGCGCTCGCCGGGGTGGGCGGGGTCCGAATTCTCGATCGAGCCCTTGAAGTCGATGACGACCGAGTCGCCGTTCTCGGCAGGGCGCTCGACGGTCTCGAGGCGGCCGAGCTGCTGGCGCAGGGTCTCGATCTGCTCGTCGACCGCGCTGTCCTCGACGGCCGGCTCGCGCCGGTCGACCTTCAACTCGGAGATGTCGCCGAGCGTCGCCGTCGGGCGGACGCCGATCTCGATCGTGAAGGTCAGCGGCTGGCCCTCGGCGGGCAGGTCGCCGAGGTCGACGTCCGGCTCGCCCACGGGGTGGATGCCGGCCTCGTCGATGGCCTCGACGTACCAGCGGCCCAGCGCGGCGCGGACGGCCTCGTCCAGGACGGCGTCGCGGCCGACGCGCTGGAGGACCACCGGGGCGGGCACCTTGCCCTTGCGGAAGCCCGGCATGCGCAGGTCGCGGCCCATCTTGCCCGCCGCCTCGGTGAGGCGACGCTGGACCTCCTGCGGAGCGACCTCCGCCTCCACGCGCACCCGCGACTCGGGGAGCTCTTCGACGGTGGTCTTCACGTTCGTTGCGGCGGCCATGTGGCTTCGCAAGATAGCGGGGAAGGACTCGCCCAGGGGGCTCGCCTTCCCTTGCGCGAGCTCGCCCAGAGGCTCGCTCGCGCGGCCCTCAGGGTACGGTTGCCGGCGCATGTCCGCCCGCCGCCCGTCCCCCTCCACACGCGCCCTCGCCTGGCTCTACACGGGCCCCGTGGGACATCTCTACGGCGGGCTGGCCGACTGGGCGACGCTCCTGGGCCGCCTGGCCCTCGCACGCGTGCGCTCACGCGTGCGAGGGACCTGACGGGACTTCCCTCTACCGCCTCAGCAGCTGACGGTCAGGTGGAACGGCCGGTCGGTGACGTCGGTCGGCGTCGTGCCGCCCGCGTCGCCGCCCGCGCGCGTGCGCACGGCGACCGTCTTGTTGTCGGTGCCGAGCTGCGCGGCGACCGCGCCCGCGTTGGTGATCGTCGACTCGGTCGCCTGGATGACGCACGCCGAGATGTCGTTGGCGAACACCACGGTGTAGTTGCCGGCCGACGGGTGCGTCGCCGACGTGGCTCCGCGCTTGGCGCCCAGCGTGCCGTCAGCCGCGACCGCGGCGAACTGCGTCAGGCCCTGCGCGGTGGCCAGCGCGTCGGTGTGCGCCGCCGTCGTGGCGTCGGTGGTGATCTCCGACGCGCTCTTGCCGTCGACCTGGTCGGCGTTGAGGCCGGTGGCCACGCCGTGGGCGTTGGTGATGAACGGCGCGGCGTTGGTGTTGCCCGAGGTGATCTCGCCGACCTCGGTGCCTCCGTTGGAGGAGAACTCGAACGCGCGGCCGGTGGTCAGGTTGCTGGAGCGGATGCAGGGGCTGAAGCCCTTCTCCGAGCCGCCCAGGCCGGAGCGGCAGCCGTAGATGGCGCCGCCGCCCTTGCTGGACTTGTTGGACTGGCGCGTCCCGTACGTGCCGTTGTTGGCGATGATCTGCGTCTCGCTGCTGAGCGCCGCGCTCGCGTTGGAGCCCGGGTTGCGCTTGCCGAGGATCAGGTTCTTGCCTTCGCCTGACGCCACGGCGAACGATGAGATGAGCAGGCCGAGCACGACTGCGCTGGCCAGGACCCACGGTCCCTGGGACCGGATCTTGCGGAACATCATTGGAAGCCTCCCTGTTGGTCTCCGTTTCCCCAACCAACTGCGAGAGGACTCCAAGGTTGCGGTGCGCGGTCCGCATGACACCGCGCTGCAACGTCACGTGCCCTTGATCGATCAGGCCTTCAGCGCGAAGATCGGCCAGGGGCCCGGGACGCCCCGCAGGAGGCGCGCGCCGCGCGACTCGAACTCGAGGCCCGAGCCCACGACCGTGCCGTAGACGGTCCCCGAGGTGAGCACCTCGTCGGGCCCGGCGAGGTCGCAGACGCGCGCGGCGATGTGGATCGCCATGCCGCCGACGTCGTCGCCGATCAGCTCGCACTCCCCCGTGTGCAGCCCCGCCCGGATCCGCACGCCCAGCCCACGCACTGCGGCGACCGTCGTCCGCGCGCAGCGCAGCGCGTCCGACGGAGGCCCGGGGAAGGCCGCGATGTAGCCGTCGCCCACGGTCTTGACCTCGCGCCCGCCGTAACGCTCGACCTCGCGGCGGATCGCGTCGTCGTGGGCGGCCAGCAGGTCGCGCCAGCGCGCGTCGCCCATCCGCGCCGCGTGGCCGGTCGCGTCGCAGATGTCGGTGAACAGCACGGTCAGCAGCCGCCGCTGCAGCCCGCTGGTCTGCGTCCGGCTGCCGGTCAGGAACTCCTCGATCTCGCCCAGCAGCGCCTCGGTGTCGCCGATCATCGGCAGGCTGTCGTTGCCCGGCAGCTCCACGAAGCGCGCCCCGGGGATCCTCGCCGCCGCCAGGCGCGAGTGGCCGACGTCGATCAGCTGGTCGCCGGTGCGGTGCAGGATCAGCGTCGGGACGCGCAGCGCCGGCAGGTGGTGGCGGACGTCGACGCCCTGCAGGTTGGACGCCAGGCGCAGCATCCCGGCCGGCGTCGAGGACTGGCGCTCGAGCTTGCCCATCCACGCGCGGATGCGGGCGTCGTCGGCGGCGCTGGGCGCCATCTGGTCGATCGCGGCGCCCGTGCCCCAGTCCGCCAGCAGCCGGCCGATGCGCTCGTCGCGGTCGGCCGGCGACTCGGCGAACGGGACCTCGTCGTCGCGCTCGGTCGCGACGACCGCCGCGTAGAGGACCAGCGCGAGCGTGCGGTCGGGACGGCGGGCGGCGTACTCGATGGCCAGCGGCCCGCCGGCGGCGTAGGCCTGCACGACGACGCGGTCGGCTCCGGCGGCGTCGAGCACCGCATCGAGGTCGTCGACCTCCTCGGCCAGCGTCAGCGGGCGGTCGATGCGGTCCGACAGACCGCTCCCGCGGCGGTCGACGAGGATCACGCGCGCGATCGAGCCCAGCCGCTCCCACCAGCGGCGCAGCCCGGGCTCCTCGAGCATCACCTCGATGTGCGACAGGAACCCGCCGAGGAAGACGAGGTCCACCGGCCCGTCGCCGAGCACCCGATAGGCGATGTTGACGTCGCCGCTCTGCGCCCATCGGACGCGGCCTTCCTCCATGGTCGGCAGCGTACTCGGGGCGCGCGGGCGCGCTGGAGCGGTCGCCGTCGTCAGACCGGGGCGAGCAGCCGCTCGGTCACGGGGTCGACCAGGTGCGCAGGATCGCCGCGCAGCAGCCAGCCGTCCTCGGTGCGCTCGAGCAGGTGGTCGCGCGCGAGGTCGCCGAGCGCCGACGTGACCGACGGGCGGCGCGCGCCGACGAGGCGCGCCAGCGCGCTGTGGGTGAGGCTCATCGGGATCAGCACGCCGTCGGGCGTCACGCGGCCCCAACGCTCGGCCAGCGCCCACATCGCCAGCAGCAGGCGGTCCTCCAGGCGCACCAGCTGGTTGACGACGAGCCGGACGGCGAGGCCGCGGTGGCGGCGCGCCGCGCGGGCGAAGAGGGCGTCGATGACCGGCGGGTAGCGCAGCGCAGCGTTGAGGAAGCGCTCGTCGAGCACGGCGATCGTCAGGTCCTCCAGGACCGTCCAGCGCGCTACCAGCGGCAGCTCGCTGACCGGGCTGTCGACATCCCACGGACGCAGGATGTCGCCCGACCCCAGCACCTCGGTCGACGAGCGCCGGCCGAGGTCGAGGTCGCGCAGCAGGAGCCCGTCGATGATCAGCAGCCCGAGCGGCGAGGCCCCGGGCTCCACGGCGCTGGAGGCGTCCCAGCGGCCGGCGGGGACGTGCAGCACCGCGGCGACGAGCTGCTGGTGGGCGCGCTCCTGGTCCTCGGGCGTCAGCCCCTCACCCAGCTCGGGGTCGGCGGACAGCAGGCGTACGAGGTCTCGTGCCACGACACGCCCGGTTCTGCCCCCGCGGTAACCCTGCTAACCCCCAACCCAGGTTGTCGCGCCCCGGTGCCTGGGTAGCCCGGCGCCGCCTCAGGCGACGCGCGCCGCCGCGGCCCCGCCGAGGGCCGCGTCGAGCTGCGCCACGATTCCGGGCGCGGCCGCCGGCGGGACGGGCCGCGCGTACAGGTAGCCCTGGCCGATGTCGCACCCGAGCGCCTCGACGACCTGACCCTGGGCCTCGGTCTCGATGCCCTCGGCGACCACGCTGAAGCCCAGCGTCCGCGCCATGTCGGTCACCGCGCGGACGATCGCGACGGCCTGCCGGCTGGTCGCCAGGCTGGTGATGAACAGGCGGTCGAGCTTGAGCACGTCCAGCGGCAGGTCGCGCAGGCACGCCAGGGAGGACTGTCCGACGCCGAAGTCGTCGAGCGCGATGCGCACGCCGGCCTGGTTGAGCGTCCGCAGCGTCGCGTGCGCGACGTCGGGGTCCTCCATGACGGCCGACTCGGTGACCTCCAGCATGAGGTGGTCGGGCGACAGACCGCGCTCGGCGAGCGCGCGGAGCACGTCGGCGGCCAGCTCGGGCCGGCTGAGCTGCACGCGCGAGACGTTGACCGACATGGACATGTCGCCCAGCGCCAGCCCGGCCTCGCGCCATCGGCGCTGCTGGTCCAGCGCCTCGTGCAGCACCCAGGTGCCGAGCGCCGCGATCAGGCCGTGCTGCTCGGCGAGCGGGATGAAGCGCCCCGGCGGGATCTCGCCACGCTCCGGGTGCGTCCAGCGCACCAGCGCCTCGAACGCCGCCACGCGCCGGTCCGAGAACCGGACGACGGGCTGGTAGACGAGACGCAGCTCGCTGCGTTCGATCGCGCGGCGCAGGTCGTTGGTGAGCGCCACGCGCTCGATGGTCTCGGCGCGCATCCCGTCGTCGAAGAGCTCGTAGCGGCCGCGCCCGACGCGCTTGGCCCGGTACATCGCGACGTCGGCGTCCCGCAGCAGGTCGTCGCCGCGGGCCGAGCTGTCGGGCCCGACCAGCGCGATGCCGATGCACGCGGTCGGCTGCAGCTCGACGCCGTCGAGCGTGAGCGAGCGCGCCGCGGCGTCGAGCAGGCGCTCGGCGATCGCGGCGCTCTCCGCGACCTCGTCGAGGCCCTCGCAGAGGACGGCGAACTCGTCGCCGCCCAGGCGCGCGAGCGTGTCGCTGGGGCGCAGCACGTCGCTCAGGCGCGGGGCGAGCTCGCGCAGGAGCTCGTCGCCCGCGACGTGGCCGAGGCTGTCGTTGACGTTCTTGAAGTCGTCGACGTCGAGGTAGAGCACTGCGGTCCAGGTGCGGGCGCGCCGGCCGCGTGCGAGCGCCAGGCGCAGGCGGTCCAGCAGCAGGGCACGATTGGGCAGCTTGGTGAGCGGGTCGTGCAGCGACTGGTGGCGCAGGCCGCGCTCGGCGGCGATGCGGCGCAGCGCGGCGGTCAGCACGTTGGCGACCGACTGCAGGAACGCGAGGTCGTCGTCGTCGAACGCGCGGGGCGCCGTGGCGTACATGCCCAGCACGCCGAACGGCTCGGCGTCCTCGCCGGCCACGGGGACGGTCACGCCGCTGGCCAGGCCGCGGGCGAGCAGCCCGGCGACGTCGAAGCGGGTCTCGGTGGCGGTGTCGCGCACGACCACGGGCCGGGCCTCGGCGAGCGTGTGCAGCGCGTGGCGCTCGTCCAGCCGCGCGGCGGCGCTGTCGCCGGCGTCGTCGCTGTGGGCGCCGATGACGAACCGCAGGCCGTCGTGGTCGGCGCTGCGCTCGGCGAGCCCGGCGAGCGTGACGTCGAGGATCTCGGTGATCGACCGGACGGTCGCGCGCGCGAGCGCCGGGAAGCGCTGCTCGGTCAGCGCGAGCTGGCTGAGGCGCGCCAGCGCCGACTGCTGTGCGGCGCGGCGCCCGGCGCGGTCCTCGGCGGCGCGGCGGGCGGTGATGTCCTCGAGCTGGCCGATCGCGTAGAGCGGGCCGCCCGCCTCGTCGCGGACCAGCGAGAGCGTCGTGGCCCCCCAGATCGTGCGGCCGTCGGCGTGGGCGTAGCGGCGGTCGCGCTGGTAGCGGTCCATCTCCCCGGCGATCAGGCGGGCGAAGTCGCCGAGCCTGCTGTCGAGGTCGTCGAGGTGGCTGACCGCCGCGATGCCCGCGCTGTCGAGCAGCTCCTGCACGGTGCGTCCGAGGATGCGCGCGAGCTCGCGGTTGACGCGCAGGAAGCGGCCGTCGAGCCCGACGATCGCCATGCCGATGCCCGCCTCCTCGAAGGCGCTGCGGAACCGCGCTTCGGCGTCGCCGAGCACGCCGGCGCCGCGACCCCCTGTCTGACCATCGTCCACCTCTTCCGATGATCGGCCGGGGCGCGACGTGCTGAAGCGGCCCGCTCGCGGGCCGCCGGCGCTTCAGTCGAGCTTGACCATCGCGTGCTTGACGCGCGTGTAGTCGTCGAGCGCGTAGACCGAGAGGTCCTTGCCGTAGCCGGACTCCTTGAAGCCGCCGTGCGGCATCTCCGACAAGAACGGCAGGTGGTCGTTGACCCAGACGCAGCCGAAGTCGAGCCGGCGCACGGCGTCCAGCGCCTTGCCGACGTCGCGCGTCCAGACCGACGCCGCCAGCCCATAGGGCACGTCGTTGGCCATCGCCACCGCGTCGTTGACGTCCTCCAGCCGCTGGACGGTGACGACGGGGCCGAACAGCTCCTGCTGGACGATCTCGGCGTCCTGCCCGACGCCGACGACGATCGTCGGCTCCACGAAGAACCCGCGCTCGCTGCCCGCCGAGCCGCCGGTCAGCACCTCGGCCCCCGCGCTGGTCGCGCGGTCGAGGTAGCCGAGCACCTTCTCCTGCTGGCGCGCAGAGATCACGGGCCCCATCTCGATCGTGTCGCCGTCGGCGGGGTCGCCCATCTTCAGCGACTGGACCGCCGGGACCAGCTCCTCCAGCAGGGCGTCGTAGATGCCGGGACCGGCCAGGACCCGCGCCGCGGCAGTGCAGTCCTGCCCGGAGTTCAAGAAGGACGCGACACGCAGCCCCTCGGCCACGGCCTTGGGATCGGCGTCGTCGAGCACGATGACCGGCGCCTTGCCTCCGAGCTCCAGGTGCACGCGCTTGAGCGTGTCGGCGGCGGCGCGGGCGATGTCCTTGCCGGTCGCCACGCTGCCGGTCAGCGACACCATGGCGATGGCACGGTGGCAGACGATCCCGACGCCGACGCCCGGCCCGTCGCCGGTGATGACGTTCAGGACGCCGGGCGGCAGGATCTCGGCGGCCAGCTCGGCGAAGCGCAGCGTCGATATCGGCGTCAGCTCCGACGGCTTGAGGACCACGACGTTGCCGGCGGCCAGCGCCGGGGCGATCTTCCAGATGGCCATCATCAACGGGTAGTTCCACGGTGCGATCTGCCCGACGATCCCCAGCGGCTCGCGCCGCACCATCGACGTGTAGCCCGCCGCGTACTCGCCCGCCGCAGGCGCGCTGAGGGTCCGCGCCGCGCCGGCGAAGAAGCGCAGCTCGTCGGAGCAGATCGGCAGTTCCTCCAGCGCCAGCGACATCGGCTTGCCGACGTTCAGCGACTCGAGCGCCGCCAGCTCGCCGGCGTTGGCGTCGACGGCGTCAGCGAGGGCCAGCAGGAGCTCCATGCGCCGGCCGGGCGTCGTGTCGCGCCAGCCGATCCGCGCCTCCTGCGCTGCCTCGATCGCCCGCTCGACGTCGGCTTGCGTGCCCTCGGGCACGCGCGCGACGACCTCACCGGTCGCCGGGTTGAGGATGTCGCGCTGCGCGCCGTCGACGCCGTCGACCAGCGCGCCGCCGACGAGGTTGCGCAGTTGCGGGATCGTCGGGCTCAGCATCACGCCACCCGTGTGGCGGTGCCGAGGCCCATGTGCGCGCCCGCGTCGGTGAGCACGTCACCGAGACGCTCGACGATCTCGTCCAGCAGCTCGGCGTCGACGTTCAGCGTCGGCGCGATCTGCAGCACCGCGTCGCCGCGGTCGTCGGCGCGGGCGATGATCCCCGCCTCGCGCAGGCGCTTCGGCAGGAAGCCGCGCAGCAGGTCGTCGCGCTCGGCCTGGCTGAACGTCGTGTTCTCGTCGTCCTTGACCAGCTCGATCGCCCAGAAGAACCCGCGCCCGCGCGTGTCGCCGACGATCGGCAGCTCACGCAGCGTCGCCAGGCGCTCCTCGAGGTGCGGCTCCAGCGCGCGCACGTTCTCCAGCACTCCTTCACGCTCGAAGATCTCGATGTTCTTGAGCGCGATCGCCGCGCTCACCGGATGCCCGCCGAACGTGATGCCGTGGCGGAACACCCCGCCGGACTCCAGCATCGGCGCGACGACGCGGTCGGTGGCGACGACGGCGCCCATCGCCGCGTAGGCCGACGTCAGGCCCTTGGCCAGGGACACGAGGTCGGGCACGACGCCCTCGCGCGCGATCCCGAACCACTCCCCCAGCCGCCCGCAGCCGGTGATGACCTCGTCGGCCATCAGCAGCGCGCCGTAGCGGTCGGCCAGCTCGCGCAGCCCGCGCCAGTAGCCGGCCGGCGCGGTGAGGCAGCCGCCGGCGTTCTGCACCGGCTCCATGATGATCAGCGCCACCTCGTCGGGACCGGCGGCGACGATCGCCTCTTCGACCTCGGCGAGCAGGCGCGCGCAGTGCGCGGCCTCGTCATGGACCCTGCCCCCACCCTCGCCGCGGAACGCGTTGGTGTTGGAGACGTGCGTGACGTCGATCGCCGGCCGGCCGAACGGCGCCTTGAAGCGCTCCACACCGGTGAACGACAGGGCCCCGAGCGTGACGCCGTGGTAGGCGATGTCGCGCGCGATGGCCTTGGTGCGCTGTGGCTCGCCGTTGGCCAGGTGGTACTCGCGGCAGAGCTTCCACGCCGCCTCGACCGCCTCGGACCCGCCGCTGGTGAAGAACACGCGGTTGAGATCGCCGGGGGCGAGGCCGGCGACCCGCTGGGCCAGCTCGATCGCCGCCGGATGGGCCGTGGCCCAGTTCGTGTTGAACGCCAGCGTGGTCAGCTGGGCCGCCGCCGTGGCCGCGATCTCCTCACCGTGCGAGTAGCCGATCTGCGCGCAGAACAGACTCGACAGCGCATCGATGTAGCGGTTGCCCTTCGTGTCGAACACGTAGGGACCCTCGCCGCGCTCGAGCACGAGGAGGTCGTCGATGGCCTGCTTGGAGAAGTGCAGGAGCAGGTGGTCGTGGGCGGCCTGCTGGAGCTCGTCGTGATCCATGGTGAAGAAGGGTCGAGGTCCGGGGCCGTTCGCACAACCCTCGGTGCGTCACAAATCGCTGCAGCCGACCCGACACTCCGTCCAGCGGGCCCGCTCGCGCCCCGGCCCCGGCGCGCTCAGAGGTTGTCGCCGCCGAACGCCTCGCTCACCGAGTCGTCGGTGAAGATGCGGTGGATGGTGTCTGCGAGCAGGTCGGCGCAGCTCACGACGCGCACGCCGTCGGGCGTGCCGGGCGGCAGCGGGACCGTGTCGGTCACCAGCAGCTCCTCCAGCCCCAGGCCCGCGAGGCGGTCCAGCGTGCCCGCGCTCAGGATGGGATGCGTCGCCACGGCGCTGACGGACGCGGCGCCGGCGTCGCGCAGCGCCCGGACCGCCGCCTCCAGCGTGCGGCCGGTGTCGACGATGTCGTCGACGACGACCGTCGCGCGGCCCCCGACCTCGCCGATGACGCGATGGCGAGGGTCCGGCGCCTCGGGGTCGAGGATCGCCAGCTCGGCGCCCAGGTAGGTCGAGAACTTCTTGGCGAGCTTGACGCGTCCGGCGTCGGGCGCCACGACGACGGCGTCGCCCGGCAGGCGCTCGTGCAGGTCGCTGGCCAGCGAGTGCAGCGCGGTCATGTGGTCCACCGGCACGCGGAAGAAGCCCTGGGCCTGGCCGGTGTGGAGGTCGACGGTCAGCACGCGGCTGACGCGGACCGACTCCAGCATCCGGGCGACGGCCCGCGCGCTGATCGGCTCGCGCAGGCGCGACTTCATGTCCTGGCGGCTGTAGCCGAACCACGGGATCACGGCGATGACCCGGTGGGCGGAGGCGCCGACCGCCGCGTCGACCATCAGCACGAGCTCCATGAGCGCGTCGTTGATCGACATCTCGCCGTCGCGCGTGCCGGCCAGCGACTGGACGATGAACACGTCGGCGCCGCGCACCGACTCCTCGTAGCGGCAGTAGACCTCGCCGTTGGCGTAGGTCTGCAGGTCGACGTGGCCGGCCTCGACGCCGAGCCGGCGCCCGATGGCGTCCGCCAGGGCCGTCGAGCTGCGGCCGGGGAACAACATGAGCCGCTTGTCGTAGTCGAGGGGAAGATGCGTCGGCACGGCCGCGGATCATCGCGGGCGGACCCGTCGGCGTGCGGTGCGGTGCTCCGCGGTGGCCGGTGATCGCGGTGGCCCGTTCCGGTCCTGGCATCCGAGGCCGTCGCCTTGGCCGGATCTGGTTGGGCTTGTAGCGTCCGCAGCATGCCCGAGCTCGAGCTGACGCGCACGCCCGGAGATCGCAGGTTGTACGCCTTGGAAGGCATCGGGACGCTGCGGTTGCTGGGATGGTGGTCGCGGGCGGCGGGCGCCGAGGCCGACGGGCGCAGCTGGGAGTTCGCGCGCAATGGGCTGTTCCGCACGATCGTCACCGCCAGCGATGCTGCGGGCAGCCCCGTGGGTGAGTTCCGCTCCAACGGGCTCAAGCGCGGCGGCACGGTCGAGTGGGCCGGCCGGGAGCTCAAGCTCGGCGCCGCGAGCATGTGGCGCGAGCGCTACGCGCTCAGCGATGGCGACCGCGAGCTCGCCGTCATCGAGGGCAAGGGCTGGGGCAAGCGCCCGGTGAAGGTGACCGTCGACGATCCCGGTGCGACCGACGCGGGCCTGCTGCTGTTCGCCGCCTTCGTCGTGCGGGCGTTGGCCGAGGACGCGAGCTCGGCCGCCGGCGGCGCCACGGCCGCGAGCGTCGCGGCGACGTCGGGCTGAGCCACCCCTCCCGAAGGGGTCAGACCCCTTTCGCAGGGTGGTCGAGGGTTCAGCGAGCGACGCGGCAACCCTCGACCACCCTCTTAAAGGGGTCAGACCCCTTTGAGAGGGTTGGTTGAGGGTCAGAGGTCCGAGAGGTGGGGTGGGTCGGCGCCTGCGCGACCGCAGGTGACGGCCGCCACGTGGCAGGCGAAGCGGGCGGCGTCGATGACCTGGGCGGTGTCGGCGAGGTCGGAGCGGCCCAGGCCGGCGCGGTGCCACCACGACAGCAGGCCGCCGAGGAAGGCGTCGCCGGCGCCGATCGTGTCGACCACCTGCACCGGGGGCGCGGAGACCGCCACGGCCTCGCCGGACAGCGGGACGACGAGCGCGCCGTCGGGCCCAAGAGTCACCACGCCGGCGCGCGCGCCCCCGCCGCCGTCGCCATCCGCCACCGCCAGGATCCGCCGCATCGCCTCGGCGGGCCCGGCTCCGGGATGCAGCCACGCGAGGTCGTCCTCGCTCGCCTTGACCAGATCGGCCCGGGCCAGGATCCGCTCCAGGCGCGCCCGGTACGCCGCCTCGTCGGCGATGGCCGCCGGGCGGATGTTCGGGTCGACGGCGACGAGGACGCCGTCGCCCGCGGCCGCGACGAGCCGCTCGAGCGTCTGCGCCGACGGCTCGAACACCAGTCCCAGCGTGCCCACGCACAGCATGCTCGGGGCCGACGGCAGGACGCCGGCCACGTCGTCCTCGGTCAGGCCGGGCGCCGATGTGCCGTCGACGTAGAACCGATACGTGGCCGAGCCGTCGGCGGTCACCTCGGCCAGCGCGAGCGTCGTCGGCTCGGCGGTGGCGACCACCGCGCCGAGCCCGACCCCGTCCGCGGCCAGCGCCGCCCGCAGCGCCTCGCCGAAGCGGTCGCTCGACAGGCGCCCGAGGTAGGTGACCGGCGTCCCCAGCCGCGCGGCCGCCCGGGCGGCGTTGAACGGGCCGCCGCCAGCGTGCGGGCGCAGGTCGCCGCCGTCGCGGCCGACGAGGTCGATGAGCGCCTCCCCGGCGATGACGATGGTGCCGCTGGCGTCCATCTCAGTCCCTCCGCTCGATCAACCGCGACATGATGATCTGCGACCGCGTCCGGACCACCGACGACTCGCGCTGCAGCTCCATGATCACCCGCTCCAGGTCCTGCGGGTCCCGCGCGCGGACGCGGACGATGCAGTCGGCGTCGCCGGTGACCGACCACGCCTCGACCACCTCCGGCAGCGGGCGCAGCGACTCCCGCACCGCGTCGAGGCCGATGCCGGGGGCGTAGAAGAGCTCGATCAGCGCCTCGGTGATGGCGCCCAGCGCGGCCGGGTCGACCAGCGCGGTGAAGCCCCGCAGCACGCCGCGCTCGCGCAGCCGGTCCACCCGCCGCTTGACCGCCGGCGCCGACAGCGAGACGCGGCGCCCGATCTCGTCGTAGGTCGAGCGGCCGTCGTCGACCAGCGACGCAAGGATCTTGCGATCCACCTCGTCTACGCGCAAGAGATCGGGCATACCGCGCACGATAACGGGGTTGAGCGCGCGTCGGCGGGCGCGTAGCCTGGTCCCATGGCTCCCCTGCGTCCGGTCCTTCGCGTGCTCTTCGACGAGGCCCACGGCCAGTCGTGGACGATCCGCCCGGAGGTCGCGGCGCAGATGCTGCCGTCGCACCCCGGCGACGTCTCCTACGCCCGCGCGGCCGACCTCCTGCGCGAGCGCCGCGTCGACGTCGCCGCCCACACCGACGGCGCGCTCGACGCCGACGCCCTCGCCGGCGCCGACGTCGTCGTCCTGGCCCACCCCTCCGAGCCCAAGTGGGAGGCCACGACTGGCGTCGGCTCCCCACTGCTCGACGGCCGCGAGCTCGCCGCGCTGGAGGCCTTCGTCGCGGCCGGCGGCGGCCTCGTCGTGCTCGGCGAGAGCGAGCAGGACAAGTACGGCAACAACCTGAACGCGCTGCTGAGCCGCTTCGGCGTGACGATCCAGCACGACACGGTCCAGGACTACGAGCGCAACCTCAACGCCACGCCGTCGTGGGTGCGTGCCGAGCTGGCCGCCGGCGAGCGCGGCGCCGCCGGCGATCTGCTGGCCGGCGTGAGCGGCGCCGTCTTCTACCGCGCGGGGACGGTCGCCGTCGACGGCGGCGCGGACGCGCAGGTGCTCGCCCGCACCGCCGCCAGCGCCTCCGCGCCGCGGGCGCCGCTGGCGGCCGCCGTCCGCCACGGCGACGGACGCGTCGTCGCCCTCGCCGACTCCGACCTGTTCGGCGACGACTGCGTCGGCGACCTCGGCCACGCCGCCCTGTGGACCAACCTGGTGACCTGGGCCGGCGCCGCCGCCTACGCCCGCCCCGCCGGCGGCGCCGGCTCCGAGGCCGCCGCCGACCCGGCGTGGAGCCGCCTGCGAGAGGCCACCGACGCTCTGCGCCTCCTGCAGGAGCCCGACGGCTCGCTCGACGCCGGCACGCACGACGAGCGCGCCGTCCGCGCCCACGTCGACGCCATGGCGCAGGCCGTCGAGGCCCTCGCCCCGCGCTTCCCCCACCAGGCCGACCACCTCACGGCGACCGTCGCCGACCTGCGCGCGTGGGCCGACGGCGGCTACGCCAAGCCCGACTTCGCCGCATCGCTGGAGCTGTTCCGGCCCGACCTCCATCGCGAGGACGGGATCGAGCACCTCGTGCTCTTCCCGATGTACACCCAGAACGGCTCCCGCGACACGCGCTTCGAGGCGCTGCTAATCCGCGTCCCGTGGCCCGCGTGGCTGGCCGAGCTCGAGGGCGACCGCTATGACAACGCCAAGTTCGTCCCGGTCACGCTGACCGACCACACCGCGGGCTACGACTCCGAGTGCGCGGTGCTCTTCCCCGAGACCGTGAGCGCGACCGGGGCGGTCCCCAACCACTTCGGCGGCATCTTCTGCGACCGCGAGGCCGAGCGCTTCCGCCGCACCGTCGGCGCCGCGGCCGACACCGTGGGCCTCAACCTCCCGCCCGACGCCGCGGCGCTGCTGCGCTCCGAGCGCCTCTCGCTCGACGCCTACGTGTTGTGGGACCTGGTGCACGACCGCGCCCACAGCCGCGGCGACCTGCCGTTCGACCCCTTCATGATTCGCCAGCGCATGCCGTTCTGGATGTACTCGCTGGAGGAGCTGCGCTGCGACCTCACCGCGTTCGGCGAGGCCGTGCGGCTGGAGGGCGAGGGCATGGCCTTCGCGCGCAACGTCCAGTACGCGATCCTCTTCGACCGCATCTTCCGCTTCCCGGTCTCGGGCACGCGGGTGCGCAACTACGACGGGCTCGGCGGGCAGCTGCTGTTCGCCTACCTGCACCGCCACGGCTTCGTGCACTGGACCGACAACCGCCTGACCGTCGAGTGGGATCGCCTGGCCGAGGGCGTCGCCGGCCTGCGCGCCGAGGTCGAGACCCTCTACCGCGAGGGCATCGACCGCTCCAAGCTCGCGCAGTGGGGCGCCACGCACGACCTCGTCTCCCGCTACGTGCCCGCGACCGCCGGCTCGCCGTGGTCGGCCGAGCGCCGCGCCTACGTCGACGTCGAGGACCCGCGTCCCTACATCGACGAGGTGGCGCCCGACGAGTTCCCGCTGTCCATGTTCTACACCTCGCTCAAGCAGAAGCTGGCGCCGGTGCTCGTGCGTCCGAGCGCCGAGCAGGCCGCCGCCCCCGCCGTGGCCGTGGCCGCATGAGCGGCACGCTGGAGGGCCGGCGCATCGCGGTCGCGGGCGCCGGGGGTGGGCTGGGCCCCACCGTCGTGCGCGCGCTGGCCGACGCCGGCGCCTGGGTCGCCGCAGCAGACCGCACCGACGCGCACCTCGACGTGGTCCGCGACGTGGCGGGCGACGCCCGCGCCGCCGACCTCGTCACCGCCGAGGGCGCCCAGGCCTGGGCCGACGCGCTCGGCGAGGTCGACGGCCTGCTGCACCTCGTCGGCGGCTGGCGCGGCGGCGAGAACCTCGAGGACTGCGACCTCGCCGACCTCGAGCTGCTCGAGAAGCTGCTGTTCCACAGCGTCGTGCACACGACGCGCGCCTTCGCGCCGCTGCTGAAGGCCGCGGGCGACCGCGGCCGGTTCGCGCTCGTGTCGTCCTCGGTGGTCGCCAAGCCGACCGCCGGCAACGCCGCCTACGCCGCCACCAAGGCCGCCGCCGAGGCCTGGACGCTGACGCTCGCCTCCGAGCTCAAGCCGACGGAGGGCACGGCCAACGTCGTCGTCGTCACCGCGATCGTCACGCCGCAGATGCGCGAGGAGAACCCGGACAAGGCCTACAAGACGTTCACCGACGTGGCCGAGATCGCCGACGCGCTGGTCTACCTCAGCTCCGACCGGTCCCGCAAGATGAACGGCCAGCGGCTGCACCTGCACGCGGCGTCCTAGGTCCTAGGCTGTCGCCCCATGCGCGCATTCGCCTCCGACAACTACGCCGGTGCCCATCCCGAGGTCCTGGCGGCCATCGCGGAGGCCAACGTCGACCACGTCGTCTCCTACGGCGCCGACCCGTGGACGGCGCGCGCGACCGACCTGATCCGCGACCAGTTCGGCCCGACCGCCTCCCCCTGGCTGGTCTTCAACGGCACCGCCGCCAACGTGCTCTCGCTCGGCGCGCTCACGCGCACCTGGGAGTGCGTCGTGACCCCGCAGACCTCGCACCTCCACGTCGACGAGGCCGCCGCGCCAGAGCGCATGGCCGGCGTCAAGCTCCTCACCGTCCCCACTGGCGACGGCAAGCTGCAGCCCGGCCAGGTCGAGGCGCTCCTCGCGCGCCAGGGCGACGAGCACGCCCCGCAGGTGCGCGTCGTCTCGATCGCCAACACCACCGAGCTGGGCACCGTCTACTCGCTCGACGAGACGCGGGCGCTGGCCGACGTCGCGCACGCCAACGGGCTGCTGCTGCACGTCGACGGCTCGCGGCTGGCCAACGCCGCGGTGGCGCTCGGCGCGTCGCTGGCCGACGTCACGACCGCCGCCGGCGCCGACGTCGTCTCCTTCGGCCTGACCAAGAACGGCGCGCTGGGCGTCGAGGCCGTCGTCTTCCTCCGCGACCCCGAGCCAGAGGGCTTCGCCTGGATGCGCAAGCAGCACGCGCAGCTGTCGTCGAAGATGCGCTTCCTGTCGGCGCAGGTCGTCGCCCTGCTGCAGGACGGGCTGTGGGCGCGGTCGGCCGCGCACGCCAACGCCATGGGCGCGCTGCTGGCCCAGAGCGTCGGCGCGATCCCCGGCGTGCAGCTGACGCGCCCCGTCCAGGCCAACGCGGTCTTCGCGATCCTGCCCCGGGAGCTGGCCGACGCGGTCCGGCCCGAGTTCCCGTTCTACACCTGGGACGAGGCCACCGGCGAGGTCCGCTGGATGTGCTCGTGGGACACGACCGAGGACGACGTGCGGCAGTTCGCCGCCGCGCTGGAGCGCGCGGCGGCCGTGGCGCAGCGCTGACGCGCCTCAGGCGAAGCGCCGGACGAAGGCCAGCGCGGTGTCGGCGACCTCACGCCACCCGCTGTCGATCGTCAGCGCGTGCCCGCGGTTGGGCATCTCGACGATCTCGGTGACGGCGTCGTTGCGCTGCTGCTTCTTGTAGGAGGCGTTGGCGATCGCCCACGGCACCGTGTTGTCCTTCTCACCGGAGACGATCAGCAACGGACCGCGCTCGGGGTTCTTGCTGTTGACCTTCGCCTCGGTCCATGGGTTGAGGTTCGCGGTCGCCGCCTGGAACAGCGGCGCGCCCGCGGCCGGCACGGCGTACGTGTCGTAGAGCTCCTTGGCCTCGTCCTCGCCGACCGCGTTGGCAAAGCCGAAGCGGAACTGCTCATAGGTCAGCGGCACTGCGCGGTTGCGGTTGGCCGGGTTGCCGAGGACCGGGCGCGACGACTTCAGCGCCGAGATCGGCAGCGGCAGCACCCCGCGGAACGGCGCCGGATCGATCGCCACCGACACCGCGGCACGGCCGCGACCGGCGACGATCTGGGTGATCAGGCCGCCGAAGGAGTGGCCGATCACGGCCGGCTTCTGCGACAACTTGGTGATGACCTCCTCGAAGTGGTCGGCGACCTGGCCGACGGTCTTCTGCGCGAAGACCTCCGGGTGCGCGTTGGCCTCCTCGACGGTCTCCGGGTCATCGGGCCAGCTCGGCGTCAAGGGCGTGTAGCCCGCCTCCTCGAACACCGTCGCCCATCGGTCCCAGCTGCTGGGAAGCAGCCAGAGGCCGTGGATGAACACCACCGGCGTCCTGCCCGAGGCGTTGGCCTGTTCGATCTGCTCGAGTTCCTGGTCCGTGACGACGCTCATACGATCCTCGCTTGCCTTGGGGTTCGCGCGGACTATGGCACCGCCGAGCCCCGCACGCCGACGGACAGATCCCGATCCCGGCGTCGCAGGCGGGTTGTAGACTTCGAGTTCTCCTACAGAGCGATCGGACGCCATCGGTGCTCCCCGCTCGGGAAGGTCGCCGACATGCGAACCACGCCCATCACCGAGTCCACGGGCTCCCCGGTCGCCCGATGACCGCCAGCTTCGAGCAGCTCGACGACGACGCCATCCGCGCGCTGGTCAAGCGCCTGTCGCGGCGCCACTCGTCCGGCGGCGAGGTCATCGAACGTGCCGCGATCCTCGCGGAGGGCGCCAAGTCCGCGGCGATCCTCGCCTGGATCGAAGACCACGACTGGGTTCCCGAGGAGATGGTCGCGAAGGCCTCGCCCGAGAGCCTCTCGGGCATCCACGGCATGACGCGCACCGGCACCAGCGACCGGACGCGCCCGCGCAACCCGAGCCGCTACGTCCTGGCGCCCGGCGCCGGGTCCTGAGGCACCGGCAGCGCCACGGAGATCGCGATCGCCTCGGCGGCCTCGGCGCTGACCAGGCCGTCGACCGCGATGCGCTTGAACCCGAGCGCCTCGGAGGCGGGCAGCTGGTCGAGCGGTTGCGCGCAGAACGGGCACGCCATCAGGTGGGCCGCGGTGGCGCGTGAGAACCGAAGACGGCAGGATGGGCAACAGCTGCGGGTCATGACGACCCTTTCGGTAGAGGCCCGGACGCCCAGTGTAGCCCCGATCTGCGGCCGCGCCGCACGGCCGACCGGATGGATGTGCGTCCCGAGGCGGTTGCGGCCGGCGGGCTATGCTCATCGCTTCTAGGGCTTCGATCGAAAGGGGTTCCCTTGCCCCATATGACCACGCCCGTGCTGCCCGACGCCCCCGCGTCGCGTGACGGCAGAATCCACATCCGCGCCGAGCGCGCGGCCGGCCGCACCGAGGTTCCGCGGGAGGAGGGGGTCGAGTTGCGCCCCGCCGCCGACGGCAAGGGCGAAGGCGTCCTCGCGACCCGTCCGTTCGCCGCCGGCGCCACCGTCATGGTCGGCTTCCTCGTCGGCGAGCTGAGCGGCAACGACTCGCACGCCACGCAGGTCGGCCCCGACCGCTGGGCGCGCCACGGCGGCCTGGGGCCCTTCGTCAACCACTCGTGCGACCCGAACTGCGGCGTCCGGCTCAACGCCGGCCAGGCGTTCGACTTCGTCGCCCGCCGGCCGATCGCCTCAGGCCAGTACCTGACGTTCGACTACGCCATGCGCAACTTCACCATCGACCACTTCCCCGCGGCGTGCCTCTGCGGAGCCCCGCAGTGCCGGGGGACCGTGACCGGGTGGAAGGACCTGCCCGCGGCGCGCAAGGCCGACTACGGCAGCCTGGTGGCGCCGTACCTGCGCGCCATGGATGACGTCCGCTGAGTAACCGTGGCCGGCTGAGCGATCGGCACCGGTGGCCGTCGCTCGCTCCACGTTCCGGCACATCATCCGTCCGCGTCCGAGTAGGACGGCGGACGGGGTGGCATCCATGGAGCCCAGGCAACCAGAGAGAGGTGCCGTTGATGTACGAGAGCTCATGGATGGTCAAGGACGCAAGAGGCGCGGAGAGGCGCGGCTGCATGGCCTGCGGCGCACACGTGTTGCTCGGCGGCCCGGCGGTGCCGCGTTGTCGCTGCTGCGGCAGCCAGGACCTGTGCTCGGTGGCCGATGCGGCGGTGGCCCAGCGCGGCCGTGCGTCCGTCCGCCGCGGGCCGCCGCCGGCGAGCGCTGCGTCGCCGGTGACGGTCAAGGCGTGAAAGCGGTGTCGACAGACCGTAGACTGGTCGCCGATGCCCGACACCCTCGCCGCCGACCAGAACGTCGGCGGGCCACCGGCCATCGCGACGGGCGTGGAGGCCTGATGGCCTCCACGGGCCGGGCCGTGCACCCGAGCAAGACGATCGTCCTCGCCGAGCAGTGGCTCCGCTACCGGCGCGACGGCGACCGGCAGGTCCGCGATCAGCTCATCCTCGCGTACTCGCCGATCGTCAAGTACGCCGCAGGCCGCATCGCCGCGGGCATGCCGGCGCACGTCGACGTCGCCGACCTCGTGTCCTACGGGCTCGGCGGGCTGATCGACGCCGTCGAGCGCTTCGAGCCCGAACGCGGCATCCGGTTCGAGACCTATGCCATGCAACGCATCCGCGGCGCGATCTACGACGAGCTGCGCGCCAACGACTGGGTGCCGCGCGCGGTGCGGACCGAGGCCCGCGAGATCGACGAGGCGACCGCCGATCTCACCGTCACGCTGCAGCGGCTGCCGACCGACGCCGAGCTGTCGGCAAAGCTGGCGCTCGAGCCTGAGCAGCTCGATGCGGCGCTGCAGCGTGTCGCCGACGCCCGCATGGTCGCCCTGGACCAGCCGTGGGGCCTCACGCGCGCCGAGGGCGTCCAGCCCACGCTGCTGGAGACGCTGCCCGACCACGACGCGGTCGACCCGGTCGCCAGCGCCCACGCGCAGGACCTGCGCGACCATGTCGCCGCGGCGATCGAGCAGCTCCCCGAGCGCGAGCAACTCGTGCTCGGGCTTCGCTACCACCAGGAGCTGACCTTCATCGAGATCGGCGACGTCATCGGCGTCTCGGAGTCGCGCGTGTGCCAGCTGCACGCCAAGGCGATCCTGCAGCTCGGTTCGCTGCTGCCCGACGAGCTGACGCCCAGCTGGGCCTAGGAGACTCGCCCGCCGGGACGGTCGGCGACGGCGATCTTTGGCCCGTCGCGTAAAGGCAGCGGCCGCCGCACCGACCATCATGTGCACATAGCCGTCCCCCTCCCCAGGAAGGCCCCCATGACGCCGGAACGCACCCACGCCTACCGCCGCGTGATCCAGACCATCGAGGAGCTGGGCCCCAGCAAGCTGCTCGGCGACGAGCAGGACCGCCTGCGCAGCGCCGCCGACAGCCTGCTGTTCAGCCAGGACCCGGAGACGGACCCCGCGGCGCGTGCCGCGCTCGAGGATGCCGAGCGGCTGTGCCGGATGCTCGTCGAGAACGGCCGCTGGGAGCGCGTGACCGCGATGCGCCTGGCCGACGACGTCTCGCAGTGCGGGCCGCCGCTGATGCCCGAGCTCCGGGCGGCCTGAGCACCGGGAGCCGGCGCTGGAGCGCTCAGTCGCCGCTGGTGAAGCAGAGCACCGCGTTGTGCCCGCCGAAGCCGAACGAGTTCGACAGCGCGACGCGTGCGCCGGCGGGCAGTGCCCGCGGCTCTCCGGCGATGATGTCGAGTCCGTCGCCGATCTCCGGGTCGGCCACCTCGTAGCCCAGCGTGGCGCCCGCGACGCCCTCGCGCAGCGCCATGACCGTCGCGACGGCCTCCACCGCGCCCGCGGCGCCCAGCAGGTGCCCGATCGCCGACTTGGTCGACGAGATCGGGACATCGCTCGCGTGGGCGCCGAGCGCCCTGCGGATCGCGTCGGCCTCGGCGCGGTCGTTGAGCGGCGTCGAAGTCCCGTGGGCGTTGACGTAGGAGACGTCGGTGGCTCGCAGGTCGGCGTCGGCAAGCGCGCCGGTCATCGCGGCGGCGGCGTGCGTGCCGGCCGGATCGGGCGCGGTGAGGTGGTGCGCGTCGACGGTCGACGCGTAGCCGCGCAGCTCGCCGAGCACGGTGGCGCCGCGGCGCTCGGCGTCCTCGCGGCGCTCGAGGACGAGCACGCCGGCGCCCTCGCCGAGGATGAACCCGTCGCGCCGCGCATCGAAGGGTCGCGAGATCCCGGCCTCCGACAGCGTCCCCATCCCGCCGAAGGCCGCTGTGGCGTATGGCGTGATGGCTGCCTCCGACCCACCGGCGATCGCCGCATCGACCTCGCCGTACTGGAGCATCCGCAGCGCCGTGCCGATCGCGTTGGCGCCGGCGGCACACGCCGAGACGGTGCCGAGCGCCGGTCCATGGAAGCCGCGCCGCATCGCGATGTTCGCGGCGGCCGCGTTGGGCATCATCATCGGGACGCCCAGCGGCGACAGCCGCCGCGGCCCGCTGTCGCGCAGGACGTCGAACTGGCTTTCGAGCGTCGTGATGCCGCCGATCCCGGTCCCAAGGATCGTGGCGACCCGCAGCCCGTCGTAGGGCGGCTCGTCGCCCCACCCGGCCATGGCAAGTGCCTCCTCGGCGGCCACGACGGCCATCTGCGTGTAGCGGTCGCTGCGCCGGACCTCCTTGGCGGTCATCACCGCCTCGGGATCGAATGCACTCGCCCGCGCAAGGCCGTCGGCGACGCCGACCTCGCCCTGCAGCCAGCGGCGGTGCAGCGTGTCGGCGCCCGTGCCCAGGGCGGTGACCGCGCCGAGGCCGGTGACGACCACATCGGCGCGCGTGATGGTCCGCGTGGGGCGGCTCATCGAAGGTTGCGTGACAGGACCATGGGGTCGGCACCGTAGCGCACCCCCCAGCGCCTCCGTCGCGGCGCCCGAAGGGCCGTGCGGTGCGGTCTCAGGGCGTCGTCAGCAGGTGGTCGACCGGCGGCGCAGTCGTGGCGTGTGTCGGCACGGACGGCGTGAGGCGTCCGCGCCCCGTCAACCCAACTGTTCAGCAAACGCTGGGCAGTCGTTTATCGTCTGCGGAGATGACGCAGCCCATCTCCCCGGCCGTCCTCGGGGCCCTGTCGCACCCCATCCGCCTCGCCATGCTCGTCGTGCTCGAGCAGGGCGAGCTGACCGCCCCGCAGCTGGCCGAGCGCATCGGCACGAGCGAGAAGGAGATGCGACCCCAGCTCGAAGCCCTGCAGAGCGCCGACCTCATCGTCGACGGCGAGGGGCCGGACGGGCTGCGCGCCGAGACCGTCGGCTGGGCCGCGATCGACCGGCAGCTGCACCTGCTGGCTGCCGAGGCCGGCGCGGCGCCCCGCGAGGGGCAGCAGGCCGCCGACGCCTGAGGCGCCGGCGATCACCGATCGCCGAACGGCTGGACCGGCAGGCCGTGCGTGGTCTCGCAGCGGCGCCCCGGTCAGGGCCGCAGCGCCAGCACCGCCGCGAGGTCGTCGGCCTCGGCGGCGGTCTTGTCCTCGCGGTAGCGCAGGACGCGTGCGAAGCGAAGCGCCACGCCGCCGGGGTAGCGCGGCGAGGTCTGCACGCCGTCGAAGGCGATCTCGACGACCAGCTCGGGGCGGACGTACACGGTGTGGCCGCGCTGCTCGACGGCCAGTTCCTGCAGGCGCTCGGTCTGCCAGGCCAGGAGCGCATCGGTGAGGCCCTTGAACGTCTTGCCGAGCATGACGTAGCCGTCGCCGTCGACCGCCCGCGCGCCGAGGTGCAGGTTGCTCAGCCACCCCTGTCGGCGGCCGTGGCCCCATTCGGCGGCGAGCACGACCAGGTCCAGCGTGTGGCGCGGCTTGACCTTGAGCCAGCCGGTGCCGCGGCGGCCGGCCGCGTAGGGCGCGTCGAGCGCCTTGACCACCACGCCCTCGTGCCCGGCGGCCAGCGCCGCGTCGAAGTGTGCCTGCGCGGTGGCCACGTCGCTCGCCGGGATCCGTGGCACGCGCAGCGCCTCGGGCACGGCGGCGGCGAGCGCCTCGGCCCGGCGCGCCATCGGCGCGTCGAGGAGGTCCTCGCCGTCGAGGTGCAACACGTCGAACAGCACCGGCACGATCCCGGGAGTCCCCGCGGCGATGCGCGACGAGGTCACCTGAAACGGCTCGGGCCGGCCGTCGGGGCGCAGGGCGATCGCCTCGCCGTCCAGGACGGCGTTGCCGACGTCCAGCGCCCGAGTCGCCTCCACGACCTCCGGCAGCCGGGCGGTCAGGTCGTCCAGCGAGCGGCTGAAGACGGCCACGTCATCGCCGTCGCGGTGGACCTGGATGCGTGCGCCGTCGAGCTTCCAGTCGACCAACCCCTCGCCGACGCGCTCCATCGCGTCCTCCAGCGAGGCCGCCGGCGACGCGAGCATCGGCCCCAGCGGCCGGCCGACGTGCAGCCGGAAGCCGGCGAGGCCCTCCTCCCCCTCGCGCAGCGCCACCTCGGCGACCACCCGCGCATCACCGCGCAGCATCGTCGCGCGGTCGACGACCGCGCGCGGGATCCCGGTCGCCAGCGCCACTGCCTCGGCCATCACCCCCGCCAGCGCACCTTGGCGCACCTCGCCGCCGATCAGCGCTCGCAGGAACCCCTGCTCCTCGGGTGTCGCGCGGCGCATGAGCTCGGCGAGCGCCTCGCGCCGCGCGGCCTGCGAGCCGGCTCCCGCCAGCCCGGCGATCCGCTCCAGCACGGCATCGACGTCGCCCACCGCGAGCTCGGGGCGCTCGGCGGCGGGCGGCAGCTCGCGCAGCGCCGACCACCCGACTCCGGTGCGCCGCTGTCGCAGCTCGCCGCTCAGGTAGGCGACGCCCGGCTCGACCTCCCCCAGGGCCAGCTGGCGCAGCGCCTCGGCGAGCAGCGCGGCCTTCTCCTTGCGCGACCGCGTGGCGCCCACGGCGGCGGAGGTGACGGCGAGGTCGGCGAACAGCATCGGCGCGGGGGCGTCAGCGCCCGGCGGGCTCGATCAGGCGCTGCCGCGCGAGGCTCTCGGACACGGCCCCAACGGTAAGGGGTCGGCGCCTTCGACCTCGTGGAACCCCGTCTAGATCGCGGTCCGGCCGCCGTCGGCGGCGATGGTGGCGCCGGTGACGTAGCTCGCCCGTGGCGACACCAGGAAGGCCGCCACCTCGGCGATCTCCTCCGGCTCCGACGCCCGGTTCATCGGGGTGGTCTGACCCAGCGACGTGATGAAGTCGCGACCCGACGGCGTCGGGGTGTAGACGGGCCCCGGCGCGATGGCGTTGACCCGCACGCCGCTGGGGCTGAACTCCGCTGCCCACGACCGCGTCAGCGCCTCGAGCGCCGCCTTCGTCGCGCCGTACGCCGCGCCACCGGCCATCCCGATGTCGCCGGCCATGCTGCTGACGTTCAGGATGTTCCCCTTCCCGCGAGCGGCCATCGCCGGCGCGAGGGCGGCGACGAGGAGGAACGGCGCACGGACGTTGCTGGCGAACATCGCGTCGTAGGCGTCGGCGTCGAACTCGCCGGTCGGTCCCCAGACGGAGACGCCGGCGTTGTTGACCAGGATGTCGATGTCGCCGACCTCCTCGGCCAGACGGCGCGTGTCGGCCGCGTCGCCGAGGTCGGCCGCGGCGAACTCGGCCTTGCCGCCGGCCGCGGTGATCGCGTCGACCGTCGCGGCGCCGCGCGCGGCATCGCGACCGTGGACGACGACGTCGGCGCCGCGGGCGGCCAGCTGCAGGGCCACCGCGCGCCCGATGCCCGACGTGGCGCCGGTCACCAGGGCGCGCTGGCCGGTGAGGTCGTGGTTCTGCGTGGTGGACATGAGGCGCTCCTGAGTCTTGGTGGAGCAGACCGATCTGTCTGCTCCGTGAAGACGACTATACAGACTTGTCTGTCTCGTTCAACCGGCGCGTCCGTGGCGCGGCAAGCGCCGGCGCCAGCCCCCTACGCCGGCGCCACGCTTCGCGCCCGAGCCCTGCGCCCGCGCCCCTTCGCCGGCACGGCCGCGTCGACCAGCATCTCCGCCACCGCCCGCGCGTCTGCCGCCACGGTCGGGTCGTGATCCATCTGCGCGGTGGTCGAGGCCCCGTCGTACAGCAACACCAGCCGGCGCGCCAGCTGCTCGGGGTCGGTCGCCGATGCCTCGTCGGCGAGCTCCCTGAACAGGCCGTGCACCCAGCCGCGGAACTCCTCAGCGACCTCCTCGACGCTGCTGCCCGGCTCGGCCTCCGCGCTGGCGTTGGTGAACGCGCACCCGCGGAACGACGGCTCGGCGAACAACTCCCCCAGCACGTCGAAGACGCCCAGCAGCCGCTCGCGCGGCGTGTCGTACCGGGCCTCCAGCGCCTCGGTGATCCGTGCCGCCCAGGCAGCGTGCCGGCCCATCAGGTAGGCGCGGATCAGCTCGTCCTTGCTGCCGAAGGCGCTGTACAGGCTCGCCTTCGCGACGCCGGCGTGCTCGATGACGCGGTCGATGCCGACCGCGTTGACGCCGTGCGCGTAGAACAGCTCGTCGGCGGACGCCAGGAGCCGGTCGCGCGCCGGCAGCCGAGCGGTGGTCTTCGCAGCCATGCGGTCATCGTACTAGACAGGTCTGTATGTCTCGGCGCCGGCTCCCATCCAACCAACGACCATTCCAATGGCTTGGTCGTCCGCCAGCCCACCCGCTACCGTCGCCATCAAGCCACAGGACGCATGTCCTAGAACAACCGCCAGGAGAGCGATGTTCGATCACGTCACCATCCGCGTGCCCGACCGCGCCGCTGCCCAGGAGGTCTTCGAGACGGTGCTGACACCGCTGGCCCTCGACACGACCTACGACAGCTCCGCGTTCGTCATGTGGCGCGACTTCATCGTCACGCAGGCCGATGCGGACCACCCGGTGACCCGCGGGGTGCACCTCGCCTTCGCCGCACCCACCCCGGAGCAGGTCGACGACTTCTGGCAGACCGGCACCGTCGCGGGCCTCGACGGCGAGGCCGAGCCCGGCGCGCGGCCCGACCACGGCAAGGCCGCCTACGGCGCCGCGTTCCGCGACGCCTCCGGCAACCACCTCGAGGCGCTCTACACCGGCGCGCCGCGGCCGGCCGACGCGGCGATCGACCATCTGCTGATCGGCGTCACCGACCTCGCCGCCGCCACCGCCTTCTACGGCATCGTGGCCGCGTCGGCCGGCTTCGCGCTGGATCGGTCAGACCCGAACGGCGCCACGTTCGCCGGCACGGCCGGCGGGTGGTTCACGCTCGTCCCCGGGTCGGCGACCGAGAACCTGCACGTCGCGTTTCCCGGCGACGACGCCGGCGTCCAGCGCTTCCACGCCGACGCGGTCGCGGCGGGCCATCCCAGCAATGGCATCCCGGGCGAGCGCCCTCAGTACCACCCCGGCTACTACGCCGCCTACGTCCTGGACCCCGACGGCAACAACATCGAGATCGTCGACCACCACCAATCCTGAGCCGGCGGTGGGCTCCGCCAACGTTGGACGCAGCCGCCGACGCGCGACACAATCGTCGCCATGAGCCGCAACGCTGATCCCGTGAGCCTCTTCGACGTCGTGCGCCGCGCCGTCGAAGCCGCCGACCCCGACGGCAACGACCAGAACCTCGGGGACCTGATGGCCGAGTTCGAGGACGACCAGGAGCCCGTCAGCGGCGTCGACCAGCTCGACGAGGTCCTGGCCAACGCCGAGCTCGACCTCGACGTCGACGGCGACGACCCGGGCATCGCGCTCGCGGTCTCGGTGGCGCGCTACCTCGCCCACCACCCCGGCGCGCTGGGCACCGAGAACGAGCGGCTGATCGTCGAGGCCGTGCGCTGGCAGTGGCACGACCACCCGCCGGACGCCGTCGGGGACCTGCTCGCCGCCCGCGGCATCACGGTCTGAGCGGGCACCGCGGCCCGCACCGATGAAGCGCATCGGGTTCCTCTCGTTCGGCCACTGGCAACCGGTGCCGGGATCGCTCACGCACACCGCGCGCGACGCGCTGATGCAGACCATCGAGCTGGCGGTGGCGACCGAGCAGATCGGGCTGGACGGGGCCTACGTGCGCGTGCACCACTTCGCGCGCCAGCTCGCGTCGCCGTTCCCGCTCCTGGCCGCCATCGCCGCGCGGACCAGCCGCATCGAGATCGGCACCGCGGTCATCGACATGCGCTATGAGAACCCGCTGTACATGGCCGAGGATGCCGCTGCCGCCGACCTGATCAGCGACGGCCGGCTGCAGCTGGGCGTGAGCCGCGGGTCACCGGAGCCCGCGCTGGGCGGCGCCGAGGCCTTCGGGTACGTCCCGGGCGAGAGCGACGGCGACCTGGCGCGGGCGCACACCGCCGTGTTCCGCGCCGCCATCGCCGGCGCTCCCGTCGTCGAGGCCGACCCGCGCATGACGGGCTCGACCGCGCCGCTGGCCATCCAGCCGCAGTCGCCCGGGCTCGCCGAGCGGATCTGGTGGGGCTCGGGAACGCGCGAGACCGCGCGGTGGGCGGCCGAGCACGCCATGAACCTCATGAGCTCGACCTTGCTGAGCGAGGACACCGGCGTCCCGTTCGACCAGTTGCAGGCCGAGCAGATCGCCGTCTTCCGCGAAGCGTGGGCGGAGGCCGGCTGGGATCGCGACCCGCGCGTCTCGATCAGCCGCAGCGTCCTGCCGATCGTCACCGACCTCGACCGCCGGTACTTCGGCGATCGCGCGGCGCAGGACGGAGGCGACCAGGTCGGCTACCTCGAGGGCGTGCTCGCCCGCTTCGGCAAGAGCTACGTGGGCGAGCCCGACGTCCTCGCCGAGGAGCTGAGCCAGGACGCCGCCGTGCAGGCGGCCGACACCCTCCTGCTCACCGTGCCCAACCAGCTCGGCGTCGAGTACAACACGCGGATGCTCCAGACGATCGCCGAGCACATCGCTCCGGCGATCGGCTGGCAGCCGGCCGCCTCGGCCTGAAGCGGTCGCCGCGTCAGCCCAGCAGCTCGTCCAGGGTGCGGCCGCTGACGACCGACTGCGGGTGCTCGGCGGCGACGTCCGAGCCGGGGCGCGCGTCGTCATCGCGGCGCTTGATCAGCAGCCACTGAGGCTTGGCGCCCGGGCGCGTGCGCTGCAGGGCGAACCCTCCGCGCAGCTTCTCGCCGTGCAGGACGAAGACGGCATGACCGCGGTCGAGCGCCTCGGGCCACGCCACGCGGCCGCCCTGCTCGTAGGTCCCGCGGTCCCAGATGATCACGCCGCCGTCGCCGAGGCCGCCCTCGAAGTCGTTGTGCGCGAGGCCGTGGTCCTCGACCTGCACCGCCAGCCGCTTGGCGCCCGGGTCCATCGACGGCCCCTTCGGGACCGCCCACGACCGCATGACGCCGTCGACCTCCAGGCGCAGATCGAAGTGGTGGGCGGTCGCCTGGTGCTCCTGGACGACGAAGACCCCGGCGGCGACCCCGCGCATCGCGAACTGCTCGTGGCCCTCGACGCTCACGTTCTCGACCTGCGCCCGGTCGACCCGCGCGTGGGACGGACCGTCGCGGAGGAAGGCCTCGAGCTCCTGCAGCGCCGCCGGCTCGCCCTCGGCGTGCACGCGCACGGTGCCGTCGTCCTCGTTGCGCACCCAGCCCATCACGCCGAGGTCGCGCGCCCGGCGGAGGACGGCATCGCGGTACCCGACGCCCTGGACCGCACCCTCGACGACGACGCGGATCGCCGCAGGCTTGGCGGATGCTGCGTCGCGCGCGGGCATGCAGCGAGCCTAGAGCCTGGTGGGCGCCACGCTCCGGCGCCCACCAGGCCGTCGTGCCGGGGCGGGGTCAGACCCCGGCGATCTCGCGGACCTGCGTCAGCCGGACGCTGTTGCCCGACGGATCGCGGAAGCCCGAGTCGATCCCGTAGGGCCGGTCCTCCGGCGGCTCGCTGAACTCGACGCCACGCGACCGGAGCTCCTCGTAGGACGCCTGGCAGTCGTCGGTGGTGAGGAACACCGTTCCGGCGAACCCCTTGCCCATCAGCTCGCGGACCTGACCGGCCGTCGTCTCGTCCATGATCGGCGGCCCGGGGATCGCCATCAGGACGATCGTCACGTCCTGCTCGCCGGCCGGCCCCACCGCCAGCCAGCGGAAGTCGCCCATCTCGGCCAGGGTGACGTCGGAGCGCACCTCCATGCCGACCTTCTTCGTCCAGAACTCCAGCGCCTCGTCCTGGTCGTGGACCCACAGCTGCACTGAACCGATGCTGACCATCGTCGTCTCCTGATGTCGTTGGAAGTACTGCCCGCCAAGCTATTGCGGCTCGGCGGCGCTGTCTTCTCGAAACGTCCGGCGTTGCGGGCGGCGGTACGCGCGCAGCACGCAGGCGGGCACCAGGGCCTGGTCGGCGGCCGGCGGAAAGTCCGCTCGGTAGGCCGTCGGCGAGCGGCCGTAGGTCCGCGTGAAGCTCGTCGTGAACGACCCCACGCTCTGCAGGCCGACCGCGAAGCAGATCTGGGCGACCGAGTGGTCGGTCGACTGCAGCAGCGCCGCGGCGCGCTCGAGGCGGCGCGTCAGCAGGTAGGCGTGCGGCGACTCGCCGAAGGCCCGGCGGAACTGCTGGCTGAAGTGCGCCCGCGAGAGCCCCGCCGCGCGGGCGAGGTCGTCGACGGTCAAGGGCTCGAAGTACCGGGCATCGGCCAGGTCCTTGGCCCGCACCAGATGCCGAGCGGCCGGGACGAACGCCATCGACGGAGTATCGCGTCACGCGTCACGGACCGTAGCCCGCCTCGGGCATCGCCCGCTCACGCCACCGCGAACCCCGTCGACAGCTCCGGCGACACGGCCAGCGTCTGCAGGACCACGCAGTAGCGCTCAGTCAGCTTCAGCAACGTCGCGAGCTCCTGCTCGGTGGCGTCCGTGTCAAGGTCGAACGTCAGGCGGATCGCGCGGAAGCCGACCGGCGCGTCGCGGTCGACGGCCAGGGTTCCGCGAAAATCCAGATCGCCCTCCGCACGCACCGTCCCGCCGGGCACAGCGATGCCCAGCGACGTCGCCACGGCGCGCAGCGTCACGCCCGCGCACGCGACGAGCGCCTCCAGCAGCATGTCGCCCGAGCACAGCAGCGAGCCGTCGCCCCCGGAGGCGGGGTGCAGCCCCGCCGCCGCGATCGCGCGGCCGGTGTCCACCGAGCACGACACGCCCTCCCCGAGCGTCCCGGTCGCCGAGAGGACGACCAGCGCCGCTTCGGGCTCCTCGGCGTAACGCTCCTTCAGCGGAGCCTGGACCGCGCGCAGCTCGTCGGATTGCATGCGCGCGAGGGTACTCCCGAGCGCCGCGGCCGATGAATTCTGCGGGCTGCAAGGGTCTCAGCCGCATGCTCACACCGGGCCACATCGACATGACGCGAGGATCCACATGGCCAAGCTGATCTACTCGACGATCGCGTCGCTCGACGGCTACGTCGCCGACGCGGACGGCAAGTTCGACTGGTCGGTCCCCGACGACGAGGTGCACGCCTTCGTCAACGACCTCGAGCGCCCGATCGGCACCTACCTCTACGGCCGCCGGATGTACGACGTGATGGTCGCCTGGGAGACCATGCCCGCCGGCCCCGACGAGTCGCCGGTCACGCGCGACTACGCGCAGATCTGGCGGGCGGCCGACAAGGTCGTGTACTCCAAGACGCTGGCGGCGCCGTCCAGCGCCCGCACCCGGATCGAGCGCGACTTCGATCCCGACGCGATCCGGCAGATGAAGGCGTCGGCCGCACGCGACATCAGCGTGGGCGGCCCGCAGCTCGCCGGCGAGGCGCTGAAGGCGGGGCTCGTCGACGAGTGCCACGTGCTGGTCTCACCGATCGTCGTGGGAGGCGGCAACCCGTCCCTCCCCGACGACGTCCGCGTGAAACTCGACCTGCTCGACGAGCGCCGGTTCGGCAACGGCGTGGTGCACCTGCACTACCGCACGACGGCTTGAGCGGACATCGACGATGGCCCGCGCCCGTGCCATCCTCCGCGACGTCGATTTCCAGAGGAGCCCGCCATGTCACTCGCCCGCCGCCGCTCACGCTCATCCGCCACCGACGTCGTTCCGCTGCGGGGCGCGGGCGCGACCGTCTCGGGGCCATCGGTGCACGCGCCGATGGCGATCGCGGCACTCTCGATGGGCGCCGGCGCCATCGGCGCCCTGGCGATCGGGCGCCTGGCGATCGGCCGCGCCACCATCAAGAAGCTCAGCATCGACGAGCTCGAGGTCCAGCGGCTCAAGGTGACCGAGCTCGAGATCACGCGCGAGCAGCGGCCGCCGGCCTGAGCGCGACCCGCGGTCGGACTGCTCGCTCAGCTGCGCCGGGCGAGCGCGCGGCGCAGCGCCTCGACGTCGGCCAGCAGCCGTGGCTCCGGCATCGGGCCCGGATCGGGATCCGGGAACGGGAACGGCCAGCCCGGCCGCGGGTCGTCGCCATAGCGCGGGACGATGTGGGTGTGCAGGTGCGGCACGCTGTTGCCCAGCAGGTCGTAGTTGAGCTTGACGGGCTGCAGGACGGCCTCGAGCGCGCGTCCGACCCGCAGCACCTCCCGCCCGTAGGCGGCGGCCTCGTCGTCGGTGAGCTGCGTCGGCTCGGCGACGTGCCGGCCGCGCCAGACGACCATCGAAAGCCCACGCTGGATGTCTGCGCGAACGAGGTAGGCGTCGGAGACCGCACCGGCGAAGAACCGCACGCCCCACGGCGTTGCGTCCGGCCGACCCTCCGCGCAGCTGGGACAACCCTCGCCCGCGCGCCACGCGTAGAACTGCTCGGGCCATTCCACGGGTCCAGCGTACTCACCACATAGGATGGCGCCCATGCCGGAGAACGCGCAGGACCTCTACAGGCGATCCGTCAACGCGCTGCGAACCCCACCGGTCGCCGAGTGGGACACGTGGCCGTTCAACGACGACATCCGCCCGCGCACGCTCGAGACCCCCGCGGCCGAGCCGCCGCGCGACGGCGAAGGCGGCGTCGGCTGCGACGGGTGTACGAAGCCCGACGCCGACTACCTGTGGACCGACGACCGCTGGCGCCTCATCGCGTTCGGACCCAGCGGCCTGCCGGTGGTCGTCGTCCTCGAGCCCCGCGCCCACTACGACACCCCGAGCGAGTTGCCCGATGAGCTCGCACGCGAGATGGGCGTCATGCTCGGCCGGGTCGAGCGCGCGGTCATGACGGTCGACGGGATCGAGCGCGTCCACATCGGCCGCTACGGCGAGGGCGCCGCGCACCTGCACTGGTGGTTCATGGCCCGCCCAACGGGTCTGCGTCAGCTGGCCAGCAGCTTCGCGGGCATCTGGGACGACGTGCTGCCGCCGACCCCCGAGGCGATCTGGCGGGAGAACATCGCGCAGGTGGTCGCCGCGATGCGGGCCGGCGACTGAGGCGCGAGAGCCCTCAACATCCCCGCGCGAAGGTCGTTGCGAGAGCAACTAGAATGGAGGGGTGGGAAAGACCTGGGTTCTCGATACCGCCACCAAGGGCACCGGCGCGAGCGTCGTGCCCCTCGACCGCGTGGCGAAGCCGTCGACCGACCGGGCGGGCGACAAGCTCTACGTGCCGCCCGAGCCGGCCCCGAAGCCGCAGCCTGAACCGCCTCCGCGCCGCCCGCGGGCGTTTCGCGTCGTCGACGTGGTCACGCGCATGACCCTCGCCGAGCACACCGGCACCCGGGCGACGCTCGAGGTTCTGCAGGACGTCCGCTCGATCGTCGACGTCCACGTCTCGGTGCACGTTCCCGAGACCGACAGCTGGCGCCTGCTCACCCTCGGCGAACAGCGCGCGCTCTGGGACGCCCGCGGCGCCGTCGCAGCGCCGGGCTCGTAGCCCTCGCCCGCTGCGATGTCCGTCTACGAGCGCGGCGCTCGGAGCCGGTCCGAGCGCCTCAGTCCACGAGCGACTCGAGCACCACGCCCGGGCCGCGTGCCAGCACGATCACCGGGCACGCGGCGTTGGCGGTGACCTGCCGCGTCACGCCGCCCAGCAGCGCCGAGCGCTCGGGTCCGTAGCCGCGGGCGCCGCACACCAGGAGGTCCAGATCGTCACCCGTGGCGGCGAGCAGGACCGCGGCCGGCTCGCCCTCCTGGACATCGACATCGACCGCCGTGCCGAGCAGGTTCGCCAGGTCTGCCCCGCCGGCGTCCTCCGCGCGGGCCCGCAGGTCGGCGGCCACCTCGTCGCGCGAACCGTCCATCCACGCGCGCGGTCGCACCGCGGCGAGCACGCGCAGCCATGCACCCGCCCGCGCCGCCAGCACATGCGCGCCCTTGGTCGCGGCCCGCCCCTCGACGCTGGCGACGAAGCCGGCGCCTACCGTCGTCCAGTCGCCGCTGTCCTCCCAGCCCGCGGGGACGAGGGCCACCGCGCTCGGCGCGCCGTCCAACAGCCGCGCCGCGGTGCTTCCGACGGCGGTCCGCCCCGGAGGTAGATCCGCCGGCGAGCCGACGGCGACCAGCGCGGCGCCGACCTCGAGCGCGGCGAACGCAAGGCCCCGCGGAGCGCTCGACGCGCCCAGCGGCAAGGTCTCGATCGACGGCAGGCCCGCCGCGCCGTGCCGTACGTCCTCCGCCGCGCGTTCCAGCGCCTCGGACGCGTCCCGCGGCAGGTCCTCGCCGAGCTGTCCCCCGACCAGCCGCTCGACCACCTCGTCGCTGGCGAAGACCGAGGCGATCATCAACGGGGCGCCGGTGTGCGCGGCGACGCGTGCGGCGAAGCGCACCGGGGCGATGTCGACCGTGCCCGGGTCGACGGCGGCGAGGACGGGCGAGGCCATGGTGAGGAGGTACTTCACGCGAGCCGCACCACAAGGGCCGCGATCGCCGATCGGGCGCAGCAGGTCGCCAACGACTCGGGCGCCCTGCCTGCTCTTCCTCCGCGATCGGGCGGTGAGCACCGGCGCAGCCGTCCACACGAACGGGACCGCTCGCCTCGTGGACCATTCCGTCAGGCCATCGCCCTTGCACTCTGCGCGCCGATCGCAATCCCCCAGCAAGCGCCGATTTTCCGGACGCCGGTCGTCAGTTCTGGGGGTTTGACTCGGGCGTGGCACTGACGCCAAGGTTCACTGCATGGAGCCCCGTGATCAATGGTCATCCCGTCACAGCACGCTCATGCGTCAGCGCGCTCTCGTGCTCGCCATCCTGCAGCGCGGCGTGCATGACACGCCCCCAGCCCTGCCGAGCCGCCGGACCCCTGGCCGGCGCTTCGGCCACGCCGCGCTGGGCGTGCGCCAGAGCGCCTCGTCGTAGCCACGCCGGGCCGGCGCATCGCGGGTGTCCCCGGGTTCGGGTGGACGCGCTTCGCGCAGGCGGCGCCGGCACATGCAAGGCTGCCCGGAGAGATGCGACGGTTCTCGCTCGGCTCCGACACAGGCAGGGACTCCGTGGGAGTGCTGGTGACTCCGTCGTCGGACTGCCGTGCGCAGCTGCTCATGGTGCGGGCGTGGGCGGCCGAGCAGGGCGCAAGCCTCGTCGACCTCGGGACGAGCGCCGCGCCCAACGGATTGAGCGCGGGCTGCGGGCTCGTCATCGCGCTGGGTGGCGACGGCACGATCCTTCGCGCCCTGCAGCTGGCGATGCCGCACGAGGTCGGAGTGCTCGGCATCAACTTCGGCAACGTGGGCTTCCTGGCCGACTGCCACCGAGACGAGTTCGGTGCGGCGCTGGATCGCGTCGCTTGCGGCGAGGCGAGGATCGACGAACGCACGGCCCTGGTTGCCACCATCGCTACCGAGCCGCCCCACGCGATCGTCGCCTTCAACGACGTCGTGGTCGCCCGGCTTCCCGGGTACGGCACGGCGCGACTCCGGGTGGAGGTCGACGGCGAGACGGTCCTCCAACTGCGGGGCGACGGCGTCGTCGTCGCGTCGCCGACGGGGTCGACCGCCTACAACGTCGGTGCCGGTGGTCCGGCGGTCGCGCCGTCCCTGGACGCCATCGTCGTCACGCCGCTGGCCACCCAGGGCAGCCGGCTGCGATCGCTCGTGCTGGACGGCGGCGACACCGTCCGCGTCGCCACCGAGCCCTTCAGCGCGCCGCTGACGGCCGAGATCGACGGCCGCATCATCCACGACCTCCCGATGCCCGGAGTCCTCGAGGTCCGTGCGGCACCGCACAAGGCCCGGCTGGTCCGCACACGACCGCGAACGTTTTACAGCGACTTGGCCCGCGGACTCTGATCTGGCCGCTGCCGGTCGGTGGATCGGGCGTGAGATCGCCGGCGTGTTCCGGGCGATGACCTTCGGAGCGTGAGATGCGGCCGCACGGCCCGCCGGGCGACGGGCGCGCGCCTGTGAGAGCAGCGCGACGCGTTCAGCGCGCGGTCAGCCGGACGACGGGGATCTGGCGATCCGTCTTCGTCTCGTACGTCGCGAAGTTCGGTCGCTCGCTCGTGATGCGCTGCCACGCCGTCGCGCGCTCCTCGCCGGTCAGCGTCTGCGGCGTCACCGCGGTCTTGCGACCCTCGATCTCCACCTCGACCTGGTCGGGATGGGCGGCGAGGTTGTAGAACCAGGACGGGTGAGCGGCGGCGCCACCCTTCGAGGCAACGACGAGCCAGGCGTTCTCACCATCCGGGAACGGCATGACCACGGCGGTCCGGCTCTGCCCGCTCTTGGCGCCGACGGTGCTCAGGTACAGCAGCGGCCTCCCGCCCATCTTGCTGCCGGTGAGCCGGTGGATCGCGCGTGCGATGCCCATGAACATCCGCCCGATCGGCCCGCTCGGCGGACCTTTCGCTCCTCGTGTCCCGCCGGGAGTGACCTCGACCGCCATGCCCACACCATCGCAGGTCGCGGACCGGATGTCAGGCGAGCTCCCAGGCAACGAGCGCCGGCGCCATGCAAGGGCATCGAGTACGTCGTGGTCCGCGCAGGTGCCGTCTCCAGCGGTCGACCATGCCCGCAGCCGACGCCGGCAAGCTCCCCGGCAACTAGGGTGCGTGCATGTCCCGCTACTCGCACGTGAACCTGCTCGGGATCGAGGATTCGGTCAGCGACCGGGCCCCCGGTCTCCAGGGCCGATTCGGCCGCAAGCACCTTGACTCACGCGACTTGGGCGTGAGCCACTGGCGCTATGACCCCAACTTCCGCTCGCCGTTCGCCCACAGCCACAAGGAGCAGGAGGAGGCCTACGTCGTGGTCGCCGGCAGCGGGCGGGTGCTGCTCGACGACGAGGTGGTCGAGCTGGCGCTGTGGGATGTCGTCCGGGTCGCGCCCGAGGTCCAGCGAGCGTTCGAGGCAGGGCCGGACGGCATGGACCTGATCGCCGTCGGCGGCCCCAAGCCCGAGGGCGGCGACGGCGTACCCGGTGAGGCCGCGTGGCCCGGGTAGGTCACCCATGGTCTGGACACCGCGCTCCAGAGCGCGTGGCGGACCACCACGACGCCAGCGGTTCAGCGCAGCCAGCCCGTGCGGTCGGCCAGGTCGTGCAGCACGGCCCACTCGTCGCGACGCGATGCGGCCGGAGCCGGGGCCGGGGCCGGGGCTGCCGGGGCCGGCTCGCACGCGTGCACCGCGGGAGCCGGCGGCACGGCGATCGACGGAGTGGTCAACGTGGGGGTCTTGATCAACTCGTCGGCCGGGTCGTTGGCCTGGCGGTCGCGGACGCTCAGCGGTGGCAGCGACCAGCGCGACTCGATCATCCGCAGGATCGAGGTGTGGTCGTAGACCCGCGTCGAGATGTGGCCGCGGCGGGCGTACGGCGAGACCAGGACCGTGGGAACGCGGAACCCACGCAGGCCGTCGGCGTTGCCGGCCGCGGCGTCGGCTGCCGGGATCGGGCCCGGCGGCGGGGGCACGTGGTCGAAGAAGCCGCCCCACTCGTCGAAGGTGAAGATCAGCGCGGTCCGCGGCCACGCGGGGCTGTGCGTGACCGCGCGGTAGACCCGAGCCATGAAGGCCTCCCCGGTACGAAGGTCTCCGTGGGGGTGGTCGTCGCCGGACGTGCCCGAAGCCTCATCGGTGAACCGCGGCTCGACGAAGGAGACGTGTGGCAGGCGCCCGGCTTTGCAGGCGGCGAAGAAGGTCGAGGTCGGACGGCCGATGGAGAGGTGCTTCGTGCCCCAGAAGGCCAGGAACGGGAGGTCAGTGAAGTAGTAGCGACCCTTGAGCCCCGCGGCGGCGAGGCGATCCCAGATCGTCGGCAGCTTCGAGATCGTCCGCGTGCTCCCGATGCGGTCGGTCTGACCAGCATGCTGGTAGATGCGGTTCGGGTAGGTCGGCGCGAGGATCGGCGGGAACCAGCGCGAGAACGTCGTCCACTGCTGGGCGGCCTGACCCAGGAAGGGCAGGTCGGCTTGGCCGTAGTAGCCGATCGCGAACTCGTCGTTGGTCCCG
>DASYLT010000024.1:0-12975 GCA_036009425.1 Baekduia sp. | reverse complement strand
TCTCGGCTACGCGTACGCCGAGCGCTATCCCAAGCGCATCCGCGCGATGGCCCTCGACGGGATCTCGAACCACTCCACGTCGATCAACACGCTCTTCTCCGACGCCGCCGCGGCGTACGAGGACACGCTGAACCGCTTCGCAGCATGGTGCGGGCAGACGACCAGCTGCCCGCTGCACGGGCGCGATGTCCTCGCTCTGTTCGACAGCCTGGTCCAGCAGGCCGACCAGCGCCCGATCGCCGCCCCGGAGTGCGCCGACGGCTCCTGTCGTACGACGGTCACCGGCGGAGAGCTCAGGATGAACGCGTTCAACCTGCTGCTGCTCAAGGACGGGGTGCCCGCGATCGGCATCCCGACATGGACGGATGCCGCGAACGCACTCGCGCGAGCTGAGCAGGGCGACGCCAGCGCGTTCTCCTCGCACTTCGCCCAGAGCTCGCGCGACGATCCGTTCCCCGGGCTGGCGATCAACTGCAGTGACTACCCGCGCGACGTGATCAGCTACGGCGACTTCGGGGCCAAGGCGCTGCTGGGTCGCATCCTCGCGCCGCACACCCAGGGGGCGAGCGAGGCGTGGCTGGGGATCCTCGGCTGCATGCGCTGGCCGGTCCCGATGGCCAACCCACCGCACGAGCTCCAGGTGCGCGGCACGCCCCCGATCCTGGTGGCGGCCTCGACGCACGACCCGTCGACCCCGTACGTCTGGTCACAGGAGCTGCGCGACCAGCTCCCCCGCTCGGTGCTGCTCACCCGCGACGGTGACGGCCACACCTCGTCCTGGCTGGGGGGCGGGCGCACGCGTGACGCCATTGCCCGCTACCTCATCACCCGAAAGGCGCCGCCGCCCAACACGGTCTACCCGGACTGAGGACCCGCAGGGAACGTAGACTCAAGCCGCCGTGCTCGGTGTCCTCGCACTCCCAGCGGTGCTGCTGGCGTTCGCGTCGTCGTTTCACTCCGCGGACGCGCCGTTGTCCGCGCCGGTCCGGGCACAGCTGAAGGCGGGCGGCTTCTGGCACCAGAGCTGCCCGGTCGCGCTGTCTGGCCTGCGGGTGCTCACCGTCACGCACTGGGGCTTCGACGGGCGCGCCCACACGGGGCGGCTCATCGTCAACCACAGGGCGGCGCGTCCGCTTGCCCGCGTGTTCCGCCAGCTCTACCGGCTGCACTTCCCGATCCATCACCTGCGGCTCGCCGACGTCTACGGACCGAGCCGCGGCCGCCCGCGCGACGGTGACCTCAGCGGCTCGTTCGAGTGCCGGCAGGCGGTCCCGTCACCCTGCACGGGCGGGACGGGGACGGGCAGCTGGTCGATGCACGCCTACGGGCTGGCCGTCGACCTCAACCCGGTGGAGAACCCCTACGTCGGCTGCGGTCAGAGTCGCGACCCCACCGCCAAGCTGTACCGCAACCGTTCGAAGCACCGGCGCGGCATGGTCACCCGACGCGTGATCGATGCGTTCCGCTCGATCGGCTGGGGCTGGGGCGGCTCCTGGAGCGGCAACACGAAGGACTACATGCACTTCTCGTCGACCGGGCACTAGCGGCTAGGATCGCCGCACCCATGAGCGACTTCAACACCACCATCATCGAGGAGTTCCGGGCCAACGGCGGCCAGGTCGGCGGGAACTTCGAGGGCGCGCCGCTGCTCCTGCTGCACTCCCGCGGCGCCCGCAGCGGCGAGCCGCGGGTGCATCCGGTGATGTACCTGCTCGACGGCGACCGCTACCTCGTGTTCGCGTCCAAGGCCGGCGCCGACACCAACCCGGCCTGGTACCACAACCTGCTCGCCCACCCCGACGCGACCATCGAGGTCGGCGCCGGCGAGATCGCCGTCCACGCGACCGAGCTCGAAGGGGCCGAGCGCGATCAGTGGTACGCCGAGCAGGCGCGGCGCTTTCCCGGCTTCGCCGACTACGAGCGCAAGACCAGCCGCATCATCCCGGTCCTGGCGCTCACGCCGACGGGCTGAGGCCCAGCAGCCACGTCCCGTGCGTGGTCACCGCGTAGCCGTCGGGCATGGTCACGACGCACGCCGCCACGTCGGCGCAGTTGGGACAGCGGAGCACGAGGCCCGCGCCGCGGTACAGCGGATGGTCGGCGATGCGGCTGATCGCCCGGCACGACTGGCACACGCGCTCCGTCCCGGTCATCTCGCGGGCGAAGATCTCCTCGAGCAGTCCGGCGATCGCGTTTCCGTCGGTGTGCATGGTCAGCCTCCGGTGCAGCGTCTGGGTGAGCCTCGGGCCTGGCCCGGGGGTCTCCGACAAGTATGCCCCGAGCTAGGCCCTCGGCGGCGCCACGGACCGGCCGGCGTCGGGGACGTCCCATCGGACCACGTGGGGGTCGCCCCACGTGAACGCCACCCCGAGCGGTCCGCGCGCCGGGTCGACGTGGGTGGGTGCCCAGCACTCGTGGTCGGCGTCGAAGCCCGCCGTTCGCCAGCCGTCCTCCACGCGCTCGTGGAGGATGACCCAGCGCCCTGGGTCTTCGGTCGCCTCGAAGAACGACAGCATCCGGCGCCCGTCGGGCGCGACGTCGATGATCGACCGACGTCCGCCCTTCGTGGTGACGACGTGACGGCCCGGCGACGGGGCGACGCGCCCGGCCGTGCCGTCGCGCAGCTGCCGGATCCGGCCGCCGTCGCTGCGCGGATCGTCTGATGCCAGGTTCAACGCACCGTCGAGCAGGACAGCCCCCGCGCTCAGTCCGAGCACCACGTGGACGTCGACGCTGACTGGCGCGAGGGTCAGGACGCCTAGGACCACGGCGCCGAAGGCCATCTGCGCCACCGGGCCGGCCAGGACCATCCGGCGGCGCTGCTCGTCGGTGAGCGAGGACACGTCCACGTCCACCCACCCAAGGGGTTCCCGAGATCGACTGTCGCGCAGGAGCCCAAGGCCCAGACGGACCCGCGCGCCCGCGACCACGAATCGCAGCGCCGGACCCTCCGGCGCGGCCACGAACTCGTGGACCCTCGCGCCATACCGGTGAGCGACGATCGCGTGCCCGGCCTCATGCACCGCGATGGCGGCGGGGCACAGGACGAACCCCAGCGCCAACAGCATCGCCGTTCCTTGGCTGACGTGATCCATGTGCTCCTGGAAGCGCGTGAGTAGGTCCATGAGCATCTCCCACCGCCATCGGCGTGCGCGCTACGCGACGCAGCCTGCGGCCGCGAAGACGGACAAGGTGACGATGGCCGCAGCGTGGCCCTTGCGACTTGGAATCCCTCCGCCTTGGGCGTAGCGTTCACACGATGTTCGTCGGGCTCGTGCACGATCCGGGTCTGAACCGGCCGGAACCGCCGGCGGCCGGATCTCGCCCGCACCTTCCCCCGCTTCCGTGGCGCCTCCTGGCCTGGCTCGCCGCTTGGGGCGCGCTGCTTGCTCTCGCCGACGCGCTGGGCGGGTTCGCCGGCTACCTCGTCGTGCTGTTCGCCGTCGCCGTCGGCGCGTGGCGCCTGGATCGCTGGTGCGAGCGCCTGCATTGGTCGGGGCTGCGGGACTACGACCGGGTGGGTTGACCCGGGTCGCGGACGTTGGAGGCGGCGAGCAGGTGGGCGCCTAGCTCCTCGTCAGTGGGTTCTCGGCCGAGCTGTTGGCGCAGCACTTGCTTCGCCTGCTCGCGTTGTTCGCCAAGGCGCTTGAAGAACGGGACGGCCCAGGCACGGACGGCAAGGCCGAGGGCCGCGTTGAACGCGATGTAGAGGACCAGGCCGCGGGGCCTTAAACGGGTCGGCCACCGTAGTCGACGAGCGAGGTTGGGGAAGGCGGCGGCCCAGACGAAGCGCAAGGCGCTCTCGTGCAGGGCGTCGCTCCATTTCATGTCCGTCATCGCAGGCCTGGGAACGCTACCTCAGCTCAGGATCTTCGCCCAACCAGGGCACGGCCGCTCCTTTGCGCACTGCGGGACGTGCGAGGGCCGCCTACCGCTGCGGCACGGTCCACGTCACGAGAGCCGGCCGCCGCGATTCCTCCGGCGCACGCGTCCTGACGGCGCCGATCGTCAGCGGCGCTTGTGGCGTCGCACGGGCGCTCGCTTCTTGCCCGCGCTGTGACGTGCTGCGTGGGCGGCCGCCGGCGTGTCCGTGGTGATCCGGGCGACCTGGCCGCCCTTGCCCCACAGCGTCACCCAGATCGCGTCGTCGGCGCCGCCGACGATCCCGAACGGCATCGACCCGGCCGGCAGCTCGTACTCGGTCACGGCGCCCGCGGCGTCGATGCGGCCGATGCGGTCCCGGCCGAACTCGGTGAACCACATCGCTCCGTCGGGACCGACCGCGATGGCCCGCGGCTCGGCGCCCGACGACGGGATCGCGTACTCGCGCACCGTGCCGTCGAGGCTCATGCGCGCGATGCGGTTGACGCCGGCCTCCGTGATCCACAGCGCGCCGTCGCGCCCGAAGGCCAGGCCGGTCGGCGCGCTCGCAGATCCCGCCGGCAGCCAGTAGTACGAGACGCTCCCGTCTCCGGCGATGCGTCCGACGCGCCCGGGCGCCAGCTGCAGAACCCACACGGCTTGATCGGGTCCGAGCACCATCTCGGTCGGCGCGGCGGGGTCGACCCGGAAGTACGCACCGGGGACATTGCCCAGCACCGTGTCCGAGAATCCCCCGGCCAGATCGAAGCGCGTGATCCGGCCGAGGACCGCGTCGCTGAACCACACCTGGCCGTCGGCGCCCACAACGATGCCGGCCGGCATCCCCAGCACGGGAGGCGCGAACTCGGTGACCGTGCCGCTGCCGTCGATGCGGGCGATGGAGCCAGGGGCCTCGGCCGCCCATGCCGATCCGTCCTGCGCGACGGTGATCGCGAGGACGTCCTTGTCGGGCCTTGCGGTGGGCAGTGCGAAGCTGCGCGCGACACCCGCGGTGGTGATGCGACCCACGGCCGCCGTCTTGGTGAACCACATCGAGCCGTCAGCGGCCCGGGCCATCCGGCCGGGGTTGGCGCCGACGTTGTAGGTCTTGATCGCGGCCTCCGCGACGCCCGGACTCACCACTGCGGCGAGCACCGCCGCCAGACCCGCCACGTGCCCCTGGATCCTCATGACCGCTCCTCGACGCTCCGTCGGCAAACGGCACCCGGCCGTCCCGTCTCTCCCCGCGCGCCATCCTGCCGCCTTCTGGCCGGGCGCGCAACCTTCGGACGGGCGGGCCCCGCCGGCGCGGGCGCCGCGTGCGCTTCGCGCTCAGGCCAAGAGCTGCTTCGCGGCCAACTCGAGCACGTCGGCGCGGCTGCGCGCGCCGTGATCGGCGGCCATGAAGTGGTTGCCGATCAGCAGCGAGAACGCGAGCATCGAGCGGGCCTCGATCTCGTCCTCGTCCGAGCAGAACGCTCCGAACAGTGAGCGCAGGTACTCCATCCGGCGATTGTCGACCCGTCGGAGGCGCGCGGCCACCGTGGGCTCGCGCCGGGACCAGTCGCGCACGGCGAGATCGATCGGCAGCAGCGAGTCGCTGAACGTCAACGCGCCGGCCCGCCGGACCTTCGTCCTGGCGTCGCCGCCTTCGTGCTCGACGCGCTCGAGCACCTCGTCGGTGCTCGCCCGCTCCCACGTGTCGAGCATCTCCTCCAGGAGCGCGCGGCGGCCCTCGAAGTGCCAGTAGAAGCCGCCGCGGGTGACACCGAGCGCCTGGGCCAGCGCGTCGACCCGGACGGCATCGGGGCCGCCGGCGGCCAGGGCTTGGAGCCCGGCCTCGATCCAGGCGCTGCGCGGTGTACGGGTCGGTGGGGCCATGGCCTGTGTCTCTCGCGTCCGGTGAGCATTGACACCGCTGCCGATGGTGCCTAGTGTCCATCCATACAGCACTGTATGGATGGAGGTCCACGCATGACCCTCCCGAACACGGCGCACACCTCACAGCCGTGGCGGATCCACGAGTTGACCCGCGACTTCCGCCTGGAGGACGTGTGGGCGCTCCCGACGCCGGGCGGACCGGACGACTTCCCACGGCTCGTGCGCGGGTTCGCCTCCGGCGATCCGTCGCACGGCTCATCCCGTGCCGCCCGCACGCTCTGGGCGATCCGGTGGAAGCTCGGGAAGCTGCTCGGCTGGGACGACCCGGACGTCGGCCTCGGCTCGCGGGTGCCGACGCTCCGCGACCGGTTCCCGGCCGATCTGCGCGACGCCCCGTCAGGCCCGGCCTTCGGCACGCTCCCGTTCACCTCGCTCTACCTGCTCGACGACGAGTGGGCCGCGGAGATCGCCAACCGCACCATGCACGGCGTCATGCATGTCGGATGGGTCGCCGACGGGGCCGGCGGCTACCGCGGCCAGATGGCCGTCCTGGTCAAGCCCAACGGGCTGCTCGGAGCCACCTACATGGCGGCGATCCGGCCGTTCCGCCACCTGATCGTCTACCCGCCGGCGATGCGACAGATCGAACGGTCCTGGCGAGCGGGCGCCGGCGAGCCGGCACCGGCGCACTCGTAGGTCCAGCTGCTCGCTCAGTCCTCGGCGCGAAGCTCGGCGACCGCCGCGAGCATCGCCGCGTGCTCCTCCTCGGAGGGCGTCGGGCACCGCGGATCCATCGCCTCGAGGTGGGAGACGAGGATGGCGCCGACCACCGTGCGCTCGAACCACTTGTGGTCGGCCGGGATCACGTACCAGGGCGCGTCGGCCGTGCTGGTCGCTCGCAGGGCCGCCTCGTAGGCCGGCTGGTACTCGTGCCAGAACCGGTGCTCGCGGACGTCGTGCACTGAGAACTTCCATTGCTTGTCGGGCCGCTCCGCGCGGGCGAGGAAGCGCCTGCGCTGCTCGGCCTTGGAGATGTGCAGGAAGAACTTCACCACCCGGGTTCCGTCGCGCGTGAGGTGGCGCTCCCACGCGGCGATGTCCTCGAAGCGCCGCTCCCAGAACCTCGGGTCCCGCGCACGTGACGGATCGATCGCCTCGCCGGACAGCAGCTCGGGATGGACGCGCACGGTGACCACCTCCTCGTAGTGCGAGCGGTTGAAGACCCCGATGTGGCCGCGCGGCGGCAGCGCGACCTGCTCCCGCCACAGGAAGTCGTGCGCCCGTTCGATCGGCGACGGCGCCTTGAACGGCGATACCGCGAGGCCGGCGGGGTTCATGGCACCCACGACGTGCTTGACCGTCCCGTCCTTGCCGGACGCGTCGAGGCCCTGCAGGACCACGACCAGCGCCTGCCGACCCTCGGCGTAGAGCCGCTCCTGCAGATCGGCCAGGCGCCGGGCGTCGGCCGCGCGCCGCACGCGGGCGTCGGCCTTGGTCAGACCCGCCACGTCAGCGGGGTCATGGCCGGCGAGGTGAAAGCTCTTCTCCGGCACGCGGAACCGGTGCTCGAAGTCCATCGACTCACGGTACGGGTGCGCGCGAGGGCTGCCTACGAGGCGGCCTGGGCGGTGACGCCGTGCTCCCGCAGGTACTCCAGGTAGAACGGGCGCAGCAGCTCGGCGATCTCGCCGCGTCCCGCGTCGGTGATGTCGTCGACGTGGGCCGCCAGGCTCTGGAGGTCGGCGGTGGCCTCGTCGAACTCCCCCGCCCCGGCCTCGGCGGCGGGGAGGTATTCGATGAGGCGCCAGAAGAACTTGAGGTCGAGCCGGCGCAGCGCGTGCCGGACCGCCAGGTCATGGAGCTCCTGGGCCGAGAGCCGATCGAGCCCGTCGTCGTCGTCGGCCGCCATTGGGTGAGGTACTAGGCCGCGGCGGCGGCGCGTCACGCCGTGGCGATCGGGAGGCGCGCGGGCGGCGGGAGCGAGCCGACGCGCGCGGCTCGGCCCCTTGTCCTTGCACCCGCGCTTGGGCGAAGATGAGCGGACCGCCCTCGGTGGCCCTGGCCTCATGCCAAGCCTCTCCACCATCCCGCGTCCCACCTTCGACCCGCGGCTGACGGCTTGGGGATCGCCGACGACCGGCGCCCGCGCAGGCCGCTACGCGGTCGGCGTCGTCCTGCTGGCCGGCGCGTATTACGGGGCCGCCAAGCTCGGGCTCAAGCTCGCCTATCTCGACGGGGCGGTGACGGCGCTGTGGCCGCCGGTCGGCGTCGGCATGGCCGCGCTGGTGCTGTTCGGGCCGCGGCTCTGGCCCGGCGTCGTCCTCGGCGACCTCCTCGTCGCCGACTTCTCGACGCCCATGGGCACGGTCATGGGTCAGACCGCGGGCAACACGCTCGAGGTGCTGGTCGGCGCGCTGCTCCTGCGCCGGCTCGCCGGAGCCGACGTGGCGATGCACCGCGTGCGGGATGTCTTCGCCCTCGTCGCGGCCGCGGCCGCCGGGACCCTCATCAGCGCCTGCTTCGGGACCGCGTCGCTGCGGCTCGGGGACGTCGTCGGCGCGCACGAGACCGTCGAGGTGTGGCGGACCTGGTGGCTTTCGGACTTCTCCGGCGCGCTGGTGGTCACCCCGGCGATCCTCGCCTGGGCCCACGGCTCGCCGCGGCGCCCGACGCGCCGCACGCTGCTCGAGGGCGCGGCGCTCCTGGTCGCGCTCGTGCTGCTGGCCGAGGTCCCCTCCCAACGCGACGTGCCCTACGTCGTCTTCCCCACGCTGATCTGGGCGGCGCTGCGCTTCGGGCCGCCGGGCGCCTCGGCGGCCGTGCTGATCGCCGCGTCCCTGACCGTCTGGAACACCGCGCAGAACGCCGGGCCGTTCGTCCGCGCGTCGATCACCGACAGCCTGCTCTCGACGCAGCTGTTCCTCTCGACCGCCGCGCTGACGTCGCTCATCCTCGCCGCGCTCACCGCGGAGCGGAAGCGGGCCGACGAGGCGCTGCACCAGGACGTCCTGGTGCGGCGCCGGGCCGAGCAGCGGCTGGTCGCCAGCGAGCGCTCGACGCGGCGGCTGGCCGACGAGCAGGCGGCGCTGCGGCGGATCGCCACGCTCGTCGCCGCCGAGGCCGCGCCCAGCGCCGTCTTCGAGCGGGTGACGACCGAAGTCGGCCAGCTGCTGTCGGTCCCCGATGCCCGCGTCGTGCGGTACGAGGACACCGGCTTCGGAACGATCGTCGGCGGGTGGGCCGCGGATCCCGACGTCGAGGCGTGGCCCGTCGGCGCGTCGGTCCCGCTCGACAGCGACACGGTGATCGTGCGCGTCCTGCGCACCGGCGAGGCCCAGCGGGTCACCACCTACGAGGGCGTGGGCGGCGAGCTGGCCGAGCGCCTGCGCACGGTCGGGTTCGGTGCGGCGGTCGCCGCGCCGGTCCGCGTCGGTGGGCGGGTCTGGGGCGTGCTGGTGGCCGCGGCGCACGATCCCGACGACCTGCCCGAGGGCGCCGAGGGCCGGCTATCGGCGTTCGCCGAGCTCGTCGCGCAGGCGCTCGCCAACGCCGATGCCTACGAGAAGCTGGCGGCCTCCCGGACGCGGATCGTCGAGGCAGGCGACGCCGAGCGCCGGCGCCTGGAGCGCAACCTGCACGACGGAGCGCAGCAGCGGCTGGTCACGCTGGCCGTGAGCCTGCGGCTGGTCGAGGCGCGGCTCGCAGCGGATCCGGAGGCGACGCGCCGGATGCTCGCCGACGCTCAGCAGCAGCTCGCCGACGCGCTGCTCGAGCTCCGCGAGCTCGCGCGCGGCATTCACCCCGCGGTCCTGACCGATCGCGGACTCGGAGCGGCGGTCGGCGCGCTCGCCAGCCGGTCCCCTGTGCCGCTCGAGGTGATCGACGTGCCCGAGGAGCGGCTGCCCTCGCCGGTCGAGGCGGCGGCGTACTACATCGTCGCCGAGGCGGTGACCAACGTCGCCAAGTACGCCGGCGCTTCGCTGGTCACCGTGGCCGTCCGGCCCGACGGCGACCGGATGGTGGTCGAGGTCGCCGACGACGGCGTCGGCGGCGCCGATCCCGCGTCCGGGACCGGCCTACGCGGCATCGCCGACCGCGTCGAGGCGCTGCACGGGCGGCTGGAGATCAGCAGCCCAGCCGGGAGCGGCACCCGCCTCACCGCCGAGATCCCGCTCGACGGCCACGGCTAGGCACGATGGCCGGCCTGTCGAATGACGTCGCCGGCTCCTCGGCGACCCGCTCGCCTCGACGCCAAGGCCGTGCCGCTCGACGGACGAGAGCTCCTGAGTGCGTCTGGGTAGTCACCGATGCATGCAGCACGACCCGCTGGTGCACGGTCAGTCCGCCGACGCGACCCCCCAGCGCCTACGCAAGCCCCTGGTCGGCGCGCTGGCGCTGCTGGTCGCGGGAGTGGCGGCCGAGGGAGTCTTCAACACCCACACCGCCCCCGGCGACCCGCCCTCCTCGATCGGCCACGAGATCTTGTCGCTGGCGCTGCTGCTCGCCGCCGCGATGGTCATCACCGTGCTCGGCGTCCGTGGGCTGCGCGAGAGCCGCGGGCGGCGCGGCCGGGCGGCCTTCGCGACGCTGACCCTGGGCGGAGCCGTGATGACCGCAGCGCTCGCGTGGCAGTCCGTTCTGGAGACCACCACCCATCACGACGACCAGTCGGGAGGACTGCTGGTCATCGGCTTCTGCGCGACGATCGTGGCGTTGGTCTGGCTCGCGGTCCTGAGCCGGCGCGCCCGGCACGGCAAGGCCACGTCCCGCCCATCGCACAGCGTGCTTGATCGGTACGGGCCGCTGGCCTACCCACTGGTCTTTGCGGCCTTCACGTTGCTGGCGCTCGCCGCCCCGATCACCGGGCCTGAGGGCCCCAACGCGATCGCCGTGACCCTCGGAACGTTGGTGATCCTCGGCTGGCTCGCCGCCCGAGCTCGCGGCGTGATGGCCGTCGTCGCGCCCGAGCCGACGGCACTACCGGCCGACATGGCCCCCGAGCGACCGGGAGATGCGGCCACACGGCAGTACCTCGCGCCCGCCGGCGAGGGCCGGATCACCCGCAGCTGGCGGCTGACGCGCACCGCCGTGGCGGTCCTGCGCGGCGACAGCACGCTCATGGCGGTCGCCGCTGCGTCAGTGCTGCTGTCGGTCGCGGCCACCGTCGCCCTCTTCTGGCTGGCCGGGTGGTTCCACGACCCCGCCAACAGCGACCGGCTGATCTGGCTCGCGGCGTTGTTCGCGTGGCCGTTGACCTTCGCTGCGACCACGCTCAACGTCGCGCTGGCCGCCGCCGCCGACGCCACTCTGGCGGGGCGTCACCTGACGGTCCGTGACGCGCTCGCCGTGGCCGCCGGCCGCCTCGGGCAGATCGCGCTGTGGTCGCTGCTGGCCACCGGAGTCGGCCTCGTCCTGCAGCAGCTCGCCGAACGGCTGCCGCTCGGCGGCCGCGTCGCGACGTGGCTGATCGGCAGCGCCTGGGGGCTGGTCACGTTCTTCGCCGTTCCGATCCTCGCCCTGGAAGGCTGCACCGCGGCGGGCTGTGTCCGTCGCTCCACCCGACTGATCCGCGGCCGCTGGGGCGAAGGCGTCGGCGGCTCGATCATCATCGGCGCCTGGGCCGTCCTCGCGGCAGGGGCCGGCGGAGCAGTGCTCGGAGTCGGCCTGGCGTTCTCCGGCGCGCCCCGGGTCGCCATCGTCGCCGTCGGCCTCGTCGTCGTGCTCGGGGCCGGCGCGCTGGCTGCAGCGATCCGGCAGATCTTCGCGGTGGCGCTCTATCGCTACGCCACCGACGGCCACGTCCGCGGCGGGTTCGCCGTCGACGACCTACGCGCCCCGTTCAGCGCCCGCCGGCGACTTCGGCGCCCCGGGGACCGCTGAGCGACCGGGCGCCGGGCGCGCGGCCGTTCTCGTTGGCCGCCGAGGTCTCGGTGGCCCGGCGGACGCGTGCACGACGTGCGACGCCCTGCCGGCGGTCCTCGGCGATCGCGCCCGCGGCGAGGGCCTGCCGGCGCCTCTCGGCGGTCAGGTCATAGTGGTCGCGATCCGGGCGTCCGGCACGCTGTTGGAACCAGCGCCGTTGGAGACCCAGGCGCGCGGCGAAGGCATGGAGCTCTTGCGTCGTGTCGGCCTGCAGATGCCCGCCGCCGGACCAGTAGCCCCATTCCCCGTGCAGAAACGCGTGGTCGATGTACACGGCCATTGCGGTCGATGGTAGGTCGTGAGGGACTCCGGCGCTGAGCCGCGGTACGGTCGCGGCCGTGACCGCCGACGAGCTCCGCGAGTGGTGCCTCTCGATGCCGGGCGCGATCGAGGACTTCCCGTTCGCTCCGGGCCTCTCGGTCTTCAAGATCAACGGCAAGGTGTTCGCCCTGACCCGGCTGAGCGCCACGCCGCTGCAGGTCAGCGTGAAGTGCGATCCGCTGCTGGCCGAGTCGCTGCGCGAGTCCTACATGTCGATCGTGCCCGGCTACCACCTCAACAAGCGGCACTGGATCACCATCACGCTCGCCCAGGACGCCGGCGACGCCATGGTCTACGACCTCGTCCAGGACAGCTACGACCTGGTCAAGCCGCGGCGGAGGTCGGAGTGACGAGGGGGCGGCGAAGCGGTTGTTCTTTAGCATCGCGTCGGTGTCCTCGCCAAACATGCTGGACTTCTACGACGCCGAGCTGCGCGATCACCACGAGCACCTTCGCGCCGCCTACGGAATCAGGCCCGGTGACGAGGTACTCGACGTCGGCTGCGGAACCGGGCTGACGACTCGCGAGGCGTCGCGCGCCGCGGCGCTGGGCCGGGTCGTCGGCATCGACGTGTCCGAGAGCATGCTTGAACGCGCCGGTCAGCTGACTGCCGCCGAAGGGCTCGACAACGTCCGGTACGAGCTGGGCGACGCCCAGGTGCATCGCTTCGATCCTGCCGGCTTCGACGTGGCGATCAGCCGCTTCGGGACGATGTTCTTCTCCGATCCGGCCGCCGCGTTCACGAACATCGCCGCCGGCCTTCGACCGGGGGCGCGCCTGGTGCTGCTCGTCTGGCAGGGACACGAGCACAACGAAGGGGCACGAGCGATCGGCGCCGCCCTGGGCGGCGCGGCGCAGCCACCGCCGCCGGGCTCGGACCCATTCTCGCTCGGCGATGCCGAAGCCACCGCCCGCCTCCTCGACGGCGCCGGCTTCAACGGAGTGCGCTTCGAGGACATCCGCGAGCCGGTCGTCTACGGACACGACCTC
>DASYLT010000023.1:0-20717 GCA_036009425.1 Baekduia sp. | reverse complement strand
GGGCCCAAGGGCCCCAACGCGGTCAACGTTCAGCAGCTGTAGCACCAAGCTCGCTGCTCGGCGCCTGATCGCGCCGAACGAAAGGATCACGAGATGATCCGTTTGATCTGCGGCAGCTGCCTGCGTCTTTGGGACGCGCAGTTGCACGGCCATCGCAGCACCTGCCCCCATTGCGGGGGCGCGCTGCGGTCGCACTGAGAATGCAGAAGCCCGGGGCGGGCAAGTCACGCCCCGGGCAGCGTTCCCCTCACGTACGGCATGTCCTGGGTCTCCGGAGTGCCGGCATAGGCAACGTCGGGCGACGTCGTCTCGGCGTCGACGCCCGCGCCACGGCGCTGGGCCAGCGGCTCGACGGGGTAGACGCAGTCGACCTCCTCGCCGCCGCGGCGCGCCCCGACCATCACCATGGTGCATGGCTCGTCGCCGTCGTTGAAGAACGTGTGCCTCGTCCACGCCGGGCAGTGCAGCAGGTCCCAGGCCCGCAGGGTCCGCTCCTCGCCCTCGACGATCGCCAGGCAGCTGCCCGAGACCACCAGGAAGTCCTCCTGGCCGTCCTCGCCGTGATACATCGTGCTGCGCTCGCCCGGCTCGATCGTGTGCAGGTTGATGCCGTAGTCCTGGAAGCGCGTCCTCTCGGGCTCGAACCGGACGGAGCGCCCCCAGCCGGGTGCGGCGCGCCAGGTCGCCTCGGTCGCGTTGGCGATGAACCACCTCGGATCGTCGGTCATCCGGCGAAGCCTAGGCGGCGCCTCAGCCGTCCTGCCCGGCACCTACCATGCTCGGTCCATGTCGCCACCCGCCAGCACTTTTCGCCGCCGCCGATCCGCGCCCATTCCAGAGATCCCGATCGTCGCGCGGGCGGGCGAGGCGCTGGTCTGGACCGACGGCGCGTGCCAGGGCAACCCCGGCCCGGGCGGCTGGGCGGCGATCGTCGTGATGGAGGGCGCAGACCACCTCGAGCTGTCGGGCGGCGAGCCCCACACCACCAACAACCGCATGGAGTACATGGCCGCGCTGGAGGGCCTGCGCTCGCTGCCGGCCGACAGCGTCGCCTGCATCGTCACCGACTCGCGGCTCATGCTCGACTCGATGACGAAGTGGATCCACGGCTGGAAGAAGAAGGGGTGGAAGACCGCCTCGGGCGACCCGGTCAAGAACCAGGACCTCGTGACCGCGCTGGAGACCGAGATCGGTCGCCACGCAGATGTGCGCTGGCACTGGGTCAAGGGCCACGAGACCGGCGCCGAGCACGCCCACAAGGCGCTCAACGACCGCGCCGACCGCCTCGCAGTCGAAGCCGCGAAGGTCGCCGCCGGCCAGGCCTGAATTCCGTCAGCGGCCTCGGGGTAGCCCTTGGCCATGCCTGGATCCAAAGACCCCGGACCGAGCGTCAAGGACGACAAGACCTACGAGGCGCTGCGCGACGACGGCGCCAGCAAGGAGAAGGCCGCGCGCATCGCCAATGCGAAGGCGGCCGGCACGAACGTCTCCAAGAAGGGCGGCCAGTCGGGCAGCTACGAGGACTGGAGCGTCGACGACCTCCAGGACCGCGCTGCCGAGATCGGCATCGAGGGCCGCTCCAAGATGAACAAGGACGAGTTGGTCGACGCCCTTCGCAACCACTAGCTGCGGCCGGCCTCGCCGCGCCTGGCCGCACCTCCCGGCGGAGCCGGTGCTGGCGCACGAGGCTCCGCCGCTCGGCACGCCCAGCCACGACGATGCCGGCCGCAGTATTACCTGCGAGGTCATGGTGTCAGCGACCCGCGGACCCTTACGGTTGGGGCGTGACCTCCGCCGCCGTCCTGTCCCGACCCGCGCCCGAGGGCGTCGGCCCGCTGCTGCGCCGCTGGCGCGACCAGCGGCGTCTGAGCCAGATGGAGCTGGCGCTGGAGGCCGCGGTCTCCACGCGCCACCTCAGCTTCGTGGAGACCGGGCGCTCCAAGCCCAGTCGCGACATGGTCGTCCGGCTGGCCGAGCACCTCGAGGTGCCGCTGCGCGAGCGCAACGAGCTGCTGCTGGCCGCCGGCTACGCGCCGGCCTATCCGGAGTCCGACCTCGACGACGAGCAGATGGCGCAGGTGCGCGACGTCCTGCAGCGGCTGCTGGCCGCCCACGAGCCGTACCCGGCGGTGGCCGTCGACCGCCACTGGGAGCTGCTCGACGGCAACGCGGGCCTGCCGCTGATGACCGCCGGCGTCGCGGCGCACCTGCTCGAGCCGCCGGTCAACGCGCTGCGCCTGAGCCTGCACCCGGAGGGGATGGCGCCGCGGATCGTCAACCTCGCCGAGTGGCGCGGGCACCTCCTGGGCCGGCTGCGGCGCGAGGTCGCCGCCACGCAGGACCCGCAGCTGGCGGCGCTGCTGGCCGAGCTGTCGTCCTACCCGGGCGACGATCCGAGCGCGGGCGTCGAGCTTCCCGGCCCCGGCGAGATCGTCGTGCCGCTGCGGCTGCGCAGCGACGCCGGGGAGCTGGCCTTCATGAGCACCGTCACGACGTTCGGGACGCCGCTGGACATCACGGTCTCCGAGCTGTCGATCGAGGCGTTCTTCCCCGCCGACGACCGCACGGCCGCGGTGCTGCGGGCGCTGGTCGGCTGAGACGCCACGCGCGCCCGGCGCGCCCCGTCAGCTGTCGAAGCCCAGCCCGAGCCGGTCCAGCGTGCGCAGCCACGGGCCGCGCCGGCCCTCGCGGCGGTCCGCGGCGGCCAGGCCGCGCTGGGTGAGCCCGATGACGGCCGAGCGCAGCGGCTCGGGCGGGAACGGCATGGGCTTGCTCCGGACGTAGCGCAGCCGGGTGGCCTCGGTGTCGCGGCCGTCGAGCAGGTCGAGGGCGACCCGGGCACCGAAGCGCGTGGCCGCCACGCCGAGCCCGGTGTACCCGGTGGCGTAGGCGACACGGCCGCCGTGCGCGGTGCCGAAGAACACCGAGAAGCGGCTGCAGGTGTCGATCGCGCCGCCCCACCGGTGGGTGAAGCGCAGGCCTTCGAGCTGCGGGAACGTGGTGAAGAAGTGCTGGGAGAGCGCGGCGAACGTCGGGTCGTGCTGGTCCTGCTGCGGACCCACCGGGCCGCCGCGGCGGTAGACCGCGTCGTAGCCGCCCCAGAGGATACGGTCGTCGGCGGTCAGCCGGTAGTAGTGGAACTGGTTGCCGCCGTCGCCGATGCCCTGGCGGTTGGCCCAGCCGATCGCCGCCTTCTGCGCGGCGCTCAGCGGCTCGGTGACCAGCACGTAGTCGTAGACGGGCACGATGAAGTGGCGCAGCCGCGCCAGCAGCGGGGGATAGGCGCTGGTGGCCAGCAGGACCCGGCGCGCGCGGATCGTGCCGCCCGGTGCGCGGACGTCGACGGCGTCGCGCCCGGCTGGCTCCATGCCCAGCACGGGCGTGTGCTCGTGGATGCGAACGCCGGCGGCCAGCGCCGCCGCGCGCATGCCGGCGACGAGCCGGCCGGGGTGCAGCACTCCGGCGCCCGTCCGGTCCCAGACGCCGCCGCGGTAGGTGGGCGAGTCGACCTCGGCGCGCATCGCGGTCTCGTCGAGCACCGTGACGTCGTGGCCGAAGGCCCGCGCCAGCTCGGCGTCCTCGGCGGCGCCCTCGACCTCGTGGGGCTCCAGCAGCGCCAGCAGCTCGCCGGTCTCCTCGAGCTGCGCGTCGATGCCGTGGCGGACGAGGTCGGCCTTCAGCCCCTCGAAGCCTTCCAGCGACAGGCGCTCCAGCGCCGGCATCTCCTGCCGGAAGCGCGCGAGGCCGTTGGCCAGGCCGTGGGTCAGCGAGGCGATGACGAACCCGCCGTTGCGCCCGCTCGCGCCGGCGCCGACGCGATCGGCCTCCAACAGGACGACGTCGCGCGCCGGGTCGTCGGCCTTGGCGTGCAGCGCAGCCCAGAGGCCGGTGAAGCCACCGCCAACGATGCACAGGTCGGCGGTGCGAGAGACCGTCAGCGGGGCGTCGCCGGCGCGCTCGGGCAGGTCGTCGAGCCAGAACGATCGCGGCTCGGCGTCGGCGTACGCCGCGCGCTGCTCGGCGGTCGGCGGGCTCGTGGGCCAGGGGCGCGGCATGCGCGCCGACGGTACCGGGCGGCGCCGTTGCCGGATGGCGCAGGATCGGCCCGGGGGTTGTCCGCCCCGCTCAGCGCGTGGGCGCCAGGCGCCCGACCGTGGAGCGCCCGATGGCGTCCAGCAGCGCGCCGGCGCCGTCGGCGAGGCGATGCAGCAGGGCGCGGACCGCCGGGTGGTACAGGACCAGCGCCGATGCGGTGCCGATCACCGCGCCGCCCAGCACGTCGCTCGGGTAGTGGATGCCCATGGCCACGCGTGTCGCCGCGAGGATCGTGGCGAGGATCAGGACCGCGATGCCCCAGCCGCGGAACCGCAGCACCAGCGCGGTGCCGATCGCGAAGGCCGCGGTCGTGTGGTCGCTCGGGAAACCGGCGTCGGCGGCGTGATGGGCGAAGAGGTGGACCGCGTGCGGATGGGAGACGAACGGGCGCGGCCGGTCCACCAGGCGCGACACGACCTGCGCGACGATCAGCCCGAGCGCGGCGCTGAGGCCGGCCGCCACGACCGCCCGGCGCACATCCTGCCGTCGCCGGCCCGCGACGAGCACGAAGGCCAGCACGAGCATGCCGAGGAACAGCAGCTCGCTGGCGTTGGCGTAGGCGACGAGGGGGTCCTCGATGCGGTCGTGGCCGGCGAAGAAGTCGTTGAGGCGCTGCAGCAGGGAGAGGTCCATGGAGCGCGGCCAGGGTGACGGGGGGTGCCTGAACAGCGCCTGAACATGACGTTCACACCCACGGGCGCATGGGACTGTCCCCACCCCCGGCCGGGGACTGTCCCCAGCCCGCCACGGCGGGCGAGGTGGGACGATGCGCTTCCGCGGTCAGCGCCGCGGAGCTCCCATGGACACCCGCCCGGCACCGCCCAACACCTCGACGCCGCCCCAGGCGGCCGTCCCGCCCGACACGCTCGACGCACTCGATCCCGACGCGGCGCCGGCGCCCGAGCCGCCGCACCAGCCCTTCGACGCCCTGCCGCTCCAGGTCGCCCTCTCGGGGCTGGCCGGGCTGGCGGCCACGATCGTCTGGGGCGTCGCCGGCGCCGGCTACTACTGGCCCATGTGGGTGTGGCTGGCGGTGTGCATCCCGATCGCCGTCCACGTCCTGATCCGCTTCTCGCTCAGCCGGCCCGGCAGCACCGGGCACGCGCTGGCGATCCACGCCGCCGCCAGCGGCCTGCTCGCGCTGCTGCTCTTCCTGTTGTGGGCGATGACCGACAGCCCGACGTTCTGGCCGGTCTGGCCCCTGATCGTGCTCGGCTTCTCGCTGGCCGTCCATGCGCTGGTCGCGTACGCCGATCGGCTGCCGGGCCGCCGCCGCGAGGCCCAGCTGGCTCAGCGCGTCGGGGAGCTCACCCGCACGCGTCAGGGCGCGCTCGACGTCCAGGCCGCCGAGCTGCGGCGCATCGAGCGCGACCTGCACGACGGCGCCCAGGCCCGGCTCGTCGCGCTCAGCCTGCTGCTCGGCCGCACCGAGGAGCGACTCGGCGATCGTCCCGAGGAGGCCGAGCTGGTCCGTCGCGCCCGCGGCGAGGCCAGCGCGGCGATCGGCGAGCTGCGCGACCTCGCCCGCGGGATCGCCCCGCCGGTCCTGGCCGACCGCGGACTGGCCGCGGCGGTCGAGGCGCTGGGGCGCCGCGCCGCGACGCCGGTCACCGTCGATGCCTCGGAGTTGCGGCGCCGCCCGCTGCCGGTGGTCGAGACCGCCGCGTACTTCGTGGTGGCCGAGTCGCTGACCAACGTCGCCAAGCACGCCGGGGGAGCCACCGCACACGTCCACCTGTTCGAAGAGGATGAACGACTCGTGATCGAGATCGCCGACGAGGGACCCGGTGGGGCCGACCGCGATGGTGGCGGGCTGACCGGCCTGCGCCATCGCGTCGAGGCGCTGGATGGCGCGCTGACGGTGTCGAGCACCGCGGGCGCCGGCACGACGATCCGGGCGGAGCTGCCATGCGAGCAGTGATCGTCGAGGACCTCGCCCTCCTGCGCGAGGGGATCGTCGCGCTGCTGCGTGAGCACGACGTCGACGTCGTCGCGCAGGCCGAGGACGCCGAGGGCCTGCTGCGGATCGTCGCCGGACACAAGCCCGACCTCGCGGTGGTCGACGTCCGGCTGCCGCCGACCTTCACCGACGAGGGGTTGCGCGCGGCGATCGAGGCGCGGCGCCGCCAGCCGGGCCTCGGCGTCCTGATCCTGTCGCAGTACGTCGAGCCGATCTACACCGCCGAGCTCCTGGAGTCGGGCGAGGGCGGCGTCGGCTACCTGCTCAAGGAGCGGGTGGGGGAGGTGCGGTCGTTCATGGACGCGGTCGAGCGCGTGGCGTCCGGCGGCACGGCGCTGGACCGCGAGGTGGTCTCCGAGCTGGTCCGCGTGCGCAGCGGCCACAACGGCGACGCGCTGGCCGCCCTGACCCCGCGCGAGCGCGAGGTGCTCGAGCTGATGGCCGAGGGCCGCACCAACGCGGCGATCGCCCGCCACCTCGTCGTCACCCCGGGCGCCGTCGAGAAGCACGTCACCAACATCTTCGGCAAGCTCGACCTGTCTGCGACCAACGACGACCACCGTCGCGTCCTGGCCGTGCTGACCTACCTGCGCTCGGCCTAGACGCGCGGCCGGCGTCAGGCGCTGCGGGACCACGGGCGCGGGCGATTGCCGACCGACGACGTGTCATCCTGAGCACATGAGCAACCTGTCGCGTCGTCCCGGCTCCGGCCTCTCGCGTAGCGCCCGCGAACGCCGGGCCTTCCAGCTCGTCGTCGTGAGCGGCACCGCCGCGGCGATCGCCGTCGTCACGTTCATCCTCGCGCTCATCGGCGTGATGGGCTTCGGCATCTTCGTGCTGGCGACCATCGTCGCCGTCGTCGCCGGGCTGCTGTTCCGCCGCAGCGTCGGCACCTAGGCGCGACGGGCGGCGGCCGCCGCGGGCTCGGCGACCGGCGTGGGGGGCAGGCGGCGCACCTCGGGCACGCCGAGGATGGCCGCCACGCCCACGAGGTTGAGGCCGAACGCCAGCCACAGCGCGTTGCCGTAGCCCAGCGCGCCGGCGATCGGTCCCCACAGCGCCAGGCCGACCGGTGTGAGCGCCATCGAGCCGAACCAGTCGTAGGCGCTGACGCGCGAGAGCACCTCCGGGGCCACGTGGCGCTGCAGCGTCGACTCCCACAGCGTCACCGAGAGCATCAGGCCCAGTTCCGCGACGATTGCGCCCAACGCGACCACCGTCACCGGCGAGCCGAGCGCCAGCAGGGCCGCGGGGAGCATCAGGACGGCGGCGGCGAGGACCGCCACCAGGAGGGGGCGGCGCGGCGCGACCCGCAACGCGACCACGCCGCCGATCACTCCCCCGACGCCCGAGGCGCCGATGATCGCGCCCCACGCCGGCGCCCCGCCGAGGTCGCGCTCGGCGATGAGCGGGCCGATGACCTGCAGCGCGCCGTAGAGCAGGTTGCCGAAGGCGAAGAACGCGACGAACGACCACAGCCACCGGCGCGAGCGGAAGGCGTCCCACCCCTCGCGGAAGTCGGCCAGGAACGAGCTGCTCACGTCGCGCACCGGGCGCTCGCTGCCCGACCGCATCCGGCTCAGCAGCGCGGCGCTCGCCGCGAAGGTGGCCGCGTCGACCGCCAGCGCCCAGCCGGCGCCGACCGTCGCCACCAGCGCCGCAGAGAGCACCGGCCCCGCGATCCGTCCGCCGGAGGACGACACGCCCCGCAGGGCGTTGGCCTGCTGCAGTCCGCCCGGGCTGACGACCGACACCAGGAAGCCGGTCGAGGCAGGGTTGAAGAAGCCGGTCGCCGCACCGGTGATCGCCGCCAGCGCCGCGACCAGGGCGATGGGCGGCGTGCCGAGGATGAACGCGGCGGCGAGGCCGCCCTGGCTCGCGAGCCGGACGACGTCGGCGCCGATGAGGACCGTGCGCCGCGGGAGCCGGTCGGCCACGACGCCGCCGACCAGCAGGCTCGCCACCAGCGCGAAGGCGCGGGCGGCGAAGACCAGGCCGAGGTCCGAGGCGCTGCCGCCGATCCCGATGACGCCGAAGGCCAGCGCGACGTTGACCATCTGGTCGCCCAGCAGCGACACGAGCTGACCGCCGAACAGCAGGCGGTACTCGCGCTCGCGCAGGACCGACAGGCTGTGGGGCAGGGAGGGCACGCGCGCGGCGGAGACCTCAGGCGGCGCCCAGCGCCGCGCGCTCGGCGTCGCTCAGCGCTCGCGCGCTGCGGGCCTGGCGGTCCCAGGCGACGAGCACCGACACGCCGGCGGCGGCCAGCGTGCCGTCGGGCAGCGTCAGCTCCTGGCCGACGGTGACGCTCGTGCGCCCGACCCGCTGGACGAAGGTGCGCACGTCGACGTGGCCGTCGGCGTGCCGCACCTCGTGGCGGTAGTCGAGCTCCACGCGCGCGAGGACGAACGGGAAGCTGGGGACGTCGCCGAGCGAGGCCAGCAGCGCGCCGCGGCCCTCCTCCAGCAACTCGTGGTAGACCGCCTGGTTGACGTGGCCGAGCATGTCCATGTCGCGCCATCGCAGGACGATCCTGATCGTGGTCTCGGCGCCGGATCCGGTGGTGCTCACCGCGCGAACCCTAGTTCCGGCGCCCGATGCGTGATGATCGGGCGATGTCCAAGGCCCTGCTGCTCATCGACCTCCAGAACGACTACTTCCCCGGCGGAGCCCATCCCTTGGTCGAGCCCGAGGCCGCCGCCGCCGCGGCGCAGCGTCTGCTGGAGGACTTCCGCGATCGCGGCGCGCCGGTCGTCCACGTCCAGCACGTCTCTGAGGGGCCCGACGCGACGTTCATGCGGCCGGGCAGCGATGGCGTCGAGATCCACCCGCTCGTAGCGCCCGAGGCCGGGGAGCCCGTGATCCGGAAGGCGGCGCCCAACAGCTTCCTGGGCACGAGCCTGGAGCGCGAGCTGCGCGGCCACGGCATCGAGGAGCTCGTCGTGGCGGGGATGATGAGCTCGATGTGCGTGGACGCCACCGTGCGCGCCGCATCGGACCTCGGGTTCACCGCGACCGTCGTCCACGACGCCTGCGCCGCCCCCGACCTGCAGTTCGGCGGCGCGACGATCCCGGGCGCCACCGTGCACGCCGCCTTCATGGCGGCGCTGGACGGCAACTACGCCGAGGTCGTCAGCGCCGACGAGGCGCTCAGGTCGTCTTGATCAGGCCGCCGTCGATCACGTAGTTGGAGCCCGTCACGTTGCCCGTGCGCTCCGAAGCGAGGATCGCGATGAGCGACGCGACCTCCTCGGGCGTGGTGAAACGCCCGGTCGGGAAGCCACCCATGCCGGCGACGAGCTGCTCGCGCGCCGTCTCGGCGTCGACGCCGCTGGCCTTGCCGACCGTGGCCGCGACGCCGTCCTTGCCGAGCCACAGGTCGGTGGCGACCGGGCCGGGGGAGACCGAGTTGATGCGGATCCCCTTGGGGCCGAACTCCTGCGAGATCGCCTTGGTGAAGTTGACCAGCGCCGCCTTGGCCGCGCCGTAGTCGATCACCGCGGCGTCGGGGTGGTAGAACGCGTTGACCGACGCCGTGTTGACGATCGCGCCGGCGCCCTGCTCGATCATCGGCCCCAGCGCCGCCCGGGTGCAGCGCAGCGCGGTGTAGAAGTTCATGTTCATGGACCAGGCGAACTCCTCGTCGCTGGTCCCCAGGAAGCCGTCGAGCCGCAGGCGGACCGCGCCGACGTTGTTGGCGAGGACGTCGACGCGCCCGTGCTGCTCCACGGCCTGACCGATCAGCCGCGCCGGGGCCGCCGGATCGCTGAGGTCCATAGCGACGGGGGTGACGCGATCGAGCCCCTCGAGCGTGTCGGTGTGCAGGGAGGCGGCGACCACGTGCGCGCCCTCGTCGACGAGCGTCTGCACGGTGGCCAGGCCGATGCCCTTGCCGGCGCCGGTGACGACCGCGACCTTGTCGGTGAGCTTCAGATCCATGGTCGCGAACCTAGCTGCTGGCGAGGCGCGCAGGCGTGGGTCACGTGACTGCGGCGGCAGGCGACTTGCGTTGTCCGGGTGATGACATGTAGCTTCGCGCTGCGCTGGGAGGCGTCGGGGTCGAAGGAGAACGTCGTGGGTCCCGAGCAGCACCAGCCGCACCGCGTCGCCGCGATGGCGACGTTCTTGATGATCTCGATCCTGGCCGTGGCCGCCGTCCCGGCCGGCGCGGCGACGCATCGCATGACGCCGCAGCGCCGCGCGGCAGCGCGTGCCGCCCTCATGCGCACCGTCCGGCGCCATCCCGGCGTGGTCGGCACGCACGCGTTCGCACGCCGCGCGTCGCTGGTGAACTTCAAGCTGCCGATCACCGTGCGCCTGCGCCAGGGCGCGCAGCCGGCGGTCACCAACCTCAACCGCGCCACCGTCGACCTGGGGGCGACCCTGGGCCAGCGCGACATCGCGCTCGGCGGCTACCTGCCGGGCGAGCTGACCTTCCACGACAGCTTCGACGGCGGTGCCCTGGGCAACGTCGAGATCACGCTGCTGCCCGGCGGCGACCTCACCACCAACTCGATTCCGCTGCTGTGGAACGAGCAGGTCTCCAGCACGCCCGGCACGCAGTGGTACGACGCCGGCAACGCGGCGGGCAACCCCGGCTGCGGCAGCTTCACCAACGCCGGCGCCGTGCCCAGCACGGGCACCGCCACGACCACCGTCGGGCGGACCCTGGAGTCGCCGCTGGCGACCGCCGGCGTCCACGGCGTGCCGTACTTCGCCACCCAGGCGGATGCCGACGCCTTCGCCGCGACCGGCAACACCGGCCTCGTCGCCGGCTCGGTCGAGGAGTTCCCGGGCGCCGACGACGTCTCGCTGCTGCGCACCGACCGCTCGGTCGGCGATCCCAACGGGCTGGGCCCCGACGTCGATCCGTTCCCGTACTCCGCGGCCAGCCGCCCGGCCGGCCTGCCGGCCGCCCCCAACGCCCGCGACAACGTGCTGCGCACCGCGCCGCTGCACCTGGCGATCGCGGCGCCCGGCACGGAGTTCGCCGAGCAGGGCCCGTCGCCGGCCCAGGACGGCCTCGGCCCGCAGGGGTCGATGGACATCGTCATCGGCAAGAGCGGCGGCTCGGCCAACCTGTTCGGCAACATCCCGGGCAAGGACACGCAGATCGAGATCACCGCGAACTTCGCCACGAAGATCACGTCGATCCTCCGCGAGGTCGATCCCGACGCCGGCGGGCTGGTCGCGGGCCAGGCCTACAACAGCCGCTCGTTCAACTGCCGGCAGTTCTGGTCCGGGACGGTCCAGAACTACCTCAACGACATCACCCTGGTCGGCAACCTGCACATCGCGCCCGGCATCACGCCCGACGGTCACCTGCGCATCGCCAAGGCGTCGCTGGCCTCAGACGATCCCTGGGACGTCTCGCTCGCCGCCTGCCTGCTGCCCTACAGCGCGTTCTCGGCCACGTCCGGGGTGCCGGTCGTCCCGGCCGACGAGTTCACCGGTCAGTCGGCGAGCGGCGCCAGCGCCACCAACGCGCAGCCCACGGGCGTGCTGTGCAACGCGCCGCCGTCGCCGCAGCTCACCGGGGCCTCGGTGCCCGGGCTGGGTCCGCTGCCCAACGACGTGCACGCCAACACCGACGGCTCGCAGGTCTCGGTGGCCGGCACCATCACCGTCCCGCAGATCGAGGCCGAGATCCTCATCGGCGACACGCACTGAGCGCGCCCGGCCCGCTCAGGGCTGGGCAACCTGCAGGACCGCGGCGCCGACGCCGATGCAGTCGTTGGTGTGCTCGTGCTCGACACGCAGCGTGTCCTGGCCCACCGGGAGCAGGTTCGTGACGTCGAACGTGTCGGTGTCCCAGAGGTTGCCGATGTCGAAGCTCGGGCCGTCCTGCGGGTCGCTGCCGTCGAACGTGTCCACGAGGTCGGTCGAGCCCGAGCCGGTGACGGTGAACGTCTCCGGGGCCGACTGGCCGTCAGGGCCGGCGAGCGTCAGCGTCGACTTCAGCCCCGTGGCGTGGATGCCGGCGAAGAGGCGGTTGATCGCCTTGCCGGTACCGGCGTCGGTGTCTGTGTTGTAGGTGAAGTCGCTGAGGACCTGGTTGGAGGCGCCGCCGCCGTTGTAGAAGACGAGCAGCGTCGCGCCGTCGGTGTAGGGCAACGACCCGTACGGGTCGGAGTCCTGCCGCGTGACGCCCCGTTGCGGCTCCGTGATCTGGTAGGTGCCGTTGCCCGCCACGAAGTCGGTGACGTCGGCGGCGTAGCCGACGGTGGAGGTGTCTGTCCAGCACAGGTTGCCCGACACGTCGGCGCCCACGTCGGCGGTGACCGGATGCCCGTCGAAGGTGATGGTGTTGGCCGGCCGCGCGCCGCTGTAGAGGATCCCCCAGATCAGGACGGCCCGGCCGACGGTCGCGCCGGGCGGCACCCCGCCGATGGTCACCGCGCCGTGGCTGCGGTTGCGCAGGCCGGTCCCGGCGAAGTCCGCGCCGCAGGGGTTGCACTTGACGCTCGTGCCGACGGGGACCGTCGCGGTCTGGTCGGCGGTCTGCGGCGCGTTGTCGCCGATGGCGTGCGCGACCGGGGTGAGCGTCGCCTCGGTGTCGGGGGCCTTCCAGCGGACGGTCGCGGTGGCGGTCGCTCCGGGCGCCAGATCGCCGACGGGGATCGTGTAGGCCGACCCGGGGGCGGGGGCGGCCGGCGTTCCGGCCGGCGCTGACGACACCAGGCTGCCCGCGCCGGGAAGGGTGACGGTCACCGCCACGTTGCGGGCCGTCTGATCGCCGGTGTTGGTCACCTTGCTGGTCAGCGGCAGCTGCTGGCCGGGGAAGCTGCCCAGGGGACCGAGGAACGTCGACTTCAGCGTCGGGCAGCGGTACAGGGACTTGGTGAGCTTCGGCAGCGGCTGGCTGAGCTCCAGCGGGCCGAGCGCCAGGCCGACGTCGACGCCGCCGCTCAGGTCGACGCCGCAGCTGCGGTCGACGTTGCGGCTGTAGGACAGCTCGGTCTTGACGTCAGCGCGCACGTCGGCGACGTCGGCGACGCCGATCGCGAAGCGCAGCGTCGCGGCGCCCGAGACCTTGCCACCGCCGGTGGCCGACTCGCTGAAGTGCCCGTCGACCCCGGCCACCGGCTCGACGTGGGTGCCGTGGAACGTGAAGCCGCCGCTGAGCGACACGCCACCGTCGGCCTTGGCGGCGAACCCCTGGTCGCCGACGGTCGCCGACCCGCCGAGCACGACGCGGAAGTAGACCGGCACGAGGACCGGGCCTACGGGGATGGCCGTCGTCAGCGCCGGGAAGCCGTAGGAGCCCTTGCAGCCGAGGCCCTTGGGCAGCGCCGCGTCGAACCCCGCGCCGGCGCTGAGGGTCAGCACCACCTTGCCGTCGGGCAGACCCACGGGGATCCCGAACTTCTTGGGGACGTGCAGCGACACGTCGGCCTTGGCGCCGAAGCTCTGGCTGAAGTTGACATGGCTCTCGGCGCCCAGCGGCACCTGACACCCGAAGTGGTCCTTGGTGAGGCTGAGCATCGGCGGGTCGAGCGCGGCGCGGGCGCGCGCGGTGGCCGCGTGCTGCCCGTCGAAGCTGGCCGTGGTGTCGATGTCGAGCTGTGGGAACGCGTCGTAGAGGCCGACCGACTTCAGCGTCAGCACGGCATGGCTGCCGCGGACCTTGACCTTCACGACCCGGTCGAGCAGGCCGCCGGGCAGCTTCTTGGTCGGTCCGCCGGTGAGGATCGCCCCGACCTCGGGGTGGTTGGCGGTCGTCACCGTGATCGTGTGCGGGTTCTCGGCCGGCCCGGTGAGGCTCAGCACGCGCTTGGGAGCGGAGCGGACCCGGGCGCTGATGATGGTCCCGTAGCGCACGACGGCCTTGGCGTGGGCACCCGCCGTCACGGTGACCGGGACGCGCTTGGCGACCGCGAGCACCCGGCTTCCCTTCGGGACCCCCTTGACCGTGCGGGTCAGGCGAACCTGGTGGACGGTGATCGTGTACCGGCCGGCGCGCAGCTTGCGGAACGTCCTGCGGGAGCGGATCCTGGCGTGCAGCCCCGGCCCCGCGATGGTCGCGTCGGCACGGGTGCTGCCGGGGAGGCCGGCGACCGACACCGTCAGCGTGGCGCGCTGGGTGGCGGCCTGCGCAGCCTCCGGCGCCGTCGCGCAGAGGGCGGCGATCAGCGCCAGCGACGCACAGGCCGCTCGCGTCCCACGTCCAGGGGTGAGCACTGAGGACTCCTCGCGCAAAAACACGGCGGCAGCCTACAGACAGCCGGTGCGTCGTCCAGCCCTTTTCCAGAAGACTGTTCGGACCGGTAGGTTTGCGCGGGTGAGCGGCTGGCCCCTGATCCGCTATGCGCGGTTCCCGCTGCTCGCCGGGCCGGCCATCGGGCTCCTGATCGGGTGTGTCGTCGCCGTCCTGGCGGCCGGCGCCGGATCGCCGGCGATGGGGGCGGTCGCGGCGGCCGCAGTCGGCGCCTCCACCTGGTGGGCCACGGTGGTGCGCCGCAAGCTCGCCGCCGGCACGGTCGCGCTGACCCGCGAGGGCGACCAGCTGGTCGGCGCCGAGCTGCCCGAGCCGCTGCCGGTCGCCGGCACGACCTATGAGGTGCGGTCCGACCACAGCGGCGGTTGGCTGGTCGTGCTGCGCGGTCCCGGGCGCGACGTCCGCCTGGAGGCGCGCGGCTGGCGGCTGCCCGACGGACGCCGGACGACCCGCGCCGAGGTCGCGACGGCGCTGGCCGACCTGGGGCTGTCGGCGTTCGAGCGGTGACGGGACGTCGGCCCTCGACGGGGCCGTTACCCTCGGGATGTGGCGACGACCCGAGTGATGCGCAGCGATCGGTTCCCCGACCTCGCCGACGAGGTGATCTTCCCGCGGCTCTCGGACGGCAAGCTCGCGTGGCTGGGCGAGCGCGGCGAGCGGCGCACGTTCCAGCCCGGCGAGGTGCTCTACGAGCACGCTGTGCGCGAGGCGCCGTTCTACGTCATCGAGCGGGGGCTGGTCGAGCTCGTCGATCGCAAGCCCGGCAAGGACGTCTACATCGCGCAGGCCGACAGCCGCACGTTCATCGGCGACATCGCGGCCTTCACCGGCGAGCCGACGATCAGCGCCTGCGTGGCCGTCGAGCCGACCGACGTCATCATGTTCGACCGCTCCGGCCTGCGCGACATGATGGCCCGCTGGCCGGAGTTCGGCGAGCACATCTTCCGCACGCTGCTGGCCCGGCGGGCCTGGCACGAGGCGGAGGGCCACGGCGTCATGCGGCTGATCGCCGCGCGCGGGTCCCGTCGCGCGTTCGAGGTGCGCGACCTGCTGGAGCGCAACCTGCTGCCGGTGCACTGGTACGACGTCGACACCGACGCCGAGAGCGCCGCGATGCTGGACTGGCTCGACATCCCGCGCTCCGAGACGCCGGTGCTGGTGCACGCGACCAACGTGATGCGCAACCCGTCGGCCGCGCAGGTCGCGCGCTCGCTGGGCCTGCGCGCCCAGGTCGACGGCGAGCGCTTCGACCTCGTCGTGCTCGGCGGCGGACCGGCGGGGTTGGCCGCTGCGGTCTACGGCGGCTCGGAGGGGCTGCGGACGCTGGTGGCCGAGGCCTGGGCACCGGGCGGCCAGGCCGGCACGAGCACGAGGATCGAGAACTACCTCGGCTTCCCCAGCGGTGTCTCGGGGACCGAGTTGACGCGCAAGGCGACGCTGCAGGCGCGGCGCTTCGACGCGGTGCTGTCGAGCTTCCACCGTGCCGTGGAGCTGGCCGACGGGCCCGAGGGCCTGGTGCGCATCGACCTCGACGACGGCCAGCACGTGCTGGGCCGCTCGGTCGTCATGGCGACCGGCGCGCGCTGGCGCGAGCTGCAGGCCGACGGCGTGGAGCGCTTCCGCGGCGCCGGGGTCTACCACGCGGCGATGGCCACCGACGCGGAGCGCTGCCGCGACGAGGACGTGATCGTCGTCGGCGGGGGCAACTCGGCCGGGCAGGCGGCGGTGCATCTCTCGCGGCTGGCCCGCAGCGTGCGCATCGTCGTGCGCGGCACGGCGCTGAAGTCGACGATGTCGCACTACCTCGTCGATCGCATCGAGCGCTCGTCGCGGATCGAGGTGATGACCGAGACCGAGGTCTCGGCCGTGGACGGCACGGCGACGGTCGAGACGGCGACCCTGCGCGGCCGCGACGGGCGCGTCGAGCAGGTGCACGCCACCGCCGTGTTCGTGATGATCGGCGCCGATCCGTGCACCGAGGCCTCGACCGGGATGCTCGCCGTCGACCCTGCCGGCTACCTGCTCTGCGGCGCGGGCGCGGCGAAGTCCGACAGCCACCTCTGCTGGCCGCTGACCGACCGCGAGCCGCATCTGCTGGAGACCGTTCGGCCCGGCGTCTTCGCGGCCGGTGACGTGCGGGCGGGCGCCTCCAACCGCGTGGCCGGCGCGGTGGGGGACGGCTCGATGGTCGTGCGCTTCGCGCACGAGGTCCTGGGCGGCTGACCGCGCCAGAGGCCCCTGTCCCAGACGGCCAGGTGGCGCGGGTGGTCGAGGCCGCCGGCTCGATCGACCGAGCCGCGCGACCGGCCCGTGTGAACGGCGAGTTATGGTCTCGCGGGATGTCCTGGCGCACCGCCTCGCTGCTCGTCGGAGCCGCCTATCTGGCCGCGCTGGTCATCGCCACGGTCATGACCGGGCTGCCGCTGGAGCATGCGCAGCTCTTCTTCTGGATCCTGCTCGGCCTCGCGGTCGTCAGCCTGCGGGCGTGGCGGAGCTGGGGCCGGATGCTGTTCGAGTGGCTTCCGCTCCTGGCGCTGCTCGTGGTGTACGACTACCTGCGCGGCGCGGTCAGCGTGCCCCAGGCGCAGGCGCACGTCTCGGCGCAGATCGGCTTCGACCGCTGGCTCGGCGGAGGTCAGCTGCCGACCGTGTGGCTCCAGCACCACCTCTACGACCCCAGCCACCTGCGCTGGTACGACGTGGGCATCTGGGGCACCTATCTGAGCCACTTCTTCACGATCTGGATCGTGGCGGCCGTGCTGTGGAAGGTCGCCCACGGCCGCTTCGGCACCTACGTCTCCCTGGTCGTGCTCGTGACGCTGATGGCGTTCGTCACCTATTGGCTGTACCCCGCGCAGCCGCCGTGGCTCGCCGGCGAGCTGGGGGAGATGCCGTCCGTCGACAAGATCGTGCCGACGGTATGGGACCACCTCGGCGTGCCCGTGGCGGCCGATCTCTTCGAGACCGGAGACGGGCTCGTCAACCTCGTGGCGGCGATGCCGTCGCTGCACGCGGCGTACCCCGCGATGCTGTTCCTGTTCTTCTGGAACGACGGCCGTTGGTGCCGCATCGGCTTCGGCCTGTACACGCTCGCGATGGGCTTCGCGCTCGTCTACGGCGGAGAGCACTTCGTGTTGGACATCGTCGTCGGCTGGCTCTACGCGGCGATCGCGTTCGCCGCCGTCGCGGTGGCCTGGCCGGCTTGGCGCCGTGCGCGAGCACGAGCCCGGGTGGACGAGCCCGGCCCGCGCGCCGGACAGGCCGAGCCCGCCGGGGCGGGCGCGGGGGCGGGGGCGGGGGCGGGGCGACTCTGAACGCGGCGGCCCGAACCGCAGGAAGCCGAGCGCCCCCGAAGCCGGGGGCGCTCGGACGCGCCGTTCGGAGCCCTACTGGCTGCCTGCCGCAGCAGTCGCCGGGAGGCCCATGGCGTGCTCGCTGTCAACCTCGGAGTACGCGTTGTCACTCGCACCGGCGGTGGCCGGGTCGAGGTAGTCGCGGAGCGTGTCGACCGAATCCGTCTCCCACAGGCAGACCGCGGCCGACCGGTCCTGGAACGGGAAGAACTGCCGCACCTGGACACCAGGCGGGCCGCCTCCTCCGATCTCCTCGGCGTTCATCGAGAAGAACTTCTCCGGATCGGTGATCCGGTGCTGCACGACCACATGCATGGCCGTCACCTCCGATGGATGGATCGGGTCCCCGACTGTACGCCTACTGCCGTGCGGCAACCAGTGGCGTGGATGGTCGCGGTGAGCCCTTGGTCCAGGCCCTGAACGCCCGCGGCCGCTCGCCTGTCGCACTCGTTCATGGCTGCGCGAAGGCGGGGTCGTCGTAACGAAGATCCCACGGTCGCGTGATGTGCGGGCGATCTCGCGCTTGCGACGCTGCGGCAGCGTTCCCACCCGCCTCTCACGGAGGCCGAACCGAGGAGCTTCCGCATGGGCACCGTCATCGTCGGCCAGGAGAACTCGACGCCGATCGAGCTGTACTACGAGGACCACGGCAGCGGCCCGGCGGTCGTCCTGCTGAGCGGCTGGCCGCTCGACAGCCGCTCCTGGGAGCCGCAGTTGCTTCCGCTGCTGGAGGCGGGCCATCGTGTGGTCGCCGTCGACCGGCGCGGGTTCGGTCAGTCCAGCCGGCCGGCGGTGGGCTACGACTTCGACACGCTCGCCGCGGACCTCGACAAGCTGCTGACCGAGCTCGATCTGCGCGAGGCCACGCTGGTCGGCTTCTCGCTGGGGACAGGCGAGGTCGCGCGCTACATCGGCACCTACGGGACCGACCGGCTGAAGAGCTGCGTCTTCATCGAGAGCCTCGCACCGTCGTTCGGCCGGTCCGACGAGAACCCGCAGGGGGTCGACCAGGCGACGATCGACACCGTGCGCCAGGCCATCCGCGACGACCGGCCCGCGTGGCTGACCGGGTTGCTCGCCGACTTCCTCAACCTCGACGAGCTCCTCGGCAAGCGGGTCAGCGAGGACACCGTCCACAACGCCTGGATCGCCGGTGCCGAGGCCTCCCCGGTGGCGACGTGGGCGTGCGTCCTCGCGTGGCTCGACGACTTCCACGAGGACATCAAGCGCATCGACATCCCCACGTTGGTCCTCCACGGCACCGCCGACCGGATCCTGTCGGTCGAAGGGCAGGGCCGGCGGATGCACGCGGCACTGCCCGACGCCCATTACGTCGAGATCGAGGGCGGGCCGCACGTCATGTGCGTCAGCCACGCCAGGGAGGTCAACGAGGAGCTGCTGGCTTTCCTGCGCCAGACGTCGCGGGTCGGCGTCGTGGCCTAGCTCGTCGAGATCACGACGCGGTAGGCGACTTCCGGCTCGCGCTTGCCCTTGAGCTGCAGCTCCACGCGCGTTCCGACCGGGGCGCGCAGTCCGGCGGCGACGCGCTCCGACATCACCACCTCGCCGCCCGCGGCCTGTCCCTGCAGGCGCGAAGCGGTGTTCACGACGTCGCCGACGGCGGTGAAGTCATACAGCGCCCGCTGACCGATGTTGCCGACGAACGCGTCGCCGACGTCGAGGCCGATGCCCATCTCGGCGAACGGCTTGTCCCCCGACCCGTAGCCGACGCTGCGCAGCAGCTCGCAGGCGTGCCGGAACATCGTCGCGGGGACGTCGTCGCGCGATGGCTCGCGCTTGAGGTCGGGCAGGTAGAGCGCCATCACCTCGTCGCCGATGAGCTTGTCGATGACGGCGTCGGGAAACAGGACGTCCTCGGCGCTGGCGTAGAAGCGGCGCAGCAGCAGGGACGCCTCGCGCGGGTCGCCGCCGTCGAAGCGGGCGGTGAACCCGCGCAGGTCGGCGAAGAGGACGCCCGTGTACTGCGTCATGCCGCCGGGCGGGGACGCCTCCACGCACATCCCGCAGACGGTCGGGTTCTTGCGCGAGGCCCGGTAGCCGAGCGGACCGGCGACCCAGCGGCCCGGCCCGGCGAACGGCGCACCGCAGAGCCCGCAGCGAGGGCTGCTGGGCAGCGCCCGGAAGAGCCGGCCGAGCAGGCCGCCATAGCCATGTTCGTGCAGCCACCACAAAACCTCCCAGTCCTCGGGCGCGAGCGGCTCACCCACCTGCCGGCCCGCCTCGCGGCGCAGCCGCTTCACCGCCATCCGCTGCAACAGCGTCGGCTTGGACTCGGCGTGCCTGTGGGGTGCCTCGGCCATCAACGGCGACGGTACACCCGCGCACGCTGCCGCTAGGACTCGATGAGCCCCGTCCGGTGCGCCAGCACCACGGCCTGGACGCGGTCGCGGAGGCTGAGCTTCTGGAGGATCTGCGTGACGTGGGTCTTGACGGTGGTGTCGCCGATGATCAGCCGCTCGGCGATCTCGGCGTTCGACAGGCCGTGAGCGATCAGCAGGAAGATCTCGCGCTCACGGCTGGTCAGCTCCTCGAGCTCCCGCGGCGGCTCCGGCCGCGGCTTCGTCGTGAACCGCTCGATCACCCGCCGCGTGACGGTGGGGGAGCAGGGCGCCGACCAAGGCGGCGGGACTCGCCGCCGCGGCCGCGGGGCGCGATCGTCGGCGCGCGGCTGGGCTTCAGCGCGGCCGAGGCGCCGATGGCGCTGGTCACGGCGGTCCTGGGAGCGTGCGCGGGAGCGAACTTCGCGCTCATCGCCCGGGACATGGCGTCGGAGCCGGGGGAGACGCCGGTCGGCGCCGAGCAGGCCGCTGCGGCGGCCGAGCCGGTGGCGGTCTGACCGGCTCGCGCGGCTCGTGGGCGTGGACGGCGGCGGCGCGGGATCGCCCCCGCCGTTCGCCGTGCGGGGTGCTAGCCCCGCGCCGCCGGCGCCGCACCCGACCGCGGCGGCCGGCCGGGCCGGCCGCCGGGTCTCGTGCCCGCGCAGGGCTCGGGCAGGGTTGAGCTCAGGGCTTGTCGTGGTCCGGGGTGACCGCGTCCTTCACCTTCTCGGCCACCTCCCGCACCTTGTCGC
>DASYLT010000022.1:0-16309 GCA_036009425.1 Baekduia sp. | reverse complement strand
AGCGTCTGCGGGGCATCGCGCATGCGCAGGACGCGGGCCGGCACGCCGGCGACGACCGCGTCGGGCGGGATGTCCTTGGTGACGATGGCGTTGGTGCCGATCACGCAGTTGTCGCCGACCGTCGCGCCGCGCAGGAAGCAGGCGCCGTAGCCGATCCAGACGTTGTGGCCGACGCGGACGTCGCGCTTGTAGATGCCCTGCTCGCGGATCGGCCGGTCGACCTCCACGACGCCGTGGTCGAAGTCGATGAACATGACGCGGTCGGCGACGATGCACTCGCGCCCGATCGACACGTGCTGGAACGCCGAGACCGTGCACTCCTGGCCCATCACGGTCTTGGCGCCGATCGCGCACTCGCCCTCGTGCACGCGGATCTTGCAGCCGTGTCCGAGCCAGGACCAGCGGCCGAGGCGCAGCGTGGCGCCCTTGCCGACCTCCAGCACCACGCCGGGGCCGATGAACGCGGGGCCGTCGAGCTGCAGCCGGCCGCGCAGGCGCAGCTTCCACCAGGCCAGCCGGACCATGAGCCGCGCGTAGCGGCGGTTGAGCATCCCGTTGCGCCGCGCGAAGCGCAGGAGGGCGAGCGGGCCGCCCGAGCGGGGCGGCGGATCGCCGCGCACGTGGAGCGGTGCAACGCCCCTGGGCGCGGGCGGGGACAGGACCGGTTCCACGCCCGCGGAGGCTAGCGCGCACGGGCGCATCAGGACGCGCCGCGGCAACCGCCCCGCTCAACGCGGCAGCGCCGCCGCGAACCGCTCCAGCGCGTCCGGGTCCCGCCAGGCCGGCCCGTGGCCGAAGACCATCAGCCGCGGCCGCAGCGCGGCGACGCGGCGGATCGACTCGCGGTTGCGCGCGACGTCGAGGGTGAAGCGCTCGGGCGGCTCGTGCAGGCCGGCGCGACCGGTGATCGGGTGGCGGCCGAAGAGCACGTCGCCGCCGACGAGCGTCCGGTCGGATTCCCGCCAGTAGGACAGGTGGCCGGGCGAATGGCCGGGCGTCGCGACGGCGACGAAGCCGGCGCCGAGCTCGTCGCCCTCGTGCAGCTCGCGCGTCGCGTCGACCGCCGGTCCCGCCCAGTGGCGCCGCTGCCAGCGCGTGATGGAGTTGTCGTGGCTCAGCGACGTGTTGTCGCCCGTCCGCAGCACCGCGGCCTCGCCGGCCGGCGCCCAGAACGGCACGCCGAGGGCGGCGATCAGCGCGGCGCTGGACCCCTGGTGGTCGCTGTGGCCGTGGGTGACCGCGTGGGCGGTGATCGTGTGGCCGCGCACCGCGCCCAGGATCCGCCCCGCGGCGTGCCGCGTGGCGGCGTCGACGATCACCGAGCCGGCGAGGTGGACGTTGAACGCGTCGCGGGGGCGGCCGGGGACGAGGTGGAGGTCAGGGGCGAGCTCGATCATGTGGCTCCATACGGTGCCGTATGGAAGCGACGGTGTCAATACGGTGGCGTATGGTGAAGCCTGCATGACACCCGACAGCCTGGATCGCGAACGCTGGGAGCGCGCCGCGCTCGACGCCCTGGAGCGTGGCGGCCTGGCCGCCGTCGCCGTCGAGCCGCTGGCCCGCGCGCTGGGCGTCACCAAGGGGAGCTTCTACTGGCACTTCAAGAGCCGCGGGGAGCTGATCGCCGCGACCGTCGCGCGCTGGGAGCGGCTGCACGTCGACGGCCCGCTGCAGGCCGTGGCGGCCATCGAGGATCCGCGCGACCGGCTGATGGAGCTGCTCGGCCGCGCCGGCGCCAAGCCGCCGTCGATCTTCATCCGCCTGCTCGACGCCGTCGACGAGCCGGTCGTCCGCGCCGCGGTCGCCCGCGCGGCCGAGGAGCGCGTGGCGTTCATGGCCGAGGCCTTCCGGGAGCTGGGCCTGACCCGCGCCCGCGCCCGTCGCCAGGCGCTGCTGGCCTACAGCGCCTACGTCGGCCGGGCCCACCTGGCCCGCGACGCACCCCAGGTCCTCGGCGATCAGGCCGCGCTCTCGCGGCACATCGCCGAGCAGCTCATCGGCTGAGTCCGGCATCATGCGCCGCCCATGACGCAGGCCGCCCCGACCCTCGCCCAGCGCCTCCTCGACGGCGACCGCCGTGCCCTCGCCCGCGCGATCACGCTCGTCGAGAACGACGATCCCGCCGGCTGGGAGCTCGTCCGCGAGGTCTACCCGCACACCGGCAACGCCGCGATCGTCGGGCTCACCGGCGCGCCCGGCGCGGGCAAGTCGACGCTGATCGGCGCGCTCACGAAGCTCCGCCGCGCGGCTGACCGGACCGTCTCGGTCCTGTCGATCGACCCGTCGTCGCCCTTCACCCAGGGCGCCCTCCTGGGCGACCGGATCCGCTTGACCGAGCACTTCCTCGATCCCGGCGTCTTCATCCGCTCGATGGCCAACCGCGGCGCGCTGGGCGGCCTGAGCGAGGCGGCGCTGCAGGCCGCGCTGCTGATGGACGCCTCGGGCAAGGACGACGTCCTGCTCGAGACCGTCGGCGTGGGCCAGGCCGAGGTCGACATCATCGACCACGCCGACACCATCGTCCTGGTCCTGATGCCCGGATCCGGCGACTCGATCCAGGCGCTGAAGGCGGGCATCATGGAGATCCCCGACATCATCGTCGTCAACAAGGCCGACCATCCGCTGACCGAGACGATGGTCCGCGAGATCCGCGGCGTGCTGTCGCTGGCGCCCCAGCGGGGCTGGCGCGTGCCGATCGTCAAGACCGAGGCGCACAAGGGCACGGGCGTCGAGGAGCTGGTGGCCAAGCTCGACGAGCACCGCGCCTACATCGAGGCGGAGGGCACGCTCTCCCTGCGTCGCCAGCGCAACCTCCGCAGCGAGGTCGTGGGCATCTGCACCTACCGCCTGCGCCGCCGCCTCGAGGAGCAGCTCGACGCCGACGAGACGTTCGCCGGCCTGCTCGAGGAGGTCGTCGGCCGCCGCGTCGACCCCGCCACGGCGGCGACCCGGATCCTCGAGCGCCTCGACGCGGCGGCGGCCGCGCGTCCCGACTGAGGCGCTCAGCGCATGAGCGTCACCACGCCGGCCGCCAGCGTCAGGCCCGCCAGCACCGCGCCCACGCGCGGCGCGAAGCGCAGGCCCCAGGCGCAGAGCGCCGCCAGCGGCGGGAGCGCCGGCACGAGCTGGCGCGCCGGATACCACGCAGCATCCAGCGAGGGCGCCAGGAACGCCGCCACGAGCACCACGGCGCCGGCGACCAACGCCAGGAAGCCGGCAGCCACCTCGACGTCGACCTGATCGAAGACCGCGACGGCGAGCCGGTCGCGCCGCGAGCGCCACAGCAGCCAGAGCGCCACGAACGCGAGCGCGACGAACGGTGCCCACAGCAGCAGCCCGTCCTCGGGGTCGACCCACACCGTCACCAGCCGCGGCGCGCGCTCGAGGTGCTGGGCCACGCCGGACGCGCCGGTCGGGCCGTCGCGGGCGACGTCGTTGGGCGTCAGGCCGCCGAACAACCGGTCGTTGACGGTCACGTAGACGACGGCCGAGGTCAGCGCGACCTCCAGGGCGATGAAGCCCGACACGCCGCGCTGGCGGCGCCGCAGCCAGCGCGCGAGCGCCACCGCCACCACGGCGGCGGGCGCCAGCAGCTTGGCGGCCAGCCACGGCAGCGCCGCCACGATCGCCGCGCCGGCGAACGCGGTGCCGGTCTGCGGTCGCGCGCGGACGTGGAGCGCCAGCAGCGCCGCACCGGCCAGGAACGCGCCGCCGGCCATCTCGGGCGAGATCGCGGCGGCGGCGCCCAGCGCCGGGGCCGACAACCCCATCACGAGCGCCGCGCGCCCGGGCCACGGGTCGGGGACGAGCCGGCGCCCGAGCGCGGCGGCCAGGCAGAACGCCAGTGCGGCCAGCGCGCCGAGGAACAGGCGCACGCCGGTCGCGCCGCCCACGGCGTAGGCCGGCGCGATCAGCAACGTGAAGCCCAGCCCCGTCGGCTCCACGAGCCGTCCCGACACCGTGCGGCCCGCCGGGCGCAGCGGCCCGTCGTAGAAGGAGCGCCACGCGTGGGTGGCGTACTGGTTGCGCAGGTCGACGTCGCCGTCGGAGATGAGCGACTCGGCCGCCAGCAGCCGGTGCGCCTCGGGCGCCGAGACGTCGGCGCCGGGGCCTGCGCCGAGCGCCCACACGAGCGTGTAGACCGTCGCAAGCGCCAGCCAGAGCGGCAGCGCGCGGCGCGCCGCAGACACCCGGCGGGCCCGGCCCTAGGCGCCGAGGGCGCGGGCGATGACCATCTGCTGGACCTCGTCGGTGCCCTCGCCGATCGTGAGGATCTTGGCGTCGCGGTAGAAGCGGCAGACGGGGTATTCCTCGATGTAGCCGTAGCCGCCGTGGATCTGCACGGCCTCCTCCGAGGCGCGGACCGCCAGGCGGCCGGTCTTGAGCTTGGCCTGCGCGGCGGTCAGCGAGAAGTTGCGGCCCTGGTCCTTGAGCCACGCGGCCTTGTAGGTCAACAGCCGCGCCGCCTCGATCTCGGTCGCCAGATCGGCGAGCTTGGCCTGGATCGTCTGGAACTTGCTGATCGACTGCCCGAACGCCTTGCGCTCCTTGGCGTACTTCAACGCCTCGTCCAGCGACCCCTGCGCGAGGCCGACGCCCATCGCCGCGACGCCGATGCGCCCGATGTCGAGGATGTGCAGGAACTGCTTGAAGCCCGCGCCACGCGGCCCCAGCAGGTTCTCCTGCGGCACCCGGCACCCGGCGAAGCTCAGCGGCCGCGTATCCGACGCGTTCCACCCCATCTTGCGATACGGCGTGCCCTGCTCATAGCCCGGCGTGCCGTTCTCGACGATCAGGTTGGAGATCTCGCCCTCGCCCGTGCGCGCCGTGATCGCCACATGGCCCGACACGTCGGTCCCCGCGTTGGTGATGAACTGCTTGGCGCCGTCGATCACCCACTCATCACCCTCCAGCACGGCGCGCGTCTTGACGTTGCCCGCATCGCTGCCGGCCTCGGGCTCGGTCAGCCCGAACGCGCCGAGCTTGCGCCCGGCGGTCAGATCGGGCAGCAACCTGGCCTTCTGCTCTTCAGAGCCGAACAGGTAGACCGGCTGCGTGCCCAGCGACGTGTGAGCACACATCGTGATCGCCACCGAGCTGTCGATCCGCGTCAGCTCCTCCACCGCGATCGCGTACTGCAACGACGTCCCGCCCGCCCCGCCGACCGCCTCGGGAAACGGGATCCCCATCCACCCCAAAGCGCCCATCTTGGTCACCAACTCATACGGGAACGCCTTGGTGCGATCGAGCTCCTCAGCCACCGGCGCGACCTCGCTCACCGCGAAATCACGCACGGTGCGCTGCAGCAGCCGGGTGTCGTCGTCGAGATCGAACAGCATGGGCCCGACCCTACGTCACCGGGGCGCTCGGGCGATCCGCTCCGCGACCTCCACGAAGGTGCGCACCATGACGCCGGTGCCGCCCTTGGGCGCATAGGCGCGGCCGCTGTCCCAGGCCGTGCCGCAGATGTCGAGGTGCGCCCACGGCACGCCCCCGGTGAAGTTGTGGAGGAACTCCGCCGCGGTGCTGGAGGCGCCCGTGCGCGGGGGCGACTGGTTGGCCAGGTCGGCGACCGAGCCCTTGACGAGCTCGGCGTAGCGCTCGTGCAGCGGCATGCGCCACACCAGCTCGCCGGCCTGGGCCGCGGCGCCCTGGACCTCGGCCGCCCACGGCTCGTCGTCGACCCACAGGCCCGAGTAGACGCGACCCAGCGTGCTCATGATCGCGCCGGTCAGCGTCGCGGCGTCGATGAGGCGCTCGGCGCCGAGCCCGACGGCGTGGTGCAGGCAGTCGGCGAGCAGGAGGCGCCCCTCGGCGTCGGTGTTGTCGACCTGCACGGTCTTGCCGGCGGCCGTCGTGAACACGTCGCCGGGCTTCATGGCGCGCGGCCCGAGCAGGTTCTCGGTCGCGCCGACGACCGCGACGATGCGGACCGGTAGCTCCAGGGCGGCGATCGCGCCGACGGCCTCCAGCACGGCGGCTCCGCCCGTCATGTCGTACTTCATGTCGGCCATCGAGCCGGCCGGCTTGATCGAGATGCCGCCCGCGTCGAACGTCACCGCCTTGCCGACGAGGCCGAGCACCGGCCCGTGCGCGTCGGCCGGCCCGTAGCGCAGGACGATCAGCGCGGGCTCCTCGTCGGTGCCCTGGGCGACCGCTGCGAACGCGCCCATGCCGAGCGCCTCGATGCCCTCGCGACCGGTGACCTCGCAGGTCAGCGCGTCGTATCCGGCGGCGATCTCCTGCGCGCGCAGCCCGAGGGCCGTCGGCGTCATCAGGTTGGGCGGCGCGTTCTGCAGGTCGCGGGCGCGGTTGACCGCCTCGGTGACGGTCACGGCGCGGGCGACCGCGTCGGCCTGATCGACGTGGTCGCTGATGATCAGCTCTTGCAGCCCGGACGGGCCACCGTCGTCGTCGTTGCCCGACTTGCCGCCCGTGAACCGGTACGCCGCCATCAACGTGCCCTCGACCACGGCCCGCGCCGGCTCGTGCTCGCGTGCCTTGTGCGGCAGCTCCCAGGTCAGCATCTCGGCGCCGAGGTCCCGCGCGCGCCCGTGCGCGGAAGCGGCCGCGAGGCGCAGCACCTCGGCGTCCAGGCGCTCGCGCGCGCCGAGCCCGACGACGATCCAGCGCTTGCCCGCGGCATGCGTCACGGCGAGGTGGCGCGGCTTGGCGCGCGCCTCGCCCGAGTCGACCAGCGCCTGCAGCGGCGCGCCCTCGAGGTCGTGGGGGATGGCCTCGCCCTCGATCAGCCCGACGACGACGGTGTCGGCGGCGGTGGACGCCGCGGCCTCGGTGGTGGCGGTCACACGCATGGTCGCCCACGCTAGATGATCGGCTACTCGTTACCGTTCGCCCCCCAAGCTGTCCTGACCAGACGAGAGAGACCGGACCCCTTCATGCCCAAGACCGTCATCCTCGGCACCGCGCGCACCCCGATCGGGAAGCTCGGCGGCGGCCTGTCCAGCGTCGACGCCACCGAGCTCGGCGCGACCGCGATCACCGCTGCGCTCCAGCGCGCCGACGTCGCCCCGGACCAGGTCGACCACGTCGTCATGGGCCAGGTCATCCAGGCCGGCCAGGGACAGGTGCCGTCGCGCCAGGCCCAGATCAAGGCCGGCATCCCCAAGGAGGTCTCCAGCGAGACCGTCAACAAGGTCTGCGCCTCGGGCCTGCGCGCCGCGGTGATCCTCGACCAGGCGATCCGCGCCGGGGACGTCAGCGTCGGCGTCGGCGGCGGCATGGAGTCGATGTCGGGCGCTCCGTACCTGCTGCCCCAGGCGCGCTTCGGCTACCGCATGGGCGACGCGAAGGCCCTGGACTCGATGGTCCACGACGGCCTGACCAACCCGTTCAGCGGCCGCCAGATGTTCGACGAGGCCACCGAGATCGGCGACGAGCTGGAGCTGACGCGCCCCGACCTCGACCGCTGGGCGCTGCGCAGCCACGAGCGTGCGCTGGCCGCCATCGACGAGGGCCGCATGGCCGACGAGATCGTCTCGGTCACGATCAAGGGCCGCAAAGGCGACACGGTCGTCGAGGTTGACGAGGGCCCCCGCCGCGGCTCCACGCTGGAGGCCCTGAGCAAGCTGCCGGGCCTCACCGGCAAGGAGGGCTCGCACACCGCCGGCAACTCGCCGGGCGTCAACGACGGCGGCGGCGCGCTGGTCCTCAGCTCCGACGAGTGGGCCGACGCCAACGGCAAGACCGTGCTCGCCGAGATCGTCGGCCACGCCCAGTTCGCCAACGACTTCGCCTACCTCGCGACGACGCCGGCCGGCGCCGCGCGCAAGGCGCTCGACAAGGCCGGCCTGCAGCCCGGCGACATCGACCTCTGGGAGATCAACGAGGCCTTCGCCTCCGTGACGCTGCAGTCGATCCGCGAGCTCGGCATCGAGGAGGACCGCGTCAACGTCAACGGCGGCGCGGTCGCTCTCGGCCACCCGATCGGCGCCTCGGGCGCGCGCATCCTCGGCGTGCTCGTGCACGAGCTGCGCCGGCGCGGCGGCGGCCTCGGCGTCGCGGCGATCTGCTCCGGCGGTGGCCAGGGCGACGCGGTCATCCTGCGCGTGCACGGCAACGGGGCATAGGCCTTCATGGACGCGGCTCCGACGCCCGACCGCGCGCGCGGGGCCGCGTTCTTCGATCTGGACCGGACGCTCATGTCCGGCTCGTCCGGGTTCTTCTGGGCTCGCGCCGCTGCGCGGTCGGGCATGATCTCACGGCGGCGCCTGGCGCTCGACGCCTGGGAGAACGTCAAGTTCCGCCTGCGCGGCTCGACCGACGCGAGCACCGACAAGGTGATGCTCCGCGTCGGCGAGATGCTCGTGGGCAAGCGGGCGGTGGACTTCCAGCGCCTCGGTCCGCAGGTGCTGGCCGGCGTGCTGCCACGCCTGTACCCGCAGATGCTCGACATCGCCTGGCAGCACCAGGACGCGGGGCGGCCGGTGTTCATCGTCACCGCCGCAACGCAGGACACCGCGTCGATGATCGCCCACGTGCTCGGCTTCGACGGCGGGCTCGGGACGCCGCTGGAGGAGGCCGACGGCCTCTACACCGGCCGGCTCGCCGGGCCGTTCGCCTACCGCGACGGCAAGCCCGAGCTGATGCGCGTGCTCGCCGCCGAGCAGGGGCTGGACCTGGCCGAGTCCTACGCCTACTCCGACTCGGAGTCCGACCTGCCGATGCTCCGCGCCGTGGGCCACCCGGTCGCGGTCAACCCGGACGGGACCCTGGCCCGCGTGGCCCGTGAGGAGGGCTGGGACGTCCTGCGCTTCGACCGCCTCGGCGGCCGCCTGAAGATGATGGGCGGCCTGACCGCCGCGACCCTGCTGGGCGCCGCCGGCGCGACCGTCCGCAGAAGGGGCGCGGCCAAGTGAGCTACACGGAGCTGACCCACGAGCAGCGCGAGATCCGCGACCTGGCGCGCCGCTTCGCCGACGAGGAGATCGCGCCGCAGGCCACAGCCTGGGACCGCGAGCACCGCTTCCCGCGCGAGGTCTTCCAGGCCCTCGGCGAGCTCGGCCTCATGGGCGTCTGCGTGCCCACCGAGCACGGCGGTGCCGGTGCCGACTTCCTGTCCTACATGTTGGTTCTGGAGGAGCTGTCGCGCGCCGACGCCGGGGTGGGGGTGACCGTCGCGGTGCACACGAGCGCCGGCACGCTGCCGATCCTCGCCCACGGCACCGAGGAGCAGATCCAGCGGCTCGTCCCGCCTCTGGCCCAGGGGCACGAGATGGCCGCCTTCGCGCTGACCGAGTCGGGCTCGGGCTCCGACGCGGGGGCGATGCGCACGCGCGCGACGACCGACGATCCGCCGGCGCTGACCGGCACCAAGCAGTGGATCACCAACGGCTCCTACGCGCACACGTTCACGGTCTTCGCGAAGGATCCCGACCGCCCCAGCGCCTTCGTGGTCCGCCGCGGCGCCCCCGGCTTCTCCGTCACGCGCGAGGAGGAGAAGATGGGGTTGAACTCCTCGTCGACCGCCGACATCGCGCTGGAGTCCACGCCCGGCGAGCGCCTCGGCGCGCCCGGCGCCGGCATGCGGATCGCGCTCTCGACGCTCGACGGCGGCCGCATCGGCATCGCCGCCCAGGCGCTCGGCATCGCCCAGGCCGCGCTCGAGCTGGCCACCGGCTACGCCAAGGAGCGCCACGCCTTCGGCCGTCCGATCGGCGGCTTCGGGGCCATCCAGCAGAAGCTCGCCGACATGCAGACCGAGATCGAGGCGGCCCGCGCGCTCGTCTGGCGCGCGGCGCGCCTCAAGGAGGGCGGCCACCCCCACACGGTCGAGGGCGCGCAGGCCAAGTTGTTCGCCTCGAAGGTCGCGCGCCACTGGACCGGCGAGGCGATCCAGATCCTCGGTGGCTACGGCTACACCAAGGAGTTCCCCGCCGAGCGGTACTACCGCGACGCGAAGGTCACCGAGATCTACGAGGGCACCAGCGAGATCCAGCGGCTGGTCATCGCGCGCGCCCTGCTGGGCGAGGCCGCGCGCGAATCCTGAAGTTGACTTCGGGCTCAACTTGGGGGAGGCTCGCGGGCACTGTTCGCCGTCCCAGGAAGGTCCGCCGTGCCCAGCATCGACGTCAACGGAACGACCCTGCACTATCTCGACGACGGCCCACGGGACGCGCCGGCGCTCGTCTTCAGCCCGTCCATGTTCTTCGACGGCCGCATGTTCGCCGCGCAGGCCGAGGCGTTCTCGGACCGTTACCGGATCATCCGCTATGACAACCGCGGCCAGGGCGAGAGCGCGCGGCACCCCCGCGAGGAGCTCGACATGGACACGCAGGCCCGGGACGCCGCTGCGCTGATCGAGGCCCTGGAGCTGGCGCCGGTCACCTTCGTGGGCAACTCGATGGGCGGCTTCATCGGCCTGCGCCTCGCCGCCCGGCGCCCCGACCTCATCGCGTCCGCGGTGGTCATGGGCACCTCCGCCGACGCCGAGGAGTCGGCGGACGAGATGGACGGACTCCTGGCCGTGCTCGCCGAGCAGGGCATGGAGCCGGTGATCGACGGCGTCCTGCAGTTCATGATGGGCGACACGACCCTCACCGACCCGTCGCGCGCCGAGGTGCTCGCCGGCGTCCGGGCGCTGCTGCTCAGCCGCACGCCCGAGTACGCCGACTCGGTGTGGCACATCGCCCACCGCAAGTCGATCCTCGACGAGTTGGCCAACATCACGATCCCGCTCACCGTCGTGGCCGGCGCCGAGGACCACACGTATCCGCCGCCGAAGTCCGAGCAGATCGTCGCGGGCGTGCCGCACGCGCGGCTGGTGCGCATGGAGCGCGCGGGCCACGTGCACGCGCTGGAGAACCCCGAGGCCGTCAACGCCGTGCTCGAGGAGCATCTCGCGGCCGTCTCGGCGGCCGCGTGAGCATGCAGCGCTTCGACGGCGGGATCCACATCGAGGACAGCGGCGAGGACGACCTGCCGCCGGTGCTGTGCCTGCACTCGCTCTTTCTCGACGGGAGCATGTTCGACGGCCTGACGGCCATGGCCGAAGGCCGCTTCCGGATGATCCGGCCCGACTTCCGCGGACAGGGGCGCAGCGCGCCGGCCACGAGCGACCAGGTCGACATGGAGACGCTGGCCGACGACGTCGAGGCGATCGTGGACGGCCTCGAGCTCGGGCCGGTCCACATCGTCGCCCAGTCGGTCGGCGGCGACGTCGCGCTGCGGTTCGCCGCGCGCCGCCCCGCCGACGTGCGCGCCATGGTTCTGCTCGGCTCATCGGCACGCGCCGAGCCGCCGGAGAACGTCGAGCAGTTCTCGCCGATCGCCGAGGCGGTCGCGGTCGCGGGCTTCCAGGGCGAGATCCTCGAGACGACCATGGCCATCATGTTCGGCCAGAGCGCTCGCGAGGATCCGGAGCGCGCCGACCTGATCGCCTTCTGGCGGGCGCGGATCGCCGCGCTGCCGCCGGCGCTGGCGCCCGCGATCCGCGGGACGATCCACCGCGAGAGCGTCGTGGACCGGCTCGGCTCCATCGACGCGCCGGTGCTCGTGGTCTCCGGCGAGGAGGACATCGCCCGCCCGCCGGCGTGGGCCGACGAGGTCGTCGCCGCTCTGCCGCACGGCGAGTTGTGGCGGCTGCCCCACGTCGGCCACAGCCCGACCCTCGAGGTGCCCGACCTCGTGCTGCCGCGCGTGCTCGAGTTCCTGGCGACGTCCGCGCGGCAAGGCGTCTGAGCGCGGGGACGGCCCCCGATCCGTCGCGGCGTGGGGATCGTCCTCAGGGCTGCACCGACGCGCCCCGGCGCACCTCCAGCACCCGTCCCAGCGCACTGATGTCCTGCGTGGGGTCGCCGTCGACGACGACGGCGTCGCCGTCGACCGCCGGCAGGACCAGCGCGGCGCGGGCTCCGGCGCTCGCCGCGTGCAGGGCCTGCGCCGGCGACAGGCCGCCGATCCGGACGAGCGCCTCGGCCTCGCGCGCCAGGCCGTGCGGGCCCAGCTCGTCCGAGCCGGCCAGCACCGGGACGCCGAGCTCCACGGCCAGCGGCAGCGTCCGGCCCCAGCGCTCGAACGCGCGCGGGACGTCGGGCAGCACGTCGTGGATCGGGCGCAGGTGGCGCTCGATCGTCCCGATCGTCGGGCACCACAGCGTGCCGCGATCGGCCATCTCCTCCAGCAGCGCCTCGTCGACCAGCGGGCCGTGCTCGACGGAGTCGACACCCGCCCGCACGAGGTCGGCGACGACCGGTCCCGACACGTGGACCATCACGCGCGCACCGTGCTCGTGTGCGACCTCCACGGCCCGGGCCACCAGGGCCGGCTCGAAGAGGACCACCGGCGCGAACCAGTTGCCGTCGGGACCCGGGAAGTCGGCCATGATCTTGACCCACGGGGCACCCGCCCGCGCCTCCGCGGCGACCGCGGCGACCAGCTCGTCCCGCGCGATCGGCTCATGGAGGTGGGGGCGGTGCCCGCCCGCCGGGGCCAGGAAGCGGCTGGCGGCGATCTGCCGCGCCGGGTCCAGCAGATCGGGCGCGATGCCGTCGCGGCTGCCGGCGTCGCGCATCGCCAGCACGCCGGCGCTGTGGGCGGCGGCGATGTTGATCGCGACGCGTCCCGGGCCCGGTGCGAGCCCCGCCTCCTCGAGGTCGAGGGTGAGGTGGGCGTGGGCGTCGACCAAGCCGCCCGGGATGGTGGTCGCAGGCACCCGCAGACCCTACGCCCGCGTAGCCTTGCGCGCCATGGCGCCACTGCGCATCGATCCCGTCGCCGAGGCGCGCCGTCACTGGGAGCAGCGGTGGGGGCCGGAGCCCTCGCGGCCGATGGCGGCGGTCACGTCGATCATGCGCGCCCAGCAGGTGCTGCTGGCCCGGCTCAACGAGCTCGTGCGCCCGCACGGCCTGACGTTCCCGCGCTACGAGGCGCTCGTGCTGCTGTCCTACACGCGGCAGGGCGAGCTGCCGATCGGCAAGCTCGGCGAGCGGCTGCAGGTGCACCGCACGTCGGCGGCGTCGATCGTCGCCGCCCTCGCCGACGACGGGCTCGTGGCGCGCGTGCCGTCCGAGCGCGACGGGCGCGCGACGCTCGCGGTCATCACCGGCGCGGGCCGCGCCGCCGCTCGGGCGGCGACCGAGGACCTCAACGCCGCCGAGTTCGGGCTCGGCGCCCTGGCCCCCGACGAGCAGGAGGCGCTCACCAGCGTGCTCCGTACGCTGCGTCTCGACGCTGGCGACTTCGTCGCGTAGCATCTAGGCCCCACGGATATGAGGACTTCCTCCTAAATGAGCACCCAGCAGCGGCCCGGCGTCCCGACCACCCATGCGCAGTGGCTGGAGGCCTATGGCGCGACGCCGGAGCGCGACGCGGAGTTCGTCTCGCTGTCCGGCGAGCCGGTCAAGGCGCTCTACACGGCCGACGACGTGCAGGCCGTAGGGCCCGACGGTGAGGATCGGATCGGCGTTCCGGGCGGCTATCCGTTCACGCGCGGCGTGTACCCGTCGATGTATCGCGGGCGGCTGTGGACGATGCGCCAGTTCGCCGGGTTCGGCACGGCCGAGGAGACCAACGAGCGCTTCCACTACCTGCTCGAGCACGGCCAGACCGGGTTGAGCACGGCGTTTGACATGCCGTCGCTGATGGGTCACGACTCCGATCACGCGATGTCGCTGGGCGAGGTCGGTCGCGAGGGCGTGGCGGTCGACACGGCGGTCGACATGGCCGACCTGTTCTCGGGCATCGACCTCGGCGACGTCAGCGTGTCGATGACGATCAACGCCCCCGCGGCGATCATGCTGGCCTTCTACGTGGTGGCGGCCGAGAAGCAGGGCGTTCCGCCCGAGCGCCTGGGCGGCACGATCCAGGCCGACATCCTCAAGGAGTACATCGCCCAGAAGGAGTGGTGCTTCCCGGTCGATCCGGCGATGCGCCTGATGGGCGACATGGTGCAGTGGTGCACCGAGCACATGCCGCGCTGGCACCCGGTGTCGATCTCGGGCTACCACATCCGCGAGGCCGGCTCGACGGCCCAGCAGGAGCTCGCGTTCACGCTCAAGGACGGGCTGACCTATGTGCAGCAGGCCGTCGATCGCGGCCTCGACGTCGACGACTTCGCGCCGCGGCTGAGCTTCTTCTTCAACGCGCAGATCGACTTCTTCGAGGAGATCGCCAAGTACCGCGCCGCGCGGCGGATCTGGGCGCGCGAGCTGCGCGAGACCTTCGGCGCCAAGAGCCCCAAGTCGTGGCTGATGCGCACCCACGTGCAGACCGCGGGGGTGTCGTTGACGGCCCAGCAGCCGCTCAACAACGTCACACGCACCGCGATCGAGGCACTGGCCGGGGTGCTCGGCGGCACCCAGTCGCTGCACACCAACTCCTATGACGAGGCGCTCGCACTGCCGACCGAGGAAGCCGTGCGGATCGCGCTGCGCACCCAGCAGATCATCGCCCACGAGACCGGCGTGACCTCCACGATCGATCCCCTCGGCGGCAGCTACTACGTCGAGGCGCTGACCGACCAGATGGAGGCCGCCGCCTATGACTACTTCCGCCGCATCGACGAGCTCGGCGGCATGGTCGAGGCCGTCAAGCAGAACTTCTGCCAGCGCGAGATCGCCGACGCCAGCTACGAGCTCCAAGGCCGCATCGACCACGGCGACCGCGTCGTGGTCGGCGTCAACCGCTACACCGAAGGCGACGACGGCCAGACCGAGCTGCTGCGCATCGACCCCGCCCTGGAGCGCAAGCAGATCGACCGCGTCACCGCCGTCAAGAGCCGCCGCGACGGCGCTGCGGTGCAGCAGACGCTGACCGCGCTCAAGCAGGCCGCGGCCCGCGACGAGGTGAACCTGATGCCCCATCTTCTGGACTCGGCGCGCGTGCATGCCACCGAGGGTGAGATCATCGGTGCGCTGCAGGAAGTGTTCGGCTCCTACACCGAGACCCCGGTGTTCTAGAGCCTTGTCCCGAAACGCCCCGAGGAGAGACCCATCCACATGAAGAAGCTCGTCGCCGTCGGCGCCGCCACGGCCGTGGCCGCCGGCGCCCTGGCCATCCCGGCCCTGGCCGCCACCAAGTCGGTGCAGGTCAAGGACAACAAGTTCGTCGCCAAGTCGATCACCGTGTCCAAGGGCACGACGGTCAAGTGGGTGTGGAAGGGCACGGCCCCGCACAACGTGAAGGTCACCAAGGGGCCGGCGAAGTTCTCCTCGACGACCCAGGTCAAGGGCAGCTACTCCAAGAAGCTGACGAAGGCGGGGACCTACACGATCCTCTGCACGATCCACGCGCCCGACATGAAGATGACCATCAAGGTCAAGTAGCACCCGCCCGCCGGCGCGCCCCGCGCGCTACTCGAGGTCGAGCTTGAGCTGGCCGCTGGGCCGGAGCCGCCGCGTGCGGGTCTCCGCGCTCGGCGGCCCGGCCGGCTTGTAGACCGTCACCACGTCGCGCGGCGACAGCGGCCCGGCCGGCCGCCCGTCGAAGCGCTCCACCATCAGGCGCCCGAGGCGCACGCCCGACACGACCGCGTGGAAGCGCCCGGTCGTTCCCCGTGCGAGCACCACGTCGCCGACCTCGATCTCCGCCATCCCGCAGGGCAGCCTACCCGGGACGCGCGCTTGCCCGGCGGAGCGGTACGATCCCGCCGCCTCCGGGCCGGGGGACCCGCCCTGGAAGGACCCGAAAGATGTCTGCGACTCCCACCCAGCGCAAGATCCGCGTCGTCGTCGCCAAGCCTGGCCTGGACGGACACGACCGCGGCGCCAAGATCATCGCCCGTGCCCTGCGCGACGCCGGCATGGAGGTCATCTACACGGGCTTGCACCAGACGCCCGAGCAGATCGTCGAGACCGTCATCCAGGAGGACGCCGACGCCGTCGGGCTGTCGATCCTCTCCGGAGCGCACATGACGCTCGTGCCGCGCATCGTCAAGCTGCTCTCCGAGCAGGGCATCGACGACGTGCTGGTCACCGTCGGGGGGACGATCCCCGCCGACGACATCGCGCCGCTGAAGGAACTCGGCGTCGCCGAGGTCTTCACGCCGGGCGCGCCCACGCAGGACATCATCGACTTCATCCGGTCCTCGGTCGAGCAGTCGCCCCGTACGGGCGCCTAGTCAACGGCTATCGGGCTGGCCTGAGAAACCCAGGACCGGTACGGTTCCCGCTACCGATTGACTCGTCAGTCAACGGAGCAGGTACCATGTTGCCGGTCGTTCGTTCGCCAGAGGAGGCACTGACACCGTGAAGATCGCCGTGTTGGTCAAGGAAGTCCCGGACGCCGCCGTCCAGAAGCGCATCGACCCCTCCACGGGTCGTCTGGATCGCAGCGGTGAGAAGAACCTCAA
>DASYLT010000021.1:0-55008 GCA_036009425.1 Baekduia sp. | reverse complement strand
ACCATCTTGATGACCGTCGTGCCGCAGGTGTGGCACGGCTCCCCGCGGCGCAGGTGCACCAGGAACTCGTACTGGAACGAGCCCGACACGCCGTCGGGATGGCGGAAGTCGTCGATCGTCGACCCGCCCGCGTCGATGCCTGCCGCCAGCGTCAGCTGCACCGCCACGGCGAGCGCCTCGCACTGCGGACCCGTCAGCTTCCCAGCGGGCCGCAGCGGGTGGATCCGCGCCCGGAACAGCGCCTCGTCGGCGTAGATGTTGCCCACGCCGGCGATGTGGCGCTGGTCCAGCAGGAACGCCTTGATCGGCGCGCGGCGCCCGCGGGCCAGCGCGCGCAGCCGCGCGCCGGTCAGCTCCGGACCCAGCGGCTCGATGCCCAACCGTCCTGCGAAGAACTCCTCCAGCGCCTCGGCGCCCAGGACGACCTCGCCGGTACCGAACCGGCGCGGGTCGCAGAAGCGCAGCACGTGGCCGTCGTCGAGCGTGAAGAGCACGCGCTGGTAGGGCGTGTCGGGCGCGCAGTCCAGCAGCAGCGTCCCGGTCATCCGCAGGTGGACGAGCAGGAAGACCTCGTCCTCGAGCTCGAAGACGAAGTACTTGCCACGGCGGCTGAGGCGCTCGATGCGCCGCCCCTGCAGCGCCTCGCCGAGGTCGGCGGGACCGACCGGCGCACACCAGCGCGCGTCGGGGATCTCCAGCCGCTCCAGGACCCGCCCCTCCAGATGGGGCGCCAGCTGGCGGCGGATCGTCTCGACTTCGGGCAGCTCGGGCATCGCTGCCCATCAGGGTAGGCGGCGCGGCGGAGGGCTACACCGGCGGAACCGCGCTGAGCGCGTCGGCGGTGTTGAAGCCGCCGCCGGTGAGCGGAACGCCCGGGATCTCCGCGACCTCGCGGCCGGTCAGCCACTGCAGGACGGTCGCGCCGACGTCGGCCATCGGGCCGTCGTGGCGGTGGGCGTCGCCGTCGGCGTAGACGGCCAGGAGCGGGACGTACTCGCGGGTGTGGTCGCTGTGGTCGGTGTCGGGGTCGACGCCGTGGTCGGCGGTGAGGATCAGGAGGTCCTCGGGGCGCAGCAGGCGCACCCACTCCCCCACGGCCTCGTCGATCTCGCGCAGCGCGGCGTGGAAGCCCTCGACGTCCTTGCGGTGGCCGTAGAGCTGGTCGGTCTCGACCAGGTTGGTGAAGATCAGCCCGTGCTCGAGCGTGCGCAGCAGGTCGGTCGTCGCTTCCAGCGCCTGCTCGTTGGTCTTGCCCTTGTGCGCGACGTCGATGCCGCGGCCGGCGAAGAGGTCGTGCACCTTGCCGACCGAATGCACGGGGACGCGGTCGTCGTGGAGCTCGTCGAGGTAGGTGCGCGACGGCGGGTCGACCGAGAAGTCGCGGCGGCCCGTCGTGCGCTGGAACGCTCCAGGGCGCCCGGTGAACGGGCGGGCGATGACGCGGCCGACCGCGTGCTCGCCGACCATCACGCCGCGGATCGCCTCGCACACGGCGTACAGCTCCGGCTCGGGGAGGACCTCGTCGTGGGCGGCGATCTGCAGGACCGAGTCGGCCGACGTGTAGAGGATCAGCTCGCCGGTCTGCAGGTGGTGCTCGCCGAAGTCGTCGATGACCGCCGTCCCGCTGTAGGGGCGGTTGCAGCAGAACGTGTGGCCGCTGGCGTCCTCGATGCGCGCCACCACGTCGGGCGGGAAGCCCTCGGGGTAGGTCGGCAGCGGCGTGGGCGTCACCGCACCCATGAGCTCCCAGTGGCCGGTGGTCGAGTCCTTGCCGGGACCGAGCGGGTGCAGGCGGCCGTGGACCGCCGGCGCCGAGGCGGCCGGCACGCCGAGGATCGACGTGATGTTGCCGAGGCCGAGCCGGCCCAGGTTGGGGAGCTTCAGGCCGCCGACGGCGCGCGCGACGTGGGGCAGCGTGTCGCTGCCGGCGTCCCCGTAGTCGGCGGCGTCCGGCAGGGCGCCCACCCCGCAGGCGTCCAGCACGACGACGGCGACCCGCACCGTCATGACGCAGGCTTGCTCACGCGCAGCGACCGCAACAGCGGGCGGAACACGGCGGCGTCGGTCTGCCGGAAGCTGTCGGCGTCGGCGTAGGCGTCGATGACGATCTCGGCGCCGTGGGCGTAGATGTGGGTCGAGCGGACCGTGCGCGGCTGTCCGGCGATGTGCTCGCGAGCGCGGATCTGGACGGCGGGCTGGCCGGCGATCTGGGTCGGCGCGGTCTTGATCTGCTCGAAGGTGACGTCGCGCTTGCGCGCCGCGATCAGCAACGCGTCGCGCGCGGCCTTCAGCTCCGCCTGGCTCTTGGGCAGCTTCGGGCCACGCGGGTAGCGCCAGACGGCGACGGTCGCCTGACCGGCCTGGGCGGTGGCGACGAGGTGTCCCTTGCCGGAACCGACGGTCCAGCCGGTCGGAGCCGTGAAGCTGATGCCCTGCGCCGGGTAGTCGCCGCTGGTGTCGGAGACGGGCACCGGGGCCTTCGTCGCCGCGGGGGACGACGTGTCGCCGCCGCAGCCGGCGGCGAGGGCGGCCGCAGCCACGGCGGTCAGGGCGAAGGAGGCGGGTCGACGCATGGACCGTTCATCGTGACACGGACCGACGCCGGAATGGACGTTCATCCGCCTCCGTCTGGACGGTTGTTCAGGCCGGTCACGCCGGCGTTCCCCCCGCGCGCGGATGTGGGCCCATCCGCGACATCGCCGTCACGACCCCGACCCTCCCGCGCGCGGATGGGCGTTGAAATACACGTCCTTCAGCCGCTCCGCCGAGAGGTGGGTGTAGATCTGGGTGGTCGCGATGTCGGCGTGCCCGAGCATCTCCTGCACGGCGCGCAGGTCGCAGCCGCCCGCCAGCAGGTGCGTCGCGAAGGTGTGGCGCAGCGTGTGGGGGCTCATCCGGTCTTCCATGCCGACCGCGCGGGCGTGGCGCTGGACGATCTTGTACAGCCCCTGGCGCGTCAGCCCGGTTCCCCGGCGGTTGACGAACAGGTGCCGATCGTCGGTCGTCGCGGTCAGCGCCGGCCGTCCGCGCTGCAGGTACAGCGTGACGGCGGCGATCGCCTCGCGGCCCACGGGGACGAGGCGCTCCTTGGAGCCCTTGCCGCGGGCGCGCAGGACGCCGGCCTTGAGATCGAGGTCGCCGACTTCGAGATCGATCGCCTCGCTGGCGCGCAGCCCGCAGGCGTACATGAGCTCCAGCAGCGCGCGGTCGCGCAGGGCGCTGGGATCGGTCCCCTTCGGCGCCCGCAGCAGGCGGTCGACGTCGCCGCGCGAGAGGACCTTCGGCAGCCGCTGGCTCTTGCGCGGAGCCCGCAGGTCGGCGGTCGGGTCGTGCGTGACGATCGACTCGCGTCGCAGGTGGCGGTAGAACGAGCGCAGGCATGCGGCCTTGCGCTGGAGGGTGGCGGGCCGCGCCGCCGGACGATCGTCGCTGCCCGCGGCCAGCGCATCGAGGAAGCCGGCCAGGTCGCTGTGCTGGGCCTCCAGGACGTCGGTCTGCGTCGCGCGCAGGTGCTGGCCGAACTGCAGCAGGTCGCTGCGGTAGGCATCGAGGGTGTTGCGCGACAGCCCGCGCTCGAACTCGAGGTAGGCGAGGAAGTCGAGCACGTGATGCTCGAGGGCCCGCGATGCGGGCGGTGCCGGGGCGACGGCCATGGTGTCTGGTTCGGGGCCGACCGGCCTGGTCCTCGCGCTGCAAGGAACCTGCCGGTCGGCCACCGAGCGGTCCTACTGGAGGAAGCCGGCGAGGTCCGTCGAGCCCGGCAGGCCCTTGACCTTGTGATCCGCCTTGGCCGAGACGCGGTACTCGATCGCGCCCTTGGAGATCCGGAGCACGTGGTTGCGGGACGTGAGCGTGTAGTCGGCGCTGCGCCCGTCCTTGGTCAGCCGGAACGTGCCGGTGCAGCTGCGCTGCTGGTTGACCTTCTTGACCGGCGGGCACGTGACCTCGATCTTCGACGCAGTGGCGCCGCCGGCCGAGATGCGGGCGACGTCGCGGATGCCCTTGCGCATCGCGGCGTCGGGCTGGGGGTTCTTGATCGCGGCGCCGGCGGTGGCGGCCGAGGAACCGGTCACGGCCACGGCGATCAGGGCGAGGAAAAGGAGGTTCTTGCGGGTCATGCTCGTGGAACGGGCCCTCGGGGAGAAGGTCACGTGCCGGCGCGCAGGTGTGGAGGTAGCCGTACCTGGACGAGCTCGATGCTCAGCGGCTCGCGCGCTGCCGTTCCAGCAGCAGCAGCCCGATGAGCGTCTTGGCGTCGCGGGCCTCGTCGATCGCCGCGGCCAGGCTGGCCAGTGGCCACTGGACGATCTCGATCCGCTCGTCCTCGCCGGAGTCGTGGTCGCCGTCGGCGTCGTGCAGGCCCTCGGCGAGGAAGAGATGGACGACCTCGTCGGTGAAGCCGACCGACGAGCGGTAGCTCTTCAGCGGCGTCCAGCGGTCGGCGGCCTTGCCGATCTCCTCGGCCAGCTCGCGCTGAGCGCACTCCAGCGGCGTCTCGCCGTCCCGGTCCAAGCGGCCGGCGGGGATCTCGAGGCTGTCGGGGTCGCCGACCGGCTCGCGCGGCTGGCGCACCAGCCAGATCGCGTCCTCGTCGATGGCGACCATCCCGACCGCTCCGGCGGTGTGGACGATCTCGCGCTCGGAGGTCTCGCCGTCGGCGTAGCGGAAGGTGTCGTTGGTGACGGTGACGATCCGTCCCTGCAACAGCGTCTCGCTGCCGATCCGCTCGAAGGTGCGCTCGTGGTGGGCCATGCGCTCTGCCCTACCCCGCGGCGACGGCGTCCATCAGCGCATAGGTGACGTCGAGCATGCCCTCGAGCGCTGCGACGCTGACGCGCTCGGTCGGCTCGTGGTTGCGCTCGGTGCCGTTGGCCAGGCAGACCGTCGGCAGCCCGGCGACCTCGAAGGCGTTGGCGTCGGAGCCCCCGCCCGAGGCGATCGAACGCGGCGTGTACCCGCAGGCGTCCAGCGCACGCTGGGCGGCGAGCACGGCGGGCGCGCTCGGCTTGTGACGGTAGCCGTCGAAGAGCCGCTCGACGGTGACGTCGAGGTCGGCCTCGCACAGCGGCTCGTTCGCGGCGTCGTGGCAGTGATCGACCATCTCGGCCACCGCTGCCTCTGCCTTGGCGGGATCCAGCGACCGCGTCTCGGCGAGGATGGCGCAGCGCTCGGCGACCACGTTGGTCGCACCGGCGGAGCCGCCCGAGATCCAGCCGACGTTGGCCGTGGTCTCCTCGTCGAGGCGCCCGTGGCGCATCGCGGCGACGGCGCGCGCGGCGGCGACGATCGCCGACCGCCCGTCCTCGGGACGGATCCCGGCGTGCGCGGCGCGACCCCGGAACTCGGCCTCGAGTCGGTAGTAGGTCGGCGAGGCCATGACGATCTCGCCGATCGGCGTGGCGTGGTCGAAGACGAAGCCGTAAGGGCTGCGCAGCTGGGAGACGTCGAAGGCCTTGGCCCCGGCCAGCGCCGTCTCCTCACGCACGGTGAAGAGCAGCTCGAGGTCGACGGGGCCCGGCGGGTGGGCCGGGTTCCGCGCGCGCTCGGCAGCGAGCAGCAGCACCGCGACGGCGGCCTTGTTGTCGGCGCCGAGGATCGCGTCGTGGCGGTTCTCCCAGCCGTCGTCGACGAGCACCGGCTCGATCGGCGTCGCGCCGTGCGGCACCGTGTCGAGGTGGGCGCAGAGCAGCACGGAGCGCCGCTCGGTGGGGACTGACTCCCCGGGCGTGGGGCCTGTGCCCCGCTCGTAGCGCGTGAACACGTTGCCGTGCTCGTCGGTGGTGCAGGCGTAGCCGGCGGCTTCCAGCAGCGCCGTGACGCGCGCGCCGACCGCCGCCTCGTGCCCGGAGGGCGACGGGATCGCGCACAGCTCGGCGAAGACCTCGTTGAGACGGCGGCGCTCCGCCTCGGAGCTGCGCCTCACCGCGACTCGGCGGCCGCGGCCTCCATCGACGAGCGCGAGGCGCGGACCTCGCCTTCGGGGTGAGCGTCCTCGGCGCGGCGCAGGGCGGCGCGCACGAACTCGCGGAACAGCGGCGCGGGACGCTCGGGGCGCGACTTGAACTCGGGGTGGAACTGCGAGGCCACGAAGAACGGGTGGTCGTCGAGCTCGATCATCTCGACCAGGCGCTCGTCGGGCGACGTGCCCGACACGATCAGCCCGGCGCCCTCCAGCCGCTTGCGCAGCGAGATCGACACCTCGTAGCGGTGGCGGTGGCGCTCGTAGATGACGGCCTCGCCGTAGATCTCGTGCGCGGCGGTGCCCGGGTGGACCTTCACCGGATCCGCGCCGAGGCGCATCGTGCCGCCGAGGTCGGAGACCTCCTTCTGCTCGGGCAGCAGGTCGATCACGGGCCACTCGGTCTCGATGTCGAACTCGGTCGAGTTGGCGCCCGGCATGCCGGCGACGTGGCGGGCGAACTCGCAGACCGCGATCTGCATCCCCAGGCAGACGCCCAGGTACGGGATCCGCCGCTCGCGGGCGACGCGCGCGGCACGGATCTTGCCCTCGATGCCGCGGCCGCCGAAACCGCCGGGGATCAGGATGCCGTCGGCCTGGCTCAGGCGCTGGATCGCGATCTCGTCGCTCTCCAGCGTCTCGGAGTCGACCCAGTCGACCTCGACCTTGCACTCGTGCAGGAAGCCGGAGTGGCCGAGCGCCTCGGTGACCGACTTGTAGGCGTCCTCGAGCGCGACGTACTTGCCGACGAGGGCGACCTTGACCGTCTGGGTCGCCCGATCGGCGTTCTCCATCAGCTCGCGCCAGGCGGTCAGGTCGGCCTCGGGCGCGTCCTCGATGCCGAAGTACTCGCAGATGAAGTCGTCGACGTCGTGGTCGGCGTACCAGAGCGGCACCTTGTAGATGTTGTCGACGTCGACCGCGGAGACGACGGCCTCCAGCGGCAGCGAGGCGAACAGCGCGATCTTCTTGCGGATGTCGACGTCGAGCTCGTTCTCAGCGCGGCAGAGCAGCATGTCGGGCTGGATGCCGATGCGGCGCAGCTCGTTGACGGAGTGCTGCGTCGGCTTGGTCTTCAGCTCGCCCGCGTGGCCGATGTAGGGCACGAGGGTGAGGTGCAGGAACATCGTGTTGCGCCGGCCGACGTCCACGGGGAACTGGCGGATCGCCTCGAGGAACGGCAGCGACTCGATGTCACCGACGGTGCCGCCGATCTCGGTGATGACGAAGTCGACGTCGTTGGTCTCGCCGATGAGCTTGATGCGGTGCTTGATCTCGTCGGTGATGTGCGGGACGACTTGGACCGTGCCGCCGAGGTAGTCGCCGCGGCGCTCGCGCCGGATGACGGAGTTGTAGATGCCGCCGGCCGTGACGTTCGATGCCCGGCTGGCGTTCGAGTCGGTGTAGCGCTCGTAGTGGCCGAGGTCGAGGTCGGTCTCGGCACCGTCCTCGGTGACGAACACCTCACCGTGCTGGTAGGGCGACATCGTGCCGGGGTCGACGTTGATGTACGGATCGAACTTCTGGAGGCCGACCGTGAAGCCCTTGGCGACCAGGAGCCGGCCGATCGACGCCGCTGCGATGCCCTTTCCGAGAGACGAGACGACACCTCCGGTGACGAAGATGTAGCGGGTCTTGCGGTGGGCTTCAGGCACTGGTCACTCGTCTCGGAAGGGGTAACGGGGCAACGCGATCCAAGGAAGCCAGGGTAGCCGTCCTGACGGACGACGTAATGTGGAGAGCCCCACCGAGGACCAGAAGGCATGGACAAGATCGCAAAGACCGAGGATCAGTGGCGCGAGGAGCTCTCGCCCGACCAGTACGCCGTGCTGCGCCGCCAGGCCACCGAGCCGCCCTTCACCGGGAAGTACGTCGACACCAAGGAGCCCGGCGTCTATCGCTGTGCCGGCTGTCAGGCCGAGCTCTTCCGCTCCGATGACAAGTTCGACTCGCGCTCCGGCTGGCCGAGCTTCACCGACCCGGCGCTCGCGGAGGCCGTGGAGCTGCGCACCGACGCCTCCCACGGCATGGTCCGCACCGAGGCCGTCTGCGCCAAGTGCGGCGGCCACCTGGGCCACGTCTTCGACGACGGCCCGGCCGACAAGGGCGGCATGCGGTACTGCATCAACAGCTGCGCCCTCGAACTCGATTCCGAGCCGCCCGCCCGCGCCTGACGGCCGCCACCGAGTTTGACGTACGGCCGTACGCCGGCACTTCGGCGTCGACCGTCAGCCACGACCGTTCGGGTCGCAATCGAGCCCGAGTGGTCGTGGTCACGCGGCTTTCCGGAGCTCCTTGGCGTGGCGCCGCGCCGCGACGTCGTCGGCCGGCGCCCCGAGCATCCGGACCAGCTCGCCGACGACCTGCTTCTCCTCGAGCTGTGCGACGGTCGTGACGGCCGGCTCACGGCCGGTGTCCTTCGCGATGGAGAAGTGCCGCGCCGCGAGCGAGGCGACCTGCGGCAGGTGCGTGATGCACACGACCTGACGGCCCGCGGCCAGCAGCCGCAGCTGCTCGCCCACCGCGCGGGCGGTGTGCCCGCCGATGCCGGCGTCGACCTCGTCGAAGACCAGGACGGCGCCCGATCCGTCGTTGGCGGCGCCCATCAACGCCAGCATCACCCGTGAGAGCTCCCCGCCCGACGCCGTCTCGCGCAGCGGCGCCGGGGGCACGCCCGGGTTCGGGGCGATGAGGAACTCGACCGCGTCGGCGCCCGTGGCGCCGGCCTCGCGGTCGGCCAGCGCGATCTCGAAGCTCGCGGCCTCCATGGCCAGCTCGGCCAGCCGTCCGCGCACGTCCTTGGCCAGCGACTTGGCCGCCTTCGCGCGCGCGGCACGGAGCTTGAGCGCCAGCGCCTCGCGCGCCTGGCGCGCCTCCCCCAGCTCGGCCTGCGCCTCTTCCAGCGCGACCTCCGCGCGGTCCAGCTCGGCGATCCGGGCGCGGCACTCTTCGGCGTGGGCCAGCACGGAGGCGATCGTCCCGCCGTGCTTGCGCTTCAGCCGGTCCCAGGCTCCGAGCCGCTCCTCGATCACGTCGAGCCCGCCGGGCTCGGCCTCGAGGCCCTCGCCATAGCCGCGCAGCTCGCCGGCCAGGTCGTCGGCCTCGATGGCGAGCGCGCGCCAGCGGTCGGCCAGGACATCGAGCGACGGGTCCACGCCGGCGACGCCGTCCAGCAGCGCACCCGCGCCGGCCAGCACCCCGGCGACCCCGCCCTCGTCGGCCGTCACGGCCTCGGCTGTCCCCAGCGCCGCCGCGCGCAGCGCCTCGACGTGGCGCAGCCGGTCACGCCGGGCGGTCAGCTCCGCCTCCTCGGCCTCCGAGGGCTCGGCCGCGTCGATCTCGGCTACTTCGAACTGCAGCAGGTCCAGCTCGCGGTCGCGGGCGCCGGCGCGCTCGCGCAGCTCCTCCAGCGACCCCTCCAGCGCGCGCACGCGCCCGTGCAGCGCCGCGTAGCGCGCCCGGCGCGCCGACTGCTCGGCCCCGCAGGCGCCGTCCAGGACCTCCAGCTGCGACGAGGCCAGCATGAGCTTGCGGTGCTCGTGCTGGCCGTAGAAGGCGATCAGCCCTTCGGCCGCCTCGCGCAGGTCACCCACCGACGCCGAGCGCCCGTTGAGGTAGGCGCGCGTCCTGCCCTCGGCCGACACCCGACGCGCCAGCACGAGCTCGTCGGCGTCGGGCGCGACCCGATCGCCCAGCAGCTCCCTCAGCCCCGGAGGCAGGTCGAACACGCCCTCGACGTAGGCCTCGGCGGCGCCCGGCCGCACGATCCCCGACTTGGACCGGCCGCCGAGCAGCAGGTCGAGCGCATGGGCCAGCACGGTCTTGCCCGCGCCGGTCTCGCCGGTCAGGACGTTCAGCCCGGGAGCGAGGCGCAGCTCGGCCCGCTCGATCAGCAGGAGGTTCTCGACACGCAGCTCGTGCAGCACGCCGCATGGTCTACCAGCGGCTCCGGACGAACACGTGTTCGTCCGCAGTTCCGCCACAGCGTCGCGCGTCCTACGACGCCAGGCGCCCGAACCGCTCGCGCACGCGCTGGTAGAACGACGCGCCCGGCACCTGCGCCAGGTCGGCCGCCTCGCGCACGAACCGCGACGCCAGGGCCTCCCCCGGTCCCAGCTCGCCGGCCGGCCGCCCGTCGATCGAGATGTCGACCGGCTCCAGCGACCGGTTGTGCACCTCCAGGACGTCGGTCGGCGACACCACCAGCGCCCGCGCGGTCAGCGAGTGCGGGGCGATGAACGACACGACGTAGCCCTCCACGCCCCACGCCAGCACGGGGCCGCCGTTGGCGAGGTTGTAGCCCGTCGACCCGGCCGGCGTGGAGATCACCAGGCCGTCGCAGCGCACGCTGCCGACCTCCTGGCCGTCGACGACGTAGGCCAGCGTCGCGACCCGCTCCCCCAGCTTGCGATGGAAGGACACGTCGTTGATCGCCGCCTGCGCGCCACCGGGCGTCTCGAGCGCCAGCGCTGGGAGCGTCATGACGTCGAACTCGCCGCGGAACGCCTTGGCGAACCCGTCGCCGACCTCGTCGGGGTCGATCGTCGCCAGGAAGCCGACCTCGCCGAAGTTCACGGCGAAGACCGGCACGCTCGTGCCCGCGTAGCGGCGCAGCGCGCGCAGGATGGTCCCGTCGCCGCCCAGCACGACGCAGAGGTCGACGTCGTCGCTCAGCGGCGCGTCGAGCTCCAGCCCCTCGGCCGGCTGGAGGTCGTGCTTGGCGACCTCCTCGCGGTCGAAGCGCAGCACGTACCCCGCGTCGATCGCCGCCTGGCGCAGCGAGTCCAGGGCCGTGCCGGTCTGCTCGGGCCGCCCGTGCGTGAGCACGGTGGCGGTGTTCTGCTTCATGCCTGCACCGCGGTCTCGGTGGCGGCCGCGGCGGCCACGAGGCCATCGTCGTCCAGCGCGCCGGCACGGCCGGCCTCGGCCAGCCACGCGAAGGACTCGCGGTTGCCCTTGGGCCCGGGCAGGCCCGACGAGACGAAGCCCAGCACCGACACGCCCGAGCGGTCGCGGACCGCGCGCGCGACGTCGACCAGCGCGGCGCACCGCGCCTCCGGATCGCGTACGACGCCGCCGCTGCCGATCCGCTCGCGACCGACCTCGAACTGCGGCTTGACCATCGTGAGCGCGTCGAAGCGCGGTGCGGCACAGGCGAGCACGGCGGGCAGCACCTTCGTCAGGGAGATGAACGACACGTCGGCGACGATCAGGTCGGGAGCGTAGGGCAGCTCGTCGGGGTCCATCGTGCGCGCGTTGGCGCGCTCGATCACGGTGACGCGGTCGTCGGTCCGCAGCGACCAGTCCAGCTCGCCGTAGGCGACGTCGTAGGCCACGACGTGCGCCGCACCCTCCTGCAGCAGGCAGTCGGTGAAGCCCCCGGTGGAGGCGCCCACGTCCAGGGCGCGGCGCCCCGCGACCTCGACGCCCAGCGCCGCGAGGGCGTTGGCGAGCTTGACGCCGCCGCGCGAGACGAACCGCGGGCGCTCGTCGACCTCGACGACCACGTCGTCGGGAACGAGGTGCCCGGGCTTGACCGTCCGCGAGCCGCTCCTGCCCACCCGCACCTCGCCGGCCATGACGGACGCGGCCGCGCGCGAGCGCGACGGAAACAGGCCGCGCTGGTGCAGCAGGGTGTCCAACCGGAGCTTGGCCACGACGGAAACCGTACCGGCGTGGCCTGCCGACCCCGCCCCCGGGCATGGGCGGCGCGCGTTTCGGCGGCTCGGATCGGTGCGGAGACCGCGCCACTGTGTCCGTGATCACAGTGCGTCGCCCGCACATGAGGCATCTTGTGTTCAGCGAAGAGGCGGTCCACCAGATCGCAGCGGCACCCAGACTTCTCTCATCGCTCGCCGGCCTCGGCCGGTCCCACATACGACACACATAGCAGTATCTCTCCTCCCCTGAAACGGCCTGCCTCTCCCGGCGGGCCGTTTCTCTTTGGTCAAGCGCAGCGGACGGCCCTTCGAGCCTGACGGCTCATCGCTCAGGAATCGGTGCCGTCGACCGATGACCGGTGTGATGGCCGAGCACCTCGCCCTGGCGGCCACCGCGCCCCTCACCGCCGAGTCCCACGACGCCGAAGTCCTCTTCGCGCGCCAGCCGATCCTGGACGCCGACAGCCGCCTCGCTGGCTACGAGCTGCTCTACCGCGGCGAGGGGCAGGAGAGCCCGCACGCCGCGACCTCGCGCGTCGCGGCCAGCGCGCTGAGCGACCTCGGCCTGCGCAGCGCCACGGGCGGCGCGCCCGCCTTCCTCAACGTCACCACCGAGTTCCTGCTGGCGATGGACCCGCTGCCGTTCGGGCCCGAGGGCGTGGTCCTGGAGATCGCGGCCGACCGCGTGCCCGACGGCCCGCTGCTGGAGCGCCTCGCGCGCCTGCGCCAGCACGGCTACATGCTCGCCCTCGACGGCTACGCCGGGCAGCCGTCGGCCGAGCCGCTGCTGGACTTCGCCGCGCTGGCCAAGGTCGACGCCGCCGGCTTCGGCGCCGGCCAGCTGACGACCATCGTCGCCCGGATCCGGGCGCGGGGCCTGCGCCCCGTCGCCAACGGTGTCGAGTCGCACACCGATCACGACCGCTGCGCCGACGCCGGCTTCGAGCTCTTCCAGGGCGACTTCGTCTGCCGGCCGCGCGAGATCGTCGGCCACAACGTCCCGACGGCCAGCATCGGCGCGCTGCGCCTCGCCGCCGGCATCTCGGCCGCCGAGACGAGCGTCGACGAGCTCGAGAAGGCCATCGCGCTGGACCCGGGCCTGAGCCTGCGGCTGCTCCGTTTCGTCAACAGCGCCGCGTTCTCGCTGCGCCACCAGATCAAGTCCGTCCGCCAGGCCATCGTGCTGCTCGGCCCGCGGACCGTGCGGCAGTGGGCGATGCTGCTGCTGCTGTCGGGCATCGACGAGCAGCGCGGCCCCGTGCTCATCACCGCCCTGTCACGCGGGCGCACGTGCGAGGCGATCGCGCGCCGCCTCGGCGCCGACGACGCCGACGCCTACTTCTTCACCGGCATGCTCTCGGTCGTCGACGCGCTGCTGGACCAGCCGATGGAGCAGGCCGTCGCCGGGCTGCCGCTGTCGGAGGACGTCGTCGCGGCGCTCGTCGATCGCGCGGGCGGCAAGGGCCGCACGCTGACGATGGCCGAGTGCTGCGAGCGCGGCGCGTGGGACGAGGCGTCGCTGCCCAGCCTCGACGCCGGGCAGCTCGCGGTGCTCCATGTCGAGGCGCTGACCTGGGCCGACGCGACCGCCTCAGGCCTGACCTGAGCGCCTCAGCCGGCTGAGGACTGCGCGCGCGAGCGTGCGGCGTCGCCGAACCAGGCGAGCAGCTCGCCGGCCGCGTCCACGACCCCGCCCCAGCGCAGGAAGCCGTGGACCAAACCATCGAAGGTACGTCGCTGCACGGGGACGCCGGCGGCGCTCAGCGCGTCGGCCAGGCGCAGGCCGTCGTCGCGCACGGGATCGAGCTCGGCGACCGCGACCCAGGTCGGGGGCAGGCCGTCGTGGTCGCTCGCCAGCAGCGGGGCGGCATCGGGGTCGCCGGCGCCCCGGCCGTCGAGGTAGAGCGACCAGCAGCGCTGCATGTCGGCGCGCGTCAGCATCGGCCCGTCGGCGAACGACCTGTAGGACTCGCTGGTCAGCGTGGGGTCGAGCGCCGGGTAGGCGAGCAGCAGCGCGCGCAGCGGCGGATGGCCGTCGGTGCGCGCGTGGCGCGCGGCGACGATCGCCAGCTGGCCGCCGGCGCTGTCGCCGCCGAGGACGACCTCGCCCGGGTCGATCGCGAGCTGCTGCGCACCGGCCGGCGAGCGCGCCCACGCGACGGTGGCGTCCGCGTCGCCGACCTGGACGGGCCAGTGGTGCTCGGGCGCCAGCCGGTACTCGACCAGCAGGACCTTGGCGCCCGACGCGTTGGCCAGCGAGCGGGCGACGCGGTCGAAGGTCGGGATGTCGCCGACGTACCAGCCGCCGCCGTGCAGCCACACGATCAGGCGGTCGGTCTCGGGCTCGTGCAGCGGCGCATAGACCCGGGCCGGCAGCCGGACGTCACCGTGGGGCACGACGAGGTCGACCGCCGAGGCCACGGGCTCGGCCGCGCCGCCGAGGCGCAGGGTCGCGTCCAGGTAGGCCGACCGCTCGGAGGCGAGGTCGGCCGGCTCGGGCTCGCCCTCGCTCGCCATCGCCTCCAGCAGCGCGCGGACCTGCGGATGGACGTGGCCGAGCACTCGCGCGCACGCTACAGATGCGCGCGCGAGCGAGCGCCTGCGCGAGCTCGCGCAAGGGAACCTCGCCCCCTGGGCGAGCGTTCCCCTAGGCCTCGGAGAGCACTTCGCCACGTCCGGCGAACAGCGCCGCCTCGACGCGGCGCGCGATGTCGCGGCCGGTGAAGCCGACCTCGGCGTGCAGCAGCGCCGGCTTGCCGTGCGTGACGTAGCGGTCGGGCAGGCCGATGCGCAGGATGTGCGGGACGGCGACGCCGGCGTCGTTGAGCGCCTCCCACACGCCGGAGCCGAAGCCGCCCGGCAGCACGCCCTCCTCGACGGTGACCAGCAACTCGTGGTCGCCGGCCAGCGTCCGCATCAGCTCGAGGTCGATCGGCTTGGCGAAGCGCGCGTCGGCGACGGTGACGTCCAGGCCGCCCTCGGCGAGCAGATCGGCGGCCTCCAGCGCCTTGCCGACGCCGCTGCCGTAGCCGATCAAGGCAACGCGGAGGCCCTCGCGGAGGATCTCGCCGGTGCCGACCGTGATCGGCCGCACGTCGGCGGCGGCGGGCAACGGCACGCCGACGCCCTCGCCGCGCGGGTAGCGCAGCCCGAACGGTCCGCCCTGCGTCAGCGCGGTGCGCAGCAGGAGCTTGAGCTGGGCCTCGTCGCGCGGCGCGGCGAGCGTGATGTTGGGCAGGCAGCGCAGGTAGCTGATGTCGAAGACGCCGTGGTGCGTCGGGCCGTCGTCGCCGACGAGGCCGGCGCGGTCCATGGCGAAGGTGACGTCGAGCTCCTGGAGGCAGACGTCGTGGACGATCTGGTCGTAGGCGCGCTGCAGGAAGGTGGAGTAGATGGCGCAGACGGGCTTGCGGCCCTCCAGCGCGAGGCCGGCGGCGAACAGCACGGCCTGCTGCTCGGCGATGCCGACGTCGAAGTAGTGCTCGGGCTCGGCCTTCTGCAGGAGGTTGAGGCCGGTGCCGGAGTTCATCGCCGCGGTGATGCCCACGACGCGAGGGTCGCGGCGGACCTCGTCGATCAGCGCCTCGCCGAAGACCTGCGTGTACTGCGGCGGCGCGGCGGGCTGCGCGGCGGCCGCGGCGACGGCGGCCGGCTTGACGACCGTGGGCGCGCGGTTGGTGATGGAGTTGGGCTTGGCGGCGTGCCAGCGCTCCATGCCGGCCAGGCCGCCCTCCTCGGCCGGGGTGAAGCCCTTGCCCTTGACCGTCGCGGTGTGGACCACGACCGGCCGCCCCGCCTCCAGCGCGGCCTTCAGCGCGACGCGCAGCGCGCCGACGTCGTGGCCGTCGATGACGCCCATGTAGGCCCAGTCGAGCTCTTCCCAGAACAGGCCCGGCGCCCAGAACGACTTGATGGACTCCTTCAGCTGCGGCCCGAGGCGATCGAAGGCCGCGCCGATGCCGCCGGGCAGCGTCGTCAGCTTTTCCTCGACGCCCTCGCGGGCGTGCCAGAGCTTCGGGTTGAGCCGGACGCGGTTGAAGTACCGCGACAGCGCGCCGACGTTCGGCGCGATCGACATGCCGTTGTCGTTGAGGACGACGACGATCGGCGTGCCGAGGCCGCCGGCCTGGTGGATCGCCTCGAACGCGACGCCGCCGGTCATGGCGCCGTCGCCGATGACCGCGACGACCTTGCCGGCGTCCAGGTCGCCGGCCAGGCGCATGCCCTCCTTGATCCCGACGGCGTAGCCGATCGAGGTCGAGGCATGGCCGGCGCCCATGATGTCGTGCTCGGACTCGTGGATCGCGCAGAACGGCGCCAGGCCCTCGTACTGGCGGATCGTCGACAGCTGATCGCGCCGGCCGGTGAGGATCTTGTGCGGGTAGGCCTGATGGCCGACGTCCCACAGGATCTTGTCCTTGGGCGAGTCCAGCAGCGAGTGCAGGGCCACGGTCACCTCGCACATCCCGAGGTTGGCGCCGAAGTGGCCGCCGATCTCCCCGACCGTGTCGATGATGTGCTCGCGGACCTCCTGCGCCACCTGCTGGAGCTCTTCCTCGCTCAGCCCGTGCAGATCCTGCGGGCGATCGATGCGGTCCAGGAGTCTGTCGATTGGGGTCATGAGGTCCGGGTGAAAATGAAGTCGGTGATCTGCTCCAGCTCGGGCGCACCCTGCGAAGCGGAACCAGACAGGGTAGCCCTGGCAGCCGAATGACACTCCGCCGCGAGCTTCCTGGCGCCTTGCAGTCCGTACTCGGAGACGTAGGTTCGCTTGCCGTGGCGCTCGTCGCTGCCCTGCGGCTTGCCGAGGCCCTCGTCGGTCCCGGTGACGTCGAGGATGTCGTCGACGATCTGGAACAGGACGCCGAGCTCGCCGGCGTAGCGGCGCCAGCCGGCCATCGTCTCCTCGTCGTCGGCCGCGCCCGCGAGCAGCAGGACGCAGACGACCGACGCGGCGATCAGGCGCCCGGTCTTGAGCTCGTGCAGGCGCCGGAGGTCCGCCGGCGTCCCGGACACCCCGGCGACGTCGAGGTACTGGCCGCCGACCATCCCGTCGACGCCGGTCGCAGCCGCGAGCTCCCGGGCTGCCGCGAGCACGCGGGCGGGCTCGCCGGCCTGGGCGGTCAGGAGGTGGCGGAAGGCCTCGGCGTACAGGGCGTCGCCGGCGAGGATCGCGACGTCCTCGCCGAACTTCACGTGGCACGTCGGCCGGCCGCGGCGCAGGTCGTCGTCGTCCATCGCCGGCAGGTCGTCGTGGATGAGCGAGTAGGTGTGGATCAGCTCCAGCGCGGCGGCCAGCGGCAGGACGCGAGACTGGTCCAGCCCGACGGCCCCGGCCGTGGCCAGCGCGAGCACCGGCCGGATCCGCTTGCCGCCCGCCAGGAGGCTGTAGCGCATGGCCTCCTCGAGCCCGTCGGTGCGCGGCGCGCGGCTGGGGAAGCGCAGCGCGTCGAGGTAGCGGTCGACCTGGGTCCGGAGGTGGTCCGGGTAGGCCACGGCGAGCGCGCCGCTCAGAGCAGCGGATCCTGGCCCGGCATCGGCTCGGCCGTGGCCGCGCGCGAGAGGCGGTCGAGCTCTGCGGAGGCCTGGGAGGCCAGCGACGCGGCGTCCTCCACGAGCGTCGCGGCGGCGTCCGGCGAGACGTCGCCCGAGCGCAGCTGCTCGGCGGTGCGCTCCAGGCGCGTCACGAGCGCGTCGAGCTGGGCGGCGGTGTCGTCGGCGGTCACGGCGACCATTCTGCCAAGCGGGCAGGCGCGGCGGTGCTCAGCTGTTGCCGGCGGCCGCGCGCTGCTCGCGCAGGACCGCGGCGAGGATGCCGTTGACGAAGCCGGGCGCGTCGGCGCCGCAGTACTCCTTGGCGGTCTCGACGGCCTCGTCGATCGCGCCCTCCGGCGGGATCGGCGTGTCGCCCGGGGCCGCGTCGGGGTGCAGCATCTCCAGCAGCGCGATCCGCATGATGGCCTTCTCCAGCGGGGCGATGCGGTCGACCGACCAGCCCTTGGCGTGGCGCTCGATCAGCGCGTCCAGATCGGCGGTGTAGTCCGAGGCGGCGTAGGCCAGCGCGCGCGTGAACTCCGTCGCGTCGCGCTCGAAGACGTCGTCCAGCTCGCGCGACGTCAGCTCGTGCTGGTAGAGGGCGAACGCGGCGGCGCGGCGCTGATCGGTACGGCGAGACATCCGAGGCCAGCGTAGCGTCAGGGCGCCACGGGGGCCGGGCGGTCGGGGCGCGTGACATGTCCTCGCCGGGTAAGGCGCGGGCGCAGTCGCCGTGGTGCGTCCGGCGCGCGCGCTGGCGGGGCGGGTGCCGCGCGCCGTGGGGGTGGGCCTGTTCGGCGCGGTGTGACGGCAGCCAACGGGCCCACCCGCTCCAAGGCGGCCGGCGGCAGGCCCTCGGCGCCGGCGCCCAACGCATATGCCGCGTCGTCATCGCCGGCCGACCACGCCCACGGCCCGAGCAACGCCCGAGCTGAACGCCACCGACGCCGGCAGCGCGAACGGCGCCCTACGCCCGCGACATGTACTCGCCGGTCTCGGTCTGGACCTTGACGCGGTCTCCGACGTTGACGAACAGCGGCACCGAGATCTCGGCGCCGGTCTCGACCGTCGCGGGCTTGCTGCCGCCGCCCGAGGCGGTGTCGCCGCGTACGCCCGGCTCGGTGAACGTGATCTCCAGTTCGACCGAGGACGGGAGCTGGATGTCGGCCGGCTCGTCGTCGATGAACAGCAGGTCGACCGTCTCGTTGGCCTTGGTCCAGCGCAGCTTGTCCGCCAGCGCGGCCTCGGGGATCGCGGTCTGCTCGAACGTCTCGGCGTCCATGAAGTGCGCGTCGGTGCCGTCGCCGTAGAGGAACGTCATCTTGCGGGCCTCGGTCCGCACCGAGCGGAACTTCTCACCGGCGCGGAAGGTCTTGTCGATGACGTTGCCGTCGCGCACCCGGCGCAGTTTGGTGCGCACGAACGCCGGCCCCTTGCCGGGCTTGACGTGCTGGAACTCCACCACCTTGAAGATCGTTCCGTCGACCTCGATGTGGTTGCCGTTCTTGAGTTGGTTGGTGGAGATCACGTTCTAGGCCTTGGTCGGATCCGACAGCAGCGCGCCCGGGAGCCGGGCAGCGCCCGAATGGTAGGCGGATGCGTCCGATCCACGCAGTGCCCTCGGCGTCCACCCCGTCACCGGCACCGCGCGGCGCACGCATCCGTGCGTCGCGCCGGCGGTGCTCGGCGTCCGGGCCTGGATGGGTTCTTCGACGGCCCGCTAGCTCCCCTTCTTCTCGATCTTGTTGCCGTTGGTGCCGACCACGTACCACTCGGCGCCGAACGCATTGAGGCCCTCGCCCTGGGTGCTGCCGGCCTTGTTGGCGTCCTTGATGAACGTGTAGAGCGGGTGGCCGTTGTAGGTGACCTGGGTCGTGCCGTCCGAGCGCTTGGTCGTGCCCAGCTTCGCGGTGCCCGCGCCGCCCGACGCCGTCGGCTTGCCCTTGGTCAGCAGCGGCGGCCAGGCCGCGGCGCAGGCGCCGCTGCAGGCGCTCTTGCCCTTCTTGTCCTTCTCGAACAGGTAGAGCGTGACGCCCTTGCTGTTGACCAGGACCTTCCCCAGCTTGGTCGTGCGCACGCCGACCTTGGCCGGCGAGCTCGGGCTCGTGGCGGCCACGGCGGCGCCGGCGGCGGCGGTGCCGCCGACGGCCACCACCGCCGTCAGCGCAAGAACGGTGAGACGGGACATATCCCTCTCCGATGTGTCAGGCCGGAACGAGAAGGCGTCCGGATCTGCCTGACATGACCACGGCGCGCGCCCATCCTTCCCCGAGCGTCCGCGTTCGGGTCAGGCGGCCGACCGGCGCGCCCGCGGCTCGAGCACCAGAGCGGTGACGACGCGCCGGGTCTGCGGCGCGCCGCGTCGAGGCGCTGAGGGCGCGGGAAGTGGACGGCCCGCAGTCGCGTGGTCCACCGGCCGCAAGGCTACGGCGCGGCGGCGAGTTGCACCACGAGCAGCGTCGCGATCGCCGCGGCGCAGACGAGGTGCTCGGTCAGGATCGTCCGGGCGAGGCGGCCCTGGACCTCGGCCCCATCGCGGCGGGTGCCGAGCCGGACCGCGCTGGGCAGGGTGCGCGTCGTCGCGAGGACGACCGGCACGGCCGCGAGGACGAGCGAGGCCCAGGCCGCCCAGCGCGGCTCGTCGCCGCGGACGATCTGGACGACGATGGCGGCCAGCGTGGCCAGCATCACCAGCGCGATGAGCCGGTTCATCGGCCGTGCGTCAGTCGTGACCCGCGCGTAGTAGCCGGCGATCGAGGCGAGGACGGCCTCGGGCGGCTCACGGTCGCGGGCCGCCTGCACGTCGAACATCAGGTCGAACCACAGCACGGCGAGCAGGAAGCCGGCGCCGGCCGTCACGAAGGCGGTCACGGCCCGGAGTATCCCGGGGCCGTGACCGCGGGGCGTCTAGATCGCGGGCCGCAGCCGCAGGCTCGGCAGGCGACGGGCACCGCGGCGCCGACGGCCACCCGCGCCCAGCGCGCCGCGGTAGGCGCGCAGCATGCGCACGGCCTCGGCCGAGTCGGCGAACGGGTTGGCGACCGTGCGGTCGTCGCTCAGCGAGGCAGCGGCGACCGCGCGGCCGTCCACGACGGCGAACACCGCCGGCCGGTGCAGCGTGCGGGCGGAGTCGAGCTGGGAGAGCTCGTACAGGAGGGCGTCGTGGACCTCGGTGGCGCGCTTGATCGTGATGGTGCTGGAGGAAGTCATAGGAGCATGGTGGCCCTGAGGCAGGCCGGCCACATCGGTCAGACGGTGCGGTTTGACGGCCTCGCACGCTTAGCCCGCGCGCCGGCGCACTTAGGCCCCTGAGGCCCCGTCGGGCGCCATCCGCGCTAGCGTCGGATCCATGGCCAAGCGGGGTGACACGAAGGTCGTCTGGTCCAGCAGCGACGGGGATCTGCGCAAGGCGCGCGATCCCCAGGTCAAGGCGCGGCTGGAGGGCGGCGGGCGCGTGAAGGTGCGGCGCGAGACCGCCGGCCGGCGCGGCAAGGCGGTCACCACGGTGGCCAACGTCCCGCTGGACGACGCGGGGCTCAAGGCGTTGACCGGGCGTCTCAAGAAGCGCTGCGGCGTGGGCGGCTCGGCCAAGGGCGGGATCATCGAACTGCAGGGAGACCATCGCGACGCGGTCGTCGAGGTGCTGCGCGCCGAGGGCTATGACGTCGTCCTCGCGGGCGGCTGAGCGGATCATCTAGCGTCCCCGGCATGAGCGCCAACGAGAAGCCCACCGTCGAGGTCCCGTCCGACCAGGCCCCGTCCTACCAGCTGGAGCTGGAGGACATCACCGTCGGCGACGGCGACGAGGCGTCGCCCGGCCACATCGTCGAAGTGCATTATGTCGGGGTCTCGTGGGCGACCGGCCAGCAGTTCGACGCCTCCTGGGACCGCGGCGACACCTTCAAGTTCGGCCTCGGCAAGGGCCAGGTCATTCCGGGCTGGGACCAGGGCGTGGCGGGCATGAAGGTCGGCGGCCGGCGCCGGATCACGATCCCGCCGAACCTCGCTTACGGCAAGCGCGGCGCCGGCGGGGTCATCGGACCCGACGAGACGCTCGTGTTCGTCGTGGACCTGATCGGGCTGCGCTAGGCGCGCGGCCCTTCCTTGAGACGTCGAGGGACGACTCAGCCGCGATAGTCGCGGTTCAGTCGTCCCTCGACGCTGCGGGAGGCGGCGAGGGCGCCGTGGGCGGCGCCTCGGTGGTCGCGCCCGGCGCCTCGGTGGTCGCGCCCGGCACCTCGGCCAGGCGCCGGTGCAGGCGCTCGCGCAGCTCGTCGGGCGGGAGCGTCACCGGGGTGCGGCGCTGGCGGGCGACCACCACGCCGGTGGCGGCGACGCCGGCCAGGCCGGCGAGTCCCACGAGCTTCCATCGCATCGGCATCGGCCCGTAGGTTAGGGCCGATGCACGGAACGGTCCTCGCCCTCGACGACGCGGTCGCCACCGCGGCGACCGGTGACGTCTGGCTCTTCCGCGGCCAGTCCTTCGGAGACCGGGCGATCCAGACGGTGACCAACAGCCCCGTCAACCACGTGGGCATGGTGGTCGCCATCGACGACCTGCCGCCGCTGCTCTGGCACGCCGAGCTGGGGCGATCGCTGCCCGACGTCTGGACCGGCGAGCGCCAGCGCGGAGTGCAACTGCACCTGCTGCCCGACGCCGTGGCGACCTGGGGCCAGCGCTATGGCCAGCGCGCCTTCCTGCGCCAGCTCGACGGGACGGTCGGGCGCGAGCACGAGGACCGGTTGATGGAGGTCATCGACCGCTTCGATGGGCGCCCGTTCCCCACGACACCCGGGCTGGCACGCCAGTGGGTGACCGGCCGCCTCCGCCGCCGGCCCTCGTCGCTGGAGACGATCTACTGCGCCGAGCTCGTCGCCACGACCTACCAGCACATGGGCCTGCTCCCCCGCCGCCGGCCCGCCTCGTGGTACGACCCCGGCAAGTTCTGGAGCGGCGACCGCATCGAGCTCGTCGCCCCGTTCGCCCTGCGCGACGAAGTCGCGGTGCGCTGAGCATGGCCGACCTCACGCCCTTCGCCGACGCCCTGGAGAACCTGCAGGCGGCGTTCGCCGAAGCCGCGCGCGACCGGCTGGCGCTGATCCGGCTCGTGGCGGCCGCCGACGTCGCGCCCGACGAGGCCGCCGCCCAGCAGGCCCTGGTCGGCGCCCTCCTGCGCCGCGAGGCGGCCGATGCCGACGAGAGCGCGGCGCCCGCCGACCGCGTGCGGCGATCCGTCGCCGAGGCCGCCGCCGCGGCCGGCGCCCGCGAGCGCCTCGCCGGCGAGGCCGAGATCCAGCGCCTGGCCGGCGCGATCGACGCCACCTGGGAGGCGGCCCTGCAGCGCAGCACCGCGCTCGCGGGATGGCTGGAGGGCCGCACGCCGCCGGAGCTGGCCGCGGCGTTCGCCGGCTACGTCGACGCGCTCGGTGCCCTGCACGCGCTGGGCGCGACGCCGACCGACGCCGAGACTGCGACCGCCACCGAGGCGTTCATCGCCGCGCTCGAGCGCCTGGAGCGCGCCGCGGGCGCCCCGCCGCGCTGACCCGTGAGCGCGCGCCCGGCGGTCAGCTGGCGAAGTCCGGCGTCGCCTCCCGGGTCAGCTCCGCGCGGCCCTTGGGCTCCTCCCACTTCTCCTGGCGCCCCAACGCCGTGAGGTCGAGGAAGGCGTAGGAGCCGCCGGTCCACTCCGCGCCGCGGCCGAAGGTCGAGTAGGTGTGGAAGACGCGGTCGCCGTCGCGCAGGAAGGTGCTCACGCCGGGCTGCTCGATCGGCTGCTCGGCGTCGAAGTAGTAGGCCGTGCCCTTGCGCGCGTGATCCTCGCGCGTCTGGTAGTTGTACATCAACGGGGCGACGCGCTCGTCGACCGTGACGTGGAAGTCGTAGTTGAAGTCGGTGCCGAACGACGAGTACCACGGGAACGTCCAGCCCTTGCGGGCCTTGTAGTCCTCCAACTTGGCCAGCGGCGCGCGGGAGACGTAGACCTGGCGGGTGTCGCGCGCCTCCAGGTGCCGGCGCAGCCCGGGCGCCATCTCGTCGGCGCCCGCCGTGCAGCTCGGGCAGCCGTCGGTCCAGCTCGGGTCGAACATGAAGTGCCCGACGATGAGCTGGCGGCGACCGGCGAAGAGGTCGAGCAGGCCGACCGCGCCCTCGGGCCCGTCGAAGACGTAGTCCTTGGTGATCTCGACCATCGGCAGCCGGCGGCGCTCGGCGCTCAGCGTGTCGCGCGCCTTGGTCGCGGCCTTCTCCTTGGCCAGCAGCTCCTTGCGGGCCGCCAGCCACTGCTCCTGGGTCACGATCTCGGGAAGGCTCATCACGTGCTCCGATCTTTCGGGGTCAGAACTCAGGACGAGCGGACGGCCCGGAACTCATCGATCGCGCCGCCGGGCGGCCTCGGTCTGCTCGAAGCGCCGCCGGTCGCGCTTGGTCGGCCGGCCGCCGCGGTCGGTGCCGTTGGCGGCCTCCAGTCGGCGCTGCGCGGCGTAGCGCTCGCGCCCGGCGAGGCTCTCGGCGGTCTCGTCGTAGAGCAGCGCGGCCTCCGCGGCGGGACCGCGGCGCTCGGCGGTGCCGCGCACGACGACGGCGATCCGCACCGGCCCGGTGGTCAGCTCGAGCCGGTCGCCGGGTCGCACGTCCTTGCTCGGCTTGATGGCGCGGCCGTTGACGTGGACGCGGCCGCCCTTGACCGCCTCGGCTCCGAGCGAACGCGTCTTGACCAGGCGCGCCGCCCACAGCCACTTGTCGACGCGCACGGGCGCGGAGGCATCAGCCATGGGCTCCATCGTCCCACGCCCGGCGCCGCGGCTGCGAGGATGCCCCGGTGCCCGACGCCCCCACCGTCCTGGAGCTCGACACGCCGCACGGGCTCGCCCGCGCGCACGTGCACCCGCCGCCGCCCGGCACCGCGCCGGTCGCGGCGCTGGTCCTGGGCCACGGTGCCGGCGGGTCGATCACCGCGCCCGACCTGCAGGCGGTCACCGGCGTCGCGGTCGCCGCCGGGGTGACCACGGCGCTGGTCGAACAGCCCTACCGCGTGGCCGGCCGGCGCTCCGCCCCCGCGGCGAGCACGCTCGACACCGCGTGGACCTCGGTGGTGCAGCAACTGCGCGACGGCGGCGCGCTCGACGGCCTGCCCCTGATCACCGGCGGGCGCTCATCCGGCGCACGCGTGGCCTGCCGCACCGCGCAGGAGCTCGGAGCCATCGGCGTCCTGTGCCTCGCGTTCCCGCTGCACCCGCCCCGCCGTTCGCCGGACGCCGAGCAGAAGACGCGGCTGGGCGAGCTCGACGCGGTCACCGTTGCGACGCTGGTGATCCAGGGGGTCAACGACCGCTTCGGGATGCCGCCGCACGGACGGCAGCGCACCGTCGTCGAGGTCGCGGGCGACCACGGTCTGAAGTCCGACGTCGGTGCCGTGGCGGGCGCCGCCATGGCCTGGCTGAAGGAGCTGGTGCGATGACCCGCCTGCTCGTCCTGGGCGGCTCCTCGTTCGTCGGCCGCGCGCTCGTCGAGGACGGCGTCGGCCGTGGCTGGGACGTCACGACCTTCAACCGGGGCCTGCGGGGCTGGGCGCACCCGGACGCCGAGCACCTCCACGGTGACCGGCTGCGCCCTGACGACCTGGCGCCGCTCGCCGAACGCGACTGGGACGTTGTGGCGGACACGTGGTCGGGTGCGCCCCGCGCCGCCCGCGACAGCGCCACCGCGCTGGCCCCCCGCGCCGCCCGCTACCTCTACGTCTCCAGCGGGTCGGTCTACGCGCCGCCCCCGCCGGTCGACGGCGACGAGGACGCGCCGACCGTCGACGCGTCCCCCGACGCCGAGTCCACCGACTACGCAGCCGACAAGCGCGGCGCGGAGCTCGCGATCGGGCAGGCCTTCGGGAATCGTGCGGTGTTTGCCCGCGCCGGCCTGATCCTCGGGCCGCACGAGGACGTCGGGCGGTTGCCGGCATGGCTGCTGCGGATCGATCGCGGCGGCGAGGTCCTCGCCCCCGGCCCGCCGGACCGGCCGCTGCAGTACGTCGACGCGCGCGACCTGGCCGCGTGGCTGCTCGACTGCGCGACCACCGACCACAGCGGCCCGTTCAACGTGGTCTCGCGCTCCGGCGCGGCCACGACGCGCAACCTGCTGGAGGCCTGCCGCGCCGCCGTCGGCACCGACGCGATGTTCACGTGGGTCGACGAGCCGTTCGTCGCCGAGCAGGGCATCGAGCCGTGGTCCGAGCTGCCGTGCTGGCTGCCGCGCGACCACGAGTACGCGGGGATGCTGGCGACCGGCGTCGAGCGCGCCCACGACGCCGGGCTGCGCATCCGCCCGCTCGCGGAGACCGTCGGCGACACGTGGGCGTGGCTGCTGTCGGTCGACCGCGCCCCGACGCTCCGCACGGATCTCCCGGCCCACGGCCTGGCGCCCGCCAAGGAGCGGGCCGCGCTGGCCGCGTGGCACTCGCGCAGCTAGGCGCAAGGGCGGCCGCTCACCACGCGGCCGGCTCGTAGTCCTTCAGGAAGCAGCCGTGGAGCTCCTCGCCGGCCTCGCCGCGGACGATCGGGTCATAGACCCGAGCGGCGCCGTCGACGAGGTCCAGCGGCGCGTGGAAGCCCTCGTCGGCCAGGCGGACCTTGGTCGGGTGCGGGCGCTCGTCGGTGATCCAGCCGGTGTCGACGCTGGTCATCAGGATCCCGTCGGCCAGCAGCTCCTGGGCGCTGGTGCGCGTGAGCATGTTCAACGCCGCCTTGGCCATGTTGGTGTGCGGATGGCCGGGGCCCTTGTAGCCGCGGCCGAACTGGCCCTCCATCGCCGAGACGTTGACGATGTACTTGCGTTGCGAGGCGGCCGCGGCCAGCGCCGGGCGCAGGCGGCTGATCAGGAGGAACGGCGCGGTCGTGTTGCACAGCTGCACTTCGAGCAGCTCCAGCGCGTCGACCTCGTCGACGCGCTGGATCCAGCTGTTGGTGTCGTGGAGGTCGGGCACCAGGCCGCCGGCGTCGATCGCGTTCTGGGCGTGGATGCGCTCCAGCGACGCCGAGCCGGCGGTCAGCGCCAGGGCGGTCAGCGCCTCGGGCGTGGGACTCCAGTGCGGTGACGGCGCGTCGGTCAGCGCGGCGGGCGCAGTGCCTCCCCCCGCGACGGCGCCGAAGGTGAGCACCTCGCAGGCGGTGCCGGGCGGCAGCGGCGCGGACTCGGCGGCGACCAGCGGCGCGTAGGCCGCGGCCGAGCGGCGCACGGTCTGCGCGGCGTTGTTGATGAGGATGTCGAGCGGGCCCTGCTCGGCGACGGAGTCGGCCAGCGCCTCGACCTGCGCCGGGCTGCGCAGGTCGATCCCCACGACCCGCAGGCGGTGCAGCCAGTCGGCGCTGTCGGGCATGGCGCTGAAGCGCCGGACCGCGTCGCGCGGGAAGCGCGTGGTGATCGTCGTATGGGCGCCATCGCGCAGCAGCCGCAGGGCGATGTACATGCCGATCTTCGCGCGGCCGCCGGTCAGCAGCGCCCGGCGCCCGGTCAGGTCGGTCCGGGCGTCGCGGCGCTCGTGGTGGCGCGCCGCACACGCCGGGCAGAGCTGGTGGTAGAAGGCGTCGACGCGGTGGTAGCGCTGCTTGCAGACGTAGCACGCGCGGGCCTGGATCAGGGTGCCGGCGCTGGCGCCGGTGGCCTGCGAGACCAGGGGGAGCCCCTGGGTCTCGTCGTCGATCCGGCCGGGCGCGCCGGTGGCGGTGCGGGCGGTGACCTGCGCGTCGGCGGCCAGCACCGCGGCGCGCCGCTCCGCCCGCCGGCGCTCCTTGACGGTCTTGAAGAGCTTGCCGGTGGCGCGCTGCACCGCGAGCGAGTCGGGGTGGTCGACCGGCAGCTGCTCGGCGTACGCGAGCACGGCCAGGCAGGCCTCGAGCTGTCCCGGCTCGATGCCGTCGGAGGTCACTGCGGGCTGGTCGTCGATCACCGTCATGGCGCGCTGGACTGTAGAGCCACGGCATCGGGCGCCCCGGCGTCGTGGGTAGCCTCGCGGGGTGACCGACCTGCGCTGGGGCATCCTGTCGACGGCCCGGATCAACGACGCGCTGCTGGGCGCCTCCGCCGCGGACTTCGTCGCGGTCGCGTCGCGCGCGCTGCCCCGGGCCGAGGCCTATGCGCGCGAGAAGGGCGTCGAGCGTGCCTACGGCAGCTACGAGGCGCTGCTGGCCGATCCCGAGATCGACGCGGTGTACATCTCGCTTCCCAACCACCTGCACATCCCGTGGTCGATCCGCGCGCTGGAGGCCGGCAAGCACGTGCTGTGCGAGAAGCCGCTGTCGCGACGCGCGAACGAGGTGGCCCGGGCTTTCGACGTCGCCGAGGCCGCCGGGCTGATCCTCGCCGAAGGATTCATGTGGCGACACCACCCGCAGGTGCCGCGGGCGCAGGAGCTGCTGGCCGGCGGGGCCGTCGGCCGGGTCGGGCTGATCCGCGCTCGTTTCTCCGGACGGGTCGCCGCGCCCGGCGACCCGCGCCTCGATCGCGCCATGGACGGCGGTGCCCTGATGGACGTCGGCTGCTACTGCGTCAGCGGCGCCCGGACGCTGGCCGGCGCCGAGCCCGAGCAGGTCGCGGCGATGCGGGTCGCCGGCGGCGAGGACGTCGACGTGATCCTGACCGGCCTGCTGCGCTTCCCCGGCGACGTCCTGGCGGCGATCGACTGCGGCTTCGCGCTCACGAGCCAGTACGGCCTCGAGGCGGTCGGCGACGCGGGATCGTTGCGCTTGCTGGATCCCTGGCATGCTCGCGAGCCGGTGATCGAGCTTGCGCGGGAGGGCGAGCCGGTGCAGCGCATCGAGGTGGAGCGCGTCAACCACTATGCGTTGCAGCTGCGGGACTTCGCGGAGGCTGTCGCGGGCTTGCGCGCGCCGCTGCTGGGCCGGGACGACGCGCTGGGGCAGGCGCGGGTGATCGAGGCGCTGTATGGGGCGGCGGAGGCCTGAGTGGCCGGCGCCCAGTTCGGGCGCGAACGGTGCCGCCCGGGAGTCGAAACGCACCTGGGCGTTGAAATACAACGCCGAAGTGCGTTTCGCCCGCAAGACCCGCCAGTTCGACGAACCCGGGTCGGCCCGAACGACCCCCGGCCCCGGCGCCCACGGCAGACCAGCGGCGCCCGGACCCACGCGAACCTCCGTCGTCGCTGCCTCCGAACCCGCACCGCAGCACGGCCGACGCACCGCACTGAGCGCCACCGGCGCCCGCCCCCCACCCGCGCCCCGCCCCTACTCCGCCAGCGACGCCTCGAGCGTGATCTCCGGCACGCCCGCCAGAGCGCGGCTCACCGGGCAGCCCGCCTTCGCGGCCTCGGCCTGCTCGACGAACGTCGCCTGGTCGATCCCGGGTACGCGGCCGACGGTGGTCAGCGCGATCTTCGTGATCGTCGGCGCGCCGTCGACGAAGCGCAGCGTGACGACGGCCTCGGTGTCGACCGCGTCCGGCGGTGTGCCGGCATCGCCCAGCGCGCCCGAGAGCGCCATCGAGAAGCATGCAGCGTGCGCGGCGCCGATGAGCTGCTCCGGGTTGGCGCCCGGGCCGTCCTCGAAGCGCGATTTGAAGTCGTAGTTGCCGGTGATGTCGTCGCCGGCCCTGAACGTGCCGGTGCCGCCCTTGAGGTCGCCCTGCCACTGCGCGGTGCCCTTGGAAGGCATCGATGGTCCTCCTGCTGTCGGTATCGCGATCTCCGACACCAATGCCCGCGCGACGACGGCGCCACACGTACGCCTACTTCTTGGCTCCGAACCGCTCGCGGCGCACGGTCGTCTTCTTGCCCTTGATCGTGCTCGTGCGCAGCGTCGAGACGACGTGGTCGGCCGAGCCCTCCGGCACCTCGACCAGCGAGAAGCGGTCGGCGATCTCGATCGCGCCGATCTGCCGGCCCGACAGGCCGGACTCGTTGGCGATCGCCCCGACGAGATCCTGCGGGCGGATGCCCGCGGTGCGGCCCGCGCCCACGAACAGGCGCGTCATGCCCTCGCCGACCTCGCGCGGGCGCGCCGCGCCGCCGCCGCCCGGCCGTCCGCCGGGCCGGTCGCCGCGCGGACCCGATCCGCCGCGCGGACCCGCACCCCCGGGACCGGAGCGCTCGCGCGCCGGCGGCGGAGCCATCTGCGGGATCTCGTCCTCGTCGGACGAGCCGCCGCCCGCCTCGTGGGCGAGCTTGATCGCGGCCAGCGCGATCTCGACGATGTCGTGCTCGTCGCTCAGCGTCTCGACGACCACGCGGAACGGCTCGAGGTCGTCCTCGGTCAGGCTCTCCTGGAGCGCTGCGCGCGTGAGCTCCAGCCTGCGGGCCCGCAGATCCGCGACCGTCGGGACCTTCTCGATGGCGATCTTCGTGCGCGTGACGCGCTCGATCGTCTTGAGCATGCGGTGCTCGCGCGGCTGGGCGAAGGTGATCGCGACGCCCTCGCGGCCCGCGCGGCCGACACGGCCGATGCGGTGCACGTAGGCCTCGGGCGCGGCCGGGACGTCGTAGTTGACGACGTGGGTGAGCGAGTCGACGTCCAGGCCGCGCGCGGCCACGTCGGTCGCGACCAGCAGCTCGGTCGTGCCGGCCTTCAGCCGGGTCAGGACGCGGCTGCGCTGATCCTGGGTCATGCCGCCGTGCAGCGCCTCGGCGCGGTAGCCGCGGCCGTTGAGCGACTCGGTGAGCGAGTCGACCTCGGCGCGCGTGCGGCAGAAGACGATCGCGGCGGTCGGCTGCTCGACGTCGAGGATCCGGCCCAGCGCCGCGGGCTTGTGGGCGCGCGGGACGATGTAGGCGCTCTGGCGCACGAGCGGCGGCTCGCCGGCGGCCTGCTGCTCGCTGCCGATCTGGATGCGGATCGGCTCGCGCAGGTGACGGTCGACCATGCGGTTGATGCGCGGCGGCATCGTCGCGGAGAAGAGGATCGTCTGGCGCTCGGGCGACGTCTCGGAGAGGATCGCCTCGATGTCCTCGGCGAAGCCCATGTCGAGCATCTCGTCGGCCTCGTCGAGGATCACGGTGCTCAGGTGCTCGAGCTTCAGCGTCTTGCGACCGATGTGGTCCAGCGCGCGCCCGGGGGTGGCGACGACGACGTCGACGCCGCGCTCCAGGGCCTTCAGCTGGCGGACGATCGGCTGGCCGCCGTAGATCGGCAGCACGCGGGCACCGAGGTCGCGACCGTACTTGTGGATGGCCTCGGAGACCTGGGTGGCGAGCTCGCGCGTCGGGACGAGCACGAGCGCGGTCGGGTGCTTGCCGCCGAGCGCGCCGCTGCGCTGCAGGCGCTCGAGCAGCGGCAGCGCGAAGGCCGCCGTCTTGCCCGTGCCGGTGGCCGCCTGCCCGAGCAGGTCCTTGCCGTCCAGCAGCGGCGGGATCGCCTCGCGCTGGATCGGGGTGGGCTCCTCGTAGCCGAGGGCCGACAGGACACCGACCAGCTCGGGGGCGAGCGCCAGGTCGGCGAACGTGATCGCGTCGTCGGACGGATCCGGGGTCATGCGGTACTCCAATGTCTGGGGTGGATGCTGCGCCAGCCCAGTGCCGCTGCGTCCGGACTCGACCTCAGAGGGTAGCGACGCCGCGCCAGGCTCGCCCGATCGGGTGCATCCACCAGCACATCGAGCGGCTCCCGGCGCGACCCGCGTCCGACCGGTCCGAAGCGCGTGTGCCGACCCGCTATCCACTGAGGCGTGACCGACGCGCTCATCCGTGAGTCGTCCGCGGCTCCGGCCGTGGATCTGCGCCCGCCCGATCCCGCACCCGCGCCCGCGCCGTCCCCGCGGCCGCGGCTGGGCCTTGCGCTCTTCGCGCTGGCGCTCGGCGGGTTCGCGATCGGCACGACCGAGTTCGTCGCGATGGGCCTGCTGCCGCAGATCGCCTCCGGCGTGAACATCTCGATTCCGACCGCAGGCCACGTCGTCAGCGCCTACGCGCTCGGCGTCGTCGTCGGCGCGCCGCTGCTCGCCGGCCTCGGCGCGCGGTTCCCGCGGCGCACGCTGCTCATCGCGTTGATGGTGGCCTTCACCGCCGGCAACGTGCTCAGCGCGCTCGCGCCGTCGTATTCGATGCTGGTCGGCGCGCGCTTCCTCGCCGGCCTCCCCCACGGCGCCTACTTCGGCGTCGCCGCGCTGGTCGCCGCCGACATGGCCGGGCCCGAGCGCAAGGCGCGCGCGGTCTCGCGGGTGCTGCTCGGCCTCAGCGTCGCCAACGTCCTGGGCGTGCCCGTCGCCACCTGGCTGGGCCAGACCTTCGGCTGGCGCGTCGCCTTCGCCGGCGCCGCGACGCTGGCCGCCGCGACGGCCGTCTCGGTCGGCCGCCTGGTGCCGTGGGCGCCGGCCGACCACACCGCGACGTTCCGTCGCGAGCTGACCGCGCTGCGTCGCCCGCAGGTGCTCCTGGCGGTCGCGACCGGCGCCATCGGCGGCGGCGGCATGTTCGCGGTCTACTCCTACATCAGCCCGATCCTCACCGACCGCACCGGCCTGGCGCTGAGCGCCGTCCCGATCGCGCTGGCGGTCTGGGGCCTGGGCATGGTCGCCGGCAACCTGCTCGGCGGGCGGCTCATGGACTGGCGCCCGGTGCCGGTCATGTTCGGCGTCTTCCTGCTGATGGCCGCGATGTTCGCGCTCTTCACCGTGACGTCGCAGCACGCAGTCACCGCGCTGCCGACGATCTTCCTGCTGGGCATGAGCCTGATCCTCCCCACCGGCCTGCAGATGCGGCTGATGGACGTCGCGGGCGACGCGCAGACGCTCGGTGCGGCGCTGAACCACTCGGCGTTCAACCTGGCCAACGCGCTGGGCGCCTGGCTCGGCGGCCTCGTCCTCGCGGCGGGCTGGGGCCTGACCGCTCCGATGTGGGTCGGGGCCGGCCTGTCGCTGGCGGGCATGGGCGTGTTCGGGGCGTCGCTGCTGCTGGAGCGGCGGGCCTGAACGCTCGACCAGCCTCGCGGCCAGGCGATTTCGCCGGCGAACCGCACGTGGGCGTTGTATCTCAACGTCCGGTTGCGTCTCGGCCCAGCCGCCAACGACTACAGCCGCGCCGCCAGCACCCGCCACACCCGCACATCGACACCCATCCCCACATGCGTCGTCCGGATCGCGATCTGCTCCGCCTCCGGATCGAGGCAGGCGTCCACGCGCACGACCTCGTCCACTGGCGAGTACACGGCGAGGTAGCGAACGGACTCGGGGAACGGGCCCAGCACGTCGGCGCGGGCCTGCGCGCAGCATGGGCCGGCCGAGCAGCGGTGGCTGAAGAGGCCGGGCACGCCGGCGCTGCCGAGCAGGCCGACCGCCGTCACCGCGACGCGCGTGCGAGGATGAACACCAAGTTGGTCGCGCACCGGCGAGCCGAGCGTCAGGAGTGTCTCGACCAGATCCGGCCGGCGCACCGCCACCACCCGGCCGAGCGTCCCGCCGCGACTCTGGCCGACGATCGTCACCGGCCGCCCCGCCCGCTCCGCGATGTCCTCGACCCGGCGCTCCAGGCGCGCGACGATCCGCTCCATGCAGTCCACGTTGGTGGCGATGCCGCTGCGGTAGGTGCGCCAGCCGCCGCCGCGCAGCCAGGCGCCGAGCCGGGCCAGGCTCGGGTCGCCGGCCAGGAAGCCGGGGACCAGCAGGACCGGTCGCCCATCTCCCGGCGGCGGCGCCGGGCGCGAGTCCGTCCCGCGCGTCGACGCCCATTCGCGGGCGACGCGCAGGGGCAGCCCGGGCTGCGGACGCACGAGCGCGGCCCCGAAGCGGACGGCATCGGCAGGAACCATTTCCAGCGAGCCTACCGGTGGAAGGGGACGGCGCCGGCAGCACCACCCGATGATCGTGGCGACGGTGGTCGACCTCCAGGTCGTGTTCCGGCGCCGGCCGAGTCGCGCCGCGCCCTACCCGTCCATCGTGATGCGGCGGAACACGTCGCCGGCCACGTCGTGCAGCTCGGTGAGGTCGCGGCCCTGGTCCAGCGCCGTGATGACGAGGTCGCGGAAGCCGCCGGTGATGATCGTCGCGACCTCCAGCGGGAGCGGCCGCAGGTGCGCGTCGTGCTCGCGCGCCTCTTCGACCAACCGCATGATCTGGTGCGCCCAGCGCTCGTTCATCGCGCGGACGCGCGCGGTGCCGTCCGGTCCCACCGAGCCGACCTCCTCGATGCAGGTGCGCGCGAGCACCGGTTCGGCGGCCAGCGCGCCGAGGTAGGCGGCCATCGCCCGGTCGACGCGGTCGCCGAACGGCCCCTCCCCCGTTGCCGCCTCCGCGATCGTGGTCAGCAGCCCCTCGCTGACGACGTCGAAGAGCGCCAGGAAGCAGGCGTCGCGGTCGTCGAAGTGCTGGTAGAACGTCCGCCGCGACGTGCGCGCGCGGCGCACGACCTCCGCGACGGTGACCGCCCGGAAGCCGCCCTCGTCGCGGATCGCCTCGGCCATGCCGACCAGCAGCCGGTCGCGGAAGCCGCCGCCGGTCGGCAGCAGCCCGGCGGCGGCGGCACGGCCCGGCTCGGGTGCCGGGGCGCGGGTCACGCGGCCGCCGCCACCTCCGGCACGCGCGCTCGCACCGACCGGCGATGGACCGTCACGCGGCCGCCCGAGCCCGGGCTCCACGCCACGCCCTTGAACCTCCAGGACTCGTCGGGCGCGTCGGTCGGCTCCAGCGCGACGCGTTCGAGCATCACGCGCAGCACCACGTCGAGCTCCATGTGCGCGAACGTGGCGCCGATGCAGCGCCGGATGCCGCCGCCGAACGGGATCCACGCGTAGGTCTCGGGCAGCTTGTCGTAGAAGCGATCCGGGTCGAACCGCTCGGGGTGCTCGAAGAGCTGCGGGTCGTAGTGCGTCAGCCCGGCGCTCAGGCCGATCAGCACGCCCTTGGGGAGCCGGTAGCCGCCGACCTCGAACGGCTTCCGGGTGTGGCGCCCGGCGAACGACACGACCGGCCGCATCCGCTGGACCTCGCGGATCGTCGCGTCGCGGAAGGCCTTGCCGCCCTGGTCGACCTCGGCGCTCAGCCGCGACAGCACGTCGGGGTTGCGCGTCAGCCGCTCGACCGCCCACCCGAGCGTGTGCGCCGTCGTCTCGTGCCCGGCCGCCAGCATCGTTACGAGCTGGTCGCGGATCTCGGCGTCGGTCATCGGGCTGCCGTCGACGCGGCGCGCCTGCACCATCAGCGCCAGGACGTCGGAGCGCTCGGTCAGCTGCTCGTCGCGCCGGGCGTCCTCGATGAGCTCGTCGAGGATCCGGTCGACCTTGGCCCGCAGCCGCAGGAAGCGGCCCCACGGGCTCCACGGGCCGAGGTCCTTCTGGATCTGCGGAAAGCGCGACAGCTGCTGGCCCTGGTCGGTCCACGGCGGCAGCAGCTCCTCGAGCTCGTGCAGGTGGCGCCCGGTCGCGCCGAACACCGCCTGCAGGATCGCGCGCAGGGTGATCCGCTGGAAGGTCTTGGTGGTCTGGAACGGCGTGCCGATCGGCCAGCGCTCGATCTCGTCGACGGCGATCTGCTCGATCATCGACTCATACACCTTCATCCGCTGGCCCTTGAACGGCGGCAGCAGCAGCTTGCGCTGCTCGAGGTGGTACTCCTCGTCGATGCCCAGCAGCGAGTGGTTGCCCAGGATCCTGCGCAGCGGGCTCTGGGAACCGGCGTGCAGCGTCTTGGCGTCGGCCGTGAACGTGTGCTTGATCAGCGCCGGGTCGGCCAGGATCACCATCTTGCCCAACCCGTAGATGTTGACCGAGAACATGTTCCCGTAGCGGCGGCGCGCTCGTTCCAGGAACGGCCGCTGGCGGGTCATCATCCCCAGCGTCTGCAGTGCCATGGGCATGGTCGGGCCGGGCGGCACCCCATCGATGATCGTCGTGCTCATGCGCAGGTCCTTGCCGGTCACCGGCCTCGACGCAGCAGCGTCTCGAGGCGTTCGATGACGTCGTAGTAGCGGTTGGGCGCGAAGCGCGCCAGGAAGTCGAACAGCACCGCGTCGGAGCCGACACGGATCCGCGGCCGGCCGTCCTCGATGCCCTTGTGGATGATCTCGGCCGCCTTCTCGGGCGTCGTGCGCGCGAGGTCCGCGAACGCCGTGGCCGCGGACTGGACGTCCTGGTGCTCGCCGCGGTGGTCGGCGCGGAAGCGGGCGTTGGCCACGATGTTGGTCTTCACGCCGCCGGGGTGCACGGTCGCGGCGCGCACGCCGGTGCCACGCAGTTCCTGGCGCAGCGCCTCGGTGTAGCCGCGGACCGCGAACTTCGAGGCGCAGTAGGCGCTCTGGTGTGGGAAGCCGACGAGGCCGAACACGCTCGAGGTGTTGACGATCACGCCCGAGCGCTGCTCCAGCAGCAGCGGCAGGAAGGCGGTGACGCCGTTGGCGACGCCGCCGAAGTTGACGTCGAAGACCCACTGGTCGTCCTCGGGCGAGGCGTCGGCGACGCCCTGGAGGACGGTGACGCCGGCGTTGTTGAACACCAGCCCCAGGGGCACGGGCGCCCATTCGGTCACCTCGGCCGCGAAGGTCATCAGGCCCTGGCGGTCGCGGACGTCGAGCTTGCGGGTGAGGACCGGTCCGCCGATCGAGGCGGCGGTCTCCTCGAGGCCGTTCTCGTTCCAATCGGCGAGCGCGACGGGACAGCCGTGGGCGGCCAGGCGGCGCGCGACGGCCTGGCCGATGCCCGAGCCGGCGCCGGTGATGACCGCCGTGCGGCCGTTGATGGTGGTCATGCAGGAGGCTCCTGGTCGGGCGGCGGCTGGTACACGGGCGTACCAAGCTGACGTGGCGTCAGCATACCGGTCGGTATGCGGATGTCCAGCCCCGCTGCACTCCAGCCCCGCCGCGTCCCTCGACGCCGGGGCCGAGCCCCGACGCCGAGGATCCGCGCCGCGGCGATCAGGCGGCCTGCGGGATCAGCCCGTTCGGGTTCAGCACGTACTTCCGCGCCGCGCCATGGTCGAAGTCCTCGTAGCCCTTCGGCGCCTCGTCGAGCGTGATGACCGTCGCGTTGACCGCGTCGGCGATGTGGGCCTTGTCGTTGAGGATGTCCATCATCAACCCGCGGTGGTACTTCATCACCGGGCACTGGCCCGTCGTGAAGCTCAGCGACTTGGCCCAGCCGGTGCCGAAGCTCAGCGACAGCGCGCCGTGCTTGGCCGCCTCGTCGGTGCCCCCCGGGTCCTCGGTGACGTACAGGCCCGGGATGCCGACCCGGCCGGCCGCGCGGGTGAGCTGCATGAGCGAGTTGAGCACCGTCGCCGGCGCCTCGCCCGCGTCCTTGCCGTGGCCGCGCGCCTCGAAGCCGACGCAGTCCACGGCGCAGTCGACCTCGGGCACGCCGAGGATCTGCTCGACCTGGTCGACCGGCTCCCCCTTGGTGATGTCGACCGTCTCGCACCCGAACGAGCGCGCCTGCTCCAGCCGCTCGCCGATCGCGTCGGCGACGATCACGACCGCCGCTCCCAGGAGCTGGGCGCTGTAGGCCGCCCCCAGGCCGACCGGCCCGGCGCCCGCGATGTAGACCGTCGAGCCGGTGGTCACACCCGCCGTGACGCAGCCGTGGTAGCCGGTCGGGAAGATGTCGGACAACATCGTCAGGTCGCGGATCTTCTCCATCGCCTGGTCCTTGTCGGGGAACCGCAGCAGGTTCCAGTCGGCGTACGGCGTCATGACGTAGTTGGCCTGGCCGCCGGGCCAGCCGCCCATGTCCACGTAGCCGTAGGCCGCACCGGGGCGACCGGGGTTGGTCGTCTCGCACACGCCGGTGTTGCGCTCCTTGCAGTTGCGACACCGTCCGCAGGCGATGTTGAACGGCACCGACACGAGGTCTCCGACCTTGATGAACTCGACGTCGCGGCCGACCTCCATCACCTCGCCGGTGATCTCGTGCCCGAGGATCAGCCCCTTCGGCGCGGTGGTGCGTCCGCGCACCATGTGCTGATCGGACCCGCAGATGTTGGTGGCGACGATCTTGATGATCGCCCCGTGGTGCAGCTTGCGCCCCACGTTCTCGGGCGGTACGCCCGGCCCCGCCTGCAGCTCCCAGGACGGGAACGGTATGTCCTGCACCTCGACCGACCTCGGTCCGAGGTAGACGACGCCGCGATTGCTGTCAGCCATGGTGACCCTCTCGTTCGCATCGACCCGGCCGCCGCAGCCGAGGCTGCAGCGGCCCACTTTCACGAGTGTTCCCCTCGTCGCGACGGCCGGGCGATGCACCTTGTGCCGGTGGTTCCGGCGCTGACCTCACCCCCTTCCGGTCACCGTGAAGCTGTCGGTCAGCTCGGCATCGGAGGAGTCGCCTGCGTACAGGTCGATCTGCCCCGGCTCGACGACGAACCGGCCGGAGTTGTCATAGAACCCGACGTCGGCGGCGTCCAGCCGGAACGTCACGGTCTTGGACTCGCCCGCGCCGAGGGTCACGCGCTGGAACCCGCGCAGGCGCCGGACCGGCTGCGACAGGCTCGCCACCGGGTCGTGCAGGTAGAGCTGCACGACCTCGTCGCCGGCGCGCGTGCCGGTGTTCTTGACGTCGACCGACGCCAGGACGGACCCGCGCGGCGACATCGACTTGGTGTTCAACGTCAGGTTGCTGATGTCGAACGTCGTGTAGCTCAACCCGAAGCCGAACTCGAACAACGGATCGCAGGTCTTCAGGTCGCGGTAGCGCGAGTTGTACTTGCTGGTCGCGTCACACGGCCGGCCCGTCGGCTCGTGGTTGTAGTAGATCGGCACCTGCCCCACGCTGACTGGGAAGCTCACGGGGAGCTTGCCGCCGGGGTTGACCTTGCCGAACAGCACGTCGGCCGCAGCGTTGCCCGCCTCGATGCCGCCGAACCACGCCTCGAGGATCGCCGGCGACGAGTCGACGACCTTGCTCAGCGTCAGCGGCCGGCCGTTGAACAGCACGACCGTGAACGGCTTGCCGGTCTTCTTGATGGCGTCGATGAGCTCCTGCTGCTTGCCCGGCAGGTCGATGACGCTGCGCGCCTCGGCCTCGCCGCTCTGCCCGCGCGTCTCGCCGAGGGCGAGCACCACCTGGTCGGCGGCCGTGGCTGCGGCCACTGCAGCGGGGAACCCCGCGTCGTCGCCGCACTCGTTGGCGGGGTCATAGAGATCGTTGTCGATCATCTTGCAACCCTCGGTGAACGTCGTGTTCGGGTTCTGGGCCTTGATGCCCGAGTAGAGGCTGACGGCGTCCTCGTCCTTGCCCTGGCCCCACCACGGGCCGAGCATGTCGTGCTGGTCATCGCCCAGCGGGCCGATGACCGCGACCGACTTCTGCGGGTCCAGCGGCAGCGTGCTCTCGTCGTTCTTGAGCAGGACCATCGAGCGTCCGGCGGCCTTGCGCGCGGCGGCGACGTCGTCGGGCTGCATCGTCTTGCCGGCGATCGCCGTCTGGTCGGCGTAGGGATGGTCGAACAGCCCGGCGCGGAACTTCACCCGCAGGATCCGGCGCACCGCGTCGTCGAGCCGGCGGCGCGAGATCTGCCCGGAGGCCAGCAGCTGCTGGCCGTTGTCGCGCAGGTTCGTGCTGACCATCTCGGAGTCGGTGCCCGCGTTGAGCGCCAGCGCGCCGGCCGACGGCCCGTCCGCCGCCACGCCGTGGCCGCAGGGTCCCTCGTCGGGGTTCTTGGGCGGGCACGCGCGCAGCTCCGCCACCGCGGTGTAGTCGCTCTCGACGAACCCGTCGAAGTTCCACTCGCGCTTGAGGATGTCTGACTCGATGTGCTGGTTGGCGCAGCCCGGCTGCCCGTTGATGGCGTTGAACGAGCACATGACCGTGTCGGCGCCCGCGTCGATCGCGGCCTTGAACGGCGGCAGGAACAGGTTGCGCAGCCGCTGCTCGGAGACGTCGGTCGTGTTGTAGTCGCGCCCACCCTCGGCGGCCCCGTAGGCGGCCAGGTGCTTGGGGCTGGTGACCACCTTGTCGGGCGCGCTGTAGTCGTTGCCCTGCGCGGCGCGCACGCGGGCCGCCGCGATGACCGACCCGAGGTACGGGTCCTCGCCCGAGCCCTCCGAGATCCGGCCCCAGCGCGGCTCGTGCGAGATGTCGACCATGGGGCTGTAGATCTGCTTGATGCCGACCGCCGCGGTCTCGCGGGCGGCGATGGTGTCGTCGGCGGTGACGACGTCGGGATCGAAGCTCGAGGCCTCGGCCAGCGGGATCGGGAACACGGTCCGGTATCCGTGGATCGTGTCGTAGGCGAACAGGATCGGGATGTGCAGCCGCGACTGATCGACGGCGACGTGCTGCAGCGCGTCGATCTTGGCCGGGTCGGTGAGGCTGAAGACGCCGCCGACGCCGTTGCGGGCGTCGTCCTCGGTGACCTGGTTGTCGGCCAGCAGCTGGATCTGCTGCAGCTTCTCCGCGACGGTCATGCGCGAGACCAGCTGGTCGACCTTGCGCTCGACCCCGCGGCTCGCCGGTCCTCGCGTGGGCTGCAGCGCGGCATCGTCGCCGGCCCCCGTCCCTGCGACCACCGCCCCGGCCCCCAGCGTGCTGCATCCGATGATCGCTGCCGCGATCGCGACCCTGCGCCCCCGATGTTCCACGGTCTCTCCTGCGTTCGGACCTTGCCGCGTCCGAACCAACGCCCGCGGCCCGCGCCTCGGTTCCCCGGCTGAGTGCAACGTCAAACCCGAACAGCGCCGGTTTGCGGCGCATCGTCGACGACGGCTGCCTGCCGTTCGAGGCCCCCGCGGTCGCGTCTACGCGGCCGCGGACAGCGCCGCCCCGGCCCACTCGTACGGGTGCGGCGAGCGGTGGCCGTGGACGACCAGCCACGCGCCGGCCTCGCTGCGCGCCAGCACCAGCGTCTCGCGCTGGCGCACCGGGCCGGGCCGCCCGGCGAAGTGGAGGCTGACCACGTGCGTCGCGGTCGCCAGCGCACCGGAGATCGGCCGGACGTCGAGCTCCCACGCGTGACAGGCGTCGAGGTGCCCGCCGCGCGCCTCCCAGCGCGTCCACACGTCGCGGAACTCCTCGCGCGACCGCACCGGCGCCGCCTCGCGCGGCAGGATGAACGTGACGTCGGGCGCGAGGCCGGCCAGATAGGTCTCGGCATCGTGGGCGTCGAGCGCGGCGACGAGGCCCTGCACGGCCGCCCGTACTTCGTGGGACTGCTGCATGCCGGTTATCACGCGTCGAGACGCAAGTGGTTACGCCGCGAACGTGAGAGTTTCGTGTGAATCGCGGCCACCATCGATGATTCGGCGCCGCCCGCGGGCGGGGACCGACAGGACCATGCTGCAGACCGCCGTCGCGCCGGGCATCCACCGCATCGAGGACGCCTACACCAACTGGTACCTCGTCGAGGGCGACGACGGGCTGACGATCGTCGACGCCGGCGTGCCCTCGTCGTGGGCGTCGCTGCAGGCGGCGCTGCGCCAGCTCGGTCGCCTCCCCGACGAGTTGCGGGCGCTCGTGCTCACCCACGCGCACTTCGACCACGTCGGCTTCGCCGAGCGCGCGCGCCGGGAGCTCGGGATCCCCGTCTACGTCCACGAGGACGACGCGCCGCTGACCAAGCACCCGTGGCGGTACGACCACGAGCGCCCGCGCGTGGCCTACTTCGCCACCCAGGTGCCGGCGCTGCCGATCGTGGCGACCTTCCTGCGCCATCGGGCCTTCTGGCCCCCGCCGATCGAGGAGATCGTGCGCTACGGCGACGACGGCGGGCCGCTCCCGGTGCCGGGCGCGCCCCGCGTCGTGCCGACCCCCGGCCACACCGTCGGGCACTGCTCGCTGCACTTCCCCGACCGCGACGCGGTCATCGCCGGCGACGCGCTCGTGACCCTCGACCCCTACACCGCGCGCCGCGGCCCGCGTCTGGTCGCGCGCGCGGCCACGGCCGACGTCGAGCGCAACACGCGCACGCTCGACGCGCTCGCGGCGACGGGCGCCCGCGTGGTCCTGACCGGGCACGGCGAGCCGTGGACCGAAGGCGCCGAGTCCGCCGTCGTGCAGGCGCGCGCGGCGGGCGCAGCCTGAGCGGTCCGCGGTGCGGGCAACCGCACCCCCGAGGGTGCGGAGACGCGCCCCCGGGGGTCCCGAGGCGGGTCCCTGATGCATGGGCCGGGGGTCGGCGCGAAGGTGCCGCCATGCGCTTTCCCCGTCTCATCTTCCCCGCCTGTGCCGCCGCGGCTCTCGTCGTCGCCGCACCGGGCGCCGCCCACGCGTCGACGATCGTCAACGACGCCCCGGGCCACTACGTCTACACCGGCCTGCCCGGCGAGAAGAACAACCTCAGCGTCCAAGGCCGTGACGACAGCGCCGACGTCGTCTTCTACCAGGGCGGCAGCGGCGTCCTGATCAGCTCCTTCCCGGCCGAGTGCGCCGGCGACGACCCGGTCGAGCCCGAGGTCGTCACCTGCCCGAACGTCACGGGCGTGGTCGTCAACGCCGGGGACGGCAACGACGACGTCACGAGCTCCGTGCACGCCAACGTCGGGCTCACCGTCGACGGCGGCCCCGGCGACGACTGGATCACCGGCGACCTCGGCAACGACACGTTCTCCGGCGGGCCGGGCAACGACAAGCTCGACGGCCGCAAGGGCAACGACTCCCTCGACGGCGGCGACGGCGACGACGAGGTCCTCGGCTACTCCGGCGCCGACCTCCTCCAGGGCGGCCCGGGCAACGACAACCTGTCGCCCGACGGCCACGAGGAGCCGGGCACCGACGCCGTCGACGGCGGCCCCGGCGTCGACACGATCGACAGCGACTACTCCTCCCGCTTCGCGGTCTCCGGCGCCCCGAACCCGCTGAGCTTCACGCTCGGCGGCGGCGCCGACGACGGCCGCTCCGGCGAGAACGACGACATCCAGAACATCGAGCGGCTCATCGTCTCCGACGCCGGCACGTTCGTCGGCTCCGACAACCCCGAGTACATCAAGATGGGCCAGGTCGTCGACAACGGCGTGCTGATCGGCAACGGCGGCGACGACGAGCTGCGCGGCGCCGGTGGCGCCGACAAGCTCGACGGCGGCACGGGCAACGACAAGCTCGACGGCGGCTACGGCGACGACGTCATCACGGGCGGCCCCGGCAAGGACACCATCTCGGGCGACCTCGCCGGCGGCGACTGCGGCCCCATCTGGTGCCACCTGCCCTACGGCAACGACACCATCTACGCCCAGGACGGCGAGGTGGACTCGATCAGCTGCGGCGTCGGCGAGGACATCGTCTACGCCGACGCGGCTGACGTCGTGGCCCCTGGCTGCGAGACGATCAACCGCGGCGCCGCGACGCCTCCGCCGGTCGTGCCGCCGGTCAAGCCGGCCCCAGTTGTCAAGCCCAAGGGCGGCAGCGGCGCGCACGTGAGGCTCGCCGGCAAGGTGAAGCTCGCCGCCGCGCTGAAGAAGGGCGTCATGGTCAAGGTCAGCGGCGTCGAGGCGGGCGCCCTGAAGCTCGCCGCCACGCGCTCGGGCAAGGTCGTCGCCCGCGGATCAGGCAAGGCGACGAAGGCGGGCACGGCGACCGTGAAGCTCCGCTTCACCGCCAAGGCGCGCAAGAGCCTGCGCCGCGCGAAGAGCATCACCCTGAAGGTCAGCGGCAACGGCGTGACGGGCACGATCACGCTCCGTCGGCGCTAGATCAGCTGTTCGACGGGTTCGCTGCCGGCGCTGGCCGGCGAGCCCCACCGCGACCGTGCGGGCGCAGATGCGCTCGCGCGGTCGTGGTTCATGTGGGCTCACGCCGCCGGTAGCGGACGCGACCGGCACCGAGCACCTGGCACCTTCATCGCCTACGCCGCCGGTAGCGTGAACCAGAACCGGCTGCCCTCGCCGGCGACCGAGTCGACGCCGATGGCGCCGCCGCTGCGCTCGACCACGCGCTGGGCGATGGCGAGCCCGAGGCCCGTCCCCGGATAGTCCGAGGCGCTGTGCAGCCGCTGGAACGGGCGGAACAGGCGCGGGCGCTCGGCCGAGTCGACGCCGATGCCGTTGTCGATGACGTCGACGCGGATGTCGGCGTGCACCGGCGTGCTGCGCACGACCACCCGCGGCTGCGCGGGATCGGCGAACTTCACCGCGTTGGACACCAGGTTGCGCAGGACGGACTCGACGTCGCGCGGGTGCGCGCGCACGGCGGCGCCATCGGAAACCTCCAGGACGACCTCGGCCCCGCGCTCGCCGATGGCCGCCTGCAGCTCGGCGACGACGACCTCGGCGGAACCGACGAGGTCGACGGTGGTCGTGGCCGGCGCGTCCTCAGCCGCCTTGGCGTAGCCGAGGAGATCGTCGACGAGGTGCTGCATCCGCGCGACGGCCGCCGAGACGTAGCCGAGATACGTCTGCCCGCGCTCGTCGAGCTGGGCGGCGTGGCGCTCCTCGAGGATCTGGGCGAAGCCGGCGATGGTGCGCAGCGGCTCCTGCAGGTCGTGTGCGGCGACGGCGGCGAAGCGATCGAGCTCGCGGTTGGTGCGGGCCAGCCGCTCGTTGGCCTTGCGCAACTCGGCCTCGGCGGCGCGCCGGGCTGTCAGGTCGCGCGTGACCTTGGCAAAGCCCCGCAGGTCGCCATCGGGGCCGCGCACCGCGGTGATCACGACGTTGGCCCAGAAGTGCGAGCCGTCCTTGCGGACGCGCCAGCCTTCCTCCTCGTAGCGTCCGGTGCGCGCGGCGACCTCGAGCTCGGCGCCCGGGTGACCGGTCGCCCGGTCCTCGTCGGTGTAGAAGCGCGAGAAGTGCGAGCCGATGGCCTCTTCGGCGGTATAGCCCTTGAGCTTCTCGGCACCCGGGTTCCACGTGACGATGTGGCCCCGCGGGTCGACCAGGAAGATCGCGTAGTCGTGGACGCTCTCGACCAACAGCGCGAGCTGGCGGGCCCGGTGCTCGTCGGTCCCCACGTACAGGTCGTCGCCGTCCCCGATGGTCGACACGGTCTCCGCCTCGCCCCTCAGCGATCTCCGTTGCCGGCGGCACGCTCGGAGATGAACCCGACGAGATCGCCGAAGCGGTCCTTCAGGAAGTGACGGGTGGCGCCGGCCTGCGCGAACTGCCGCTCGGCGCCCGGGACCGCGGTGAACGCGACGATCTCGAGGTCGGCCAGCAGGGCCTTCAGCTCGCGGGTCGTCGTGACGCCGTCCATGCCCGGCATGTTCTGGTCGACGACCGCGAGGTCCGGCGGGTCGACCGCGGCGAGCGCGAGGGCCTCCTCGCCGCCGCTGGCCTCGAGCACCATGACGTCCCCGTTGTCGCTCAGCATCGCGCGCAGCAGCGCACGGATGTCCGGTGCGTCGTCGACGACCAGGACGCGGAGCGGCTCACGGGATGGGATCGGACGGTCCACTGATTCAGTAGTCGGCTCGCCACGCCGGGAACTCCAGCGCCGCGTGTCGGGAAGCACAGAGGCCGGACCGTATCGAGGGAGGCCGCCGGGGCATGTGCTGAGGCCTTCCGGCGCGGCCTTGTCGCTAGACGGCGGAGCGGCGCGCCTTGAGGTCGATGGCCTCCAGCAGGTCGCCCAGCTGCGCCTGCCGGCGGAGCAGCACGAGGCGCTTGTCCATGGGGAAGTCCCCGACATCGAGCTTCTCGGCGACGTTGACCAGTTCCTTGACGACTTGGCTACGGTCGAGAATGCGTCGCATGTCACAAAGGGTAGCGGTCGCACCCAATCCGGCCGCTAACGTGCGCCGCTGTCTGCCCAGTGACGTAAGGAGTGGCCCATGGCCGTACGTATCGGTGTCCAGGTTCAACCGCAGCATGCGTCGTTCGACGCGATGCGCCGCGCGTGGCGGGAGGCCGAGGAGATCGGCGTCGACACGATCTTCACCTGGGACCACTTCTACCCGCTCTACGGCGAGGCCGACGGCCGGCACTTCGAGGCGCTCACGACGCTCGCCTCCATGGCCGAGGTCACCGAGAACGCGCAGATCGGCGCCCTGGTCATCTGCAACTCCTACCGCAACCCGGAGCTGCTGGCCGACGCGCACCGCACGATCGACCACATCTCGGGCGGCCGGGTGATCCTCGGCATCGGCGCCGGCTGGTTCCAGCGCGACTACGACGAGTACGGCTACGAGTTCGGCGACGCCCCCGCCCGGCTGCGCGCGCTCAAGCGCGACCTGCCGCGGATCCGCGAGCGCCTCGGCAAGCTCAACCCGCCGCCGATGGGCGAGATGCCGATCCTCATCGGCGGCAGCGGCGAGAAGGTCACGCTCAAGCTCGTCGCCGAGCATGCCGACCTGTGGCACGGCTTCGGCGACGCGCAGACGTTCACCCGCAAGAACGAGGTCCTGCTCGGCCACTGCGACGCCGCCGGACGCAACCCGGGCGAGATCGAGCGCACCTGGGGCATCCAGGCCGACGCGCTCGGCAGCGCCGGCGACCTGCACGCCGCGGGGGTCGAGCACCTCATCATCGGCCTCGGCGGCGACGGCCAGGGCTATGACCTGGGCGCCGTCCGCGAGCTGGTGCAGTGGCGCGACGCCATCAACCGGCCCGCGGCGACGGCGTAACGCCCGCCGCCGGCCGTGTCGTCTTCTCACCCGCTCTCGGAGCTGCCGGCGTGGGAGGTCGGCACGGTCGCCGTCCTGTCGACCGGCGGCGGGCCGCCCCACGCGATCCCGGTCTCGACGAGCGTGCGGGCCGGCCCGGCCGCGGTGCTCCTGGCGCTCGCCCTGCGGCGCGAGTCGCTGACGCGGCTGCGCGCCGAGCCGGCCGTAGCGCTGACGGTCATGGCCGCCGGCGTGGCGTGCACGGCGCTGGGGCGCGCGACGGTCGTGCGCGAGCCGATGGCCGTGGCCGACAACGTCGCCGCAGTCCTGATCGAGGTCGACGAGATCCAGGACCACCGCCAGCCGCGCTTCGCGATGGACGCCGGCGTGCGCTGGCGCTGGACCGACGCCGACGCGCAGGAGCGCGACGCCGAGATCCGCGCCGAGCTGCAGGCGCTCGCCGCCGAGCTGCGCGGCGACCGGTAGCCGATCGCCCGCACTTCACGACTGATGCGTCGCCGTTCAGGCGGTGTTCAGCCTGGCGCGCCATCCTCGACGGTCCATGGGCACGCCGATTCTCGCCTCGCTGACCAGCACCCTGACCGACTGGGTCGGCAGCCACGGCGCCTATGCCGTGTTCTTCATCATGATGCTCGACGCCGTGTTCCCGGTCGGCGGCGAGCTGACGATGCTCTTCGCCGGGGCGCTGGCCGCCGGCGCGATCGCCGGCCACCATCCCGTCCTGCTCGGCCATCCCCTCCACACCGGGCTGGAGAGCTACCTGATCCTCGCCGCGACGGGCACCCTCGGCTACCTGGTCGGCTCGCTGATCGGCTGGGCGATCGGCCGCTACGGCGGGCGGCCGCTGCTGGAGCGCCACGGACGCTGGCTGCACCTCGACTCCGACCGGCTGGACCGGGCCGAGCGCTGGTTCGACCGCCGCGGCGACGCTGCCGTCTTCCTGGGCCGCCTGACGCCGGTGGTGCGCTCGTTCATCTCGGTGCCCGCCGGCGCGCTGGAGAGCCCGCTGCCGTCCTACACGGTGCTGACGCTCGCGGGCTCGGCGATCTGGTGCTTCGCGTTCGCCGGTGCGGGCTGGGCGCTCGGCAGCAACTGGGACCAGGTGCACCAGGCCTTCACCGGCGTCGAGGTGCTCGTGGTCGTCGCCGTGATCGTCGGCGCGGCGGTGCTGCTGCGCCGCACGCGCCGGCAGCGCCCCACCCGGGCCTGACCGGCTCTCCCCGCCAAGGTCCCCGCTCAGCGCGGCAGGTCGACCACGAACGTCGCGCCGTCGACGCCGTCTGCCGGTCCCGCGACGACGTCGCCGTTGGCCGCGCGCGCCAGCCGGCGTGCCAGCGGGAGGCCGAGCCCCGAGCCGCCGTGTCCGTCGCCCGGCGTGAGCCGCACCCCTGGCTCGAAGACGTGCTGGCGGGCGCCGGCCGGCACGCCCGGCCCGTCGTCGGTCACCGTGATCGTCACGCGGCCGCCGCCGGTCGCCGTCGTCACGTTCGCGGTCTCCCGCGCGTGGCGTGCCGCGTTGTCGAGCACCGGCGCGAGGATGCGCTCGACCACCTCGGCGTCGACGCCCACGGTGACTCCTGCCGGTGGCAGGTCCATGACCAAGGACACTCCGCGGGCGCCGTAGGCCGGCTCCCAGGTCTCCGCGAGCCCCGCCAGCACCGTCCGCAGCTCGCTGCGCCCCCGGTCCAGGCCCGCGTCGGCGCGCGCGGCGGCCATGAGCGTCTCGAGGATCGCGCTCATCTGCTCGGCCGAGCGCACGATCGACTCATAGGCCTCGGTGCGCTCGTCCAGCGGGCGGTCGCGGCGCTGGAGCAGCTCGGCCTCGGCGACGATGCGCGACAGCGGCGTGCGCAGCTCGTGCGACAGCTCCGCCGACAGCCGCTGCTCGTGACGCAGGCTGGCCGCGACGCGGTCCAGCAGGGCGTCGAAGGTGCCGGCCAGCTCCCCGAGCTCGTCCGGGCGCTCCTGGGCCCCGAAGCGCCGGCCGGGCTCGTGCTCGCTCCAGGAGGCGGCGTCACGGGTCATGGCGCGCACCGGGCTCAGCGCCCGGCCGATCGTCTGGCGCGTCACGAGGAACATCGCGGCCAGCAGCACCAGCGCGAGCGCGACCGAGCCGATCTCCGCCAGGTCGGTCGTGCGGTCATAGGCGGCCAGCGACTGGGCGGCGACGATCGTGCCGACCTGACGCCCGCCGTCGTCGAGCACCGGCGCCGCATAGAGCCGCACCTCGCGGCCGCTCGGCAGGTCGTCGAAGACCCGGCGCTCCCCGGCGAGCGCGTCGGCGGCGCGCTGCAGCTCGGCATCACCCGGCGGCCGCTCGATCGCGCGCGTCCCGTCGTAGACCCACACGCTCCGGTCGACGGCGCCGTCGTTGGGCGCCTCGACCGCCTGCACGTGCCCGCCGCGGACGGTGACGGTCGTCGCGGCGGCGGCGGCCTGCGAGCGCAGACGGGTCTTGGCGTCCCCGTCGAGGCTGCTGGCCAGCAGCACGTTGAAGGCGATGGTCAGCGCGGCGATCGCGACGGCCGCGACCAGCAGCGCCACCGCGGTCAGCCGCCCGCTCAGCGTGCGGAACCGCAGCGACGTCATCCGAGCCGGTAGCCGACGCCGTGCGTCGTGCTGATCTGCAGCTCCACGTCGAGCGCGCGCAGCTTGCGGCGCAACCGCGCGACGTACTGGTCGAGCGTGTTGTCGTGGACGATCGCGCCCTCGGGCCACGCCGCGCGCACGAGGTCGCGGCGGCGCAGCACGACGCCGGGGCGTGCCGCCAGCGCTGCAAGGACGCGGTACTCCGTCGGCGTCAGCGCGACCTCGAGGTCGCCCGCGCTGGCCGCGTGCGTCGTCGGGTCCAGCCGCAGCGGGCCGACCGTGGTGACCGGGTCGGCTCCGGCGCGCCGCAGCAGCGCGCGGAGGCGCGCGACGAGCTCGTCGAAGTGAAACGGCTTGGTCAGGTAGTCGTCGCCGCCCGCGCTGAAGCCCGCGAGGCGGTCGGTCACCGCGTCGCGCGCAGTGAGGAAGAGCACCGGCGCGCCGATGCCCTGCGCGCGCAGCGCCTGGCAGACGTCGCGACCGTCGGCGTCGGGAAGCCCCACGTCGACGACCAGCGCGTCGACGGCCTCGTGCGCCGCGGTGATCGCGGAGGCGCCGTCGCCGACCGCGGTGACGGTGAAGCCCTCCTCCTCCAGGCCGCGCGTGACCAGGGCGCGGAGCTCGGGATCGTCCTCGACGACGATGAGTCTGTGGCCGGACACGGTCTCAGAGTAGAGGTCGGGCGCCAACCTGAACGCGCTCGCTCAGGTGCCGTTCAGGCCCGCGCGAGCACGCTCGGGTCCAGCGTCGCGGGCGACGTGTGCCCGCTCAGCGCCAGCGTCAGGTCCAGCTCGCCGAGCAGGCTGCGCAGCACGGTCCGGACGCCGGCCTCGCCGGCCAGCGCGAGGCCCCAGAGGTAGGGACGGCCGAGCAGGACCGCGTCGGCGCCCAGCGCCAGCGCCTTGGCGACGTCGGCGCCTCCGCGGATGCCGCTGTCGAAGAGGACCGTGAGGTCGTCGCCGACGGCCTCGGCGACGGCGGGCAGCGCGTCGAGCGCGCCGATCGCGCCGTCGACCTGGCGTCCGCCGTGGTTGGAGACGATCACGCCGTCGACGCCGCGGGCCCGGGCCTCGAGCGCGTCGTCGGGGTGGTTGATGCCCTTGAGCACCAGCGGCAGGTCGGTCATCGCACGCAGGCGGTCGACGCCTTCCCAGGTCGCGCCGGGGTTGCTGAACTGGCCCACGAAGTGGCCGACGGCGGCCTGGGGGTCCTCCTCGGGCGTGCGCTCCAGCGCGGCGCGGAACACGGGGTCGCTGAGGTAGTTGGCGATCCCGATGGATTTCAGGAACGGCAGGTAGGCGCCGGTGAGGTCGCGCGGGCGCCAGGCCAGCAGCGGCGTGTCGAGCGTGACGACGATCGCCCCGTATCCGGCGGCCTCGGCGCGGGCGACGAAGCTCTGGGCCAGGTCGTCGGTGCGCGGCCAGTAGAGCTGGTACCACCGCGGCGCGTCGGCGCCGCCGGCCTCGGCGATCTCCTCCATGGTGAACGACGACGCGGTGCTGGCGACCATCGGCACGCCCAGGCCGGCCGCGGCGCGGGCAACGGCCAGCTCGCCCTCGGGGTGGATGATCGACTGCACGCCGACCGGCGCCAGCAGCACCGGAGCAGGCATCGCGGTGCCCAGGACGGTCGTGCGCAGGTCACGGACCGAGACGTCGCGCAGCATCCGCGGGACGATCCGGCGACGGCGGAACGCGGCGAGGTTCTCGCGCTGGGTGTCCTCGCTGCCGGCGCCGCCGAACACGTAGCCGCGGGCGCCCGCGTCGAGCTTGCCGGCCGCCGCGCGCTCCAGCTCGGGCCAGGAGACCGGCAGCTCGGGGAGCTGGTCGGCCAGCCCCTGGAGGTAGATCTCGTACTGGTAGTTGCCGAACGGCGTCGGCGCGGCGTCGGGCTGGGCATCGGTCATGGAGGCGGGACGCTACCGGGCGGATGGAGGATCGCCACGCGGGGTAGGCGAGGCGGCCATGGACGTCCCCGACGGCTTCGCGCCGTTCGCCAACCAGGGCCCGTTCCTGGATCACATCGGCCCGATCCTCGTGCGCGAGGGCGGCGACGAGCTCGTGCTGGCCATCCAGACCGAGGCGCGCCACGCCAACCACCGCGGCACGGTCCAGGGCGGACTGCTGTCGACCTTCGCCGACTTCGCGCTCGGACGGGCGATCGAGGCCGATGCCGACGACGGCAAGGACCGCGCGACGGTGAGCCTCACCGTCGACTTCCTCAAGGCCGCCAAGCCCGGCGACTGGATCGAGTCGCGTACGCGGGTCGATCGGGTGGGCGGCACGCTGGCGTTCGCAGACTGCTCGCTGACGGTGGACGATCGCGAGATCGTGCGGGCGCGGGCGGTGTGGGTGGCGGTGGGCTGAGAGGGGCGCCTCCGGCGTCGTGGCTCGCGGCGCCCAGCACGTGGCGTTCTGAGTGCTGCCGGCCTGGTTCGCCGGCAATGACGACGGAGGTTTCGAGCGGGCTCCGGCGTCATCGGCCTGCCGCGGGCGCCTGGGGGCTGGGTCGTTCGGGCCCGAACGCCTCATGCATGTCGACTTACTGGGCTATGTCACCGGTTAGACGACATCCATCACCATTCGCGCCCGACCGACCCGCGCCCAGACGCGGGCGGCAGGCGAACTGCGCCCAGCAGCCCTCGAACCTCCGTCGTCAATGCCCCCGAGCCACGCACCGAAGCGCGACCAACGCCCGCGCTGAGCGCCACAAGCGCCCGCGCCGAATCACCCGCGCCCCAGCGCCCCCAAGATCGCCTCCGTCGCGTCCACCCGCGCCAGCCGCGGGAAGATCGTGTCCATCGCGTTGTCGTGCGCGGTCTGCACGAGGTCGGTCACGGCGTCGGAGGCGATGACCTGGGTGTAGCCGAGCTCGCGGCCGTGGCGTGCGGTGGACTCGACGCCGATGCTCGTCGCGACTCCGGCGTAGACGACGGTCACGATGTGGCGGCGCCGCAGCTGGAGGTCGAGCTCGGTGCCGTGGAACGCGTCCCACTGGCGCTTGACGATGTGCACATCGGTCGGGCCGTCGCCGATCTCGGGCGACAGCTCGGAGAAGTCCGGGCCCGGCGTACCGCCGCGGGGCGCGGCGTCGACGGGCGTGCGCAGCGCGTCGCCGCCGTCGGGCGAGAAGGCGACGCGCACGCGGACGACCGGCAGGTCACGCGCCCGGAACGCGGTGGCCAGCGCGGCCGAGCGCTCGAGGACGCCGTCGACGGGATGGACGGTGGGCAGTGCGGTGACGCCCTTCTGGAGGTCGATGAGGACGAGGGCGGCGGGAAGTTCGAGCGTGTCGACGGGCATGTGACCCGAAGTCTACAGCAGTGCTGTCTATCTCTCCGATAGGATCTGACGCGATGACCGACGGCGAGCCCGACGTCGCCCGCACCGCGGCCGAGCTGCGCCTGGCGATCGGCAGGCTGGTGCGTCAGGTCCGCAAAGAGGCCTCGCTGCCCACCGGACAGGCTGCGGTCCTCGGGCACCTGGACCGCACGGGCCCGATGACCACCAGCGACCTCGCCACGGCCGAGCGGGTGCGCCCGCAGTCCATGGCCCGCACCGTCGCCCAGCTCGTGTCGCTGGGCCTCGTGCAGCAGGCGCCCCATCCCAGCGACGGGCGCAAGGTGCTGCTCTCGGCCAGCCCGGCGGGGCGCGCCGTGCTCGAGGAGCAGCGCGAGCGGCGCACCGGCTGGCTGGCCGAGGCCATCGCGCAGCGCCTCTCCCCGGCCGAGCAGAAGGTCCTGGCGCGCAGCGTCGAGCTGCTCGACCGGCTGACCGAACGCTGACCGCAACTTCGACCGGACTCCGGAGTCTCGATCCTCGATGCCCTTCCTGCCCCGCGCCGCCACCGTCCTGCTGCCCGTCGCCCTGGTGGCCGCCGCGCTGGTCCCCGCCGGCAGCGCGCAGGCTGCCAACCCGCGCGCGCCGAAGCTCGCCAACGTGCGCTGCGTGCCGGCGACCGCGTCGGCCTGCAAGACGGGCGTCGCGGTCCGGATCGGGCGGCAGGTCCAGCTGCGCGGGACCCGGCTGAGGGTCGGCCAGCGCGTCACGTTCCGCTGGACCCGCGGCGCGATCGCCACCAAGCTGCACCGCGGCGCGGCCGGCTACGTGGCGCGCGTGCCCGCCGGCGTGCGGCCCGGCACCGTCAACGTCACGGTCCGCGACGGCGCCGGCCGGCGCTCCAACGCGATGCGCATCACGGTGCTCGCCGAGCCCAAGCCCGTCCCGGCGCCTGCCCGCACCGGCGGCCCGCTGCCCGGCGCCTTCACCGGCAACGGCATGTGGATCTGGCAGCTGGACAAGTCCGACGGCGGTGACGTCAACGCGATCGCCGCGCGCGCCGCGGCCGCCGGCGTGTCCACCGTGTTCGTCAAGGCCGCCGACGGCGCCACGCCGTGGGCGCAGTTCTCGCCGCTGCTCGTCGGCGCGCTGCACCAGCACGGCCTGCGGGCGTGCGCCTGGCAGTTCGCCTACGGCGCCGACCCGGCCGGCGAGGCCGCGGCGGCCACCGCGGCCGTGAGCGCCGGCGCCGACTGCTTCGTCATCGACGCCGAGAGCCAGTACGAGGGCCGCTACGCCGCAGCGCAGAAGTACGTCACGGCGCTGCGCGGCGCCGTCGGCGCGAGCTACCCGATCGGGCTCACGTCGTTCCCCTACGTCGACTACCACCCCAACTTGCCGTTCTCGGTGTTCTTGGGTCCGGGCGGCGCGCAGGTCAACCTCCCGCAGGTCTACTGGAAGGACATCGGCGGGTCGGTCGACGCGGTCAGCGCCCACACGCTCGCCCACAACCGGATCTACGGAACGCCGATGGCGCCGCTCGGCCAGACCTACCAGTCGCCGGCGCCGGCCGACCTGCGCCGCTTCCGCCAGGTCTGGGCCGCCTATGGCGCGGCGGGCCTGTCGTGGTGGAGCTGGCAGGCGAGCTCCGACGAGGCCTGGGGCGTCCTCGGCGAGCCGGCCCCCGTGCCCGCCGCCGTCCCCGATCCCGGCTGGCCGACGCTGGGCAAGGGCGGCAAGGGCGACGAGGTGCTCTGGCTCCAGCAGCACCTGACGGCGACCTACCCGACCGTGACGGCCAGCGCGAAGTTCGACGCGGCGACGATCGACGCCGTCAAGGCGCTGCAGACCGCCGGCGGCCTGCCGGTCACCGGCACCACCGACACCGCCACGTGGGCCGCCGCGCTCGCGCTGCCCTTCACGCCCGTGGACTGGACCGCGGCCGCCGCGACAACGGCCCGCGCGTCGGCGGCGCGGCACCATCGCCCCGAGATCCCCCGGGTCGACGCACCGTAGCGAGACGTGGCCGAACGGCCGTTTTCGGGGAAGATGGGCGGCATGTCCGCCGTCTCGCCGACCTATCGCTTCGTCATGGCCGTCTGCACCCCCGCCGTGAAGTGGTGGGGCCGCCTGGAGGTCTCCGGCCTCGAGCACCTGCCCGCCGAGGGTCCGGTCCTGCTGGCCGGCAACCACGACAGCTACTGGGACCCGGTGGCGATCGGCATCGCCGGCCTCCCGCGGCGCCAGGTCCGCGCGCTGGCCAAGGCGTCGATGTGGAAGATCCGCGGCCTGTCGAAGATCCTCGACGGCATGGGCCAGATCCCGATCGACCGTGGATCGGGCGACGACCGCGCGATGGGCCGTGCCATCGAAGAGCTGGCCGCCGGGGCGTGCATCGGCGTCTTCCCGGAGGGCACGCGCTCGCTGGGGCGCGTGCTGCGCGCCCGCAGCGGCTTCGGCCGCCTGGCCGAGGCGGTGCCCGAGGCGACGCTGCTCTGCGCGACCGTCGAGGGCACGGTCGACATCCCCCGCTTCCCCAAGCGCCCGCGCGTCCGCGTGCGCTTCTTCCCGCCCGAGGGCGGCCCGCGCCGCGACGCCGAGACGCCCGCCGAGCTGTCGGTCCGCGTGCTCGACGAGCTGCGCCGCCACGCGCCGATCACGCCGGCGGGACGGCGACCGCGCGCCGCGCCCGGGGCACCCGACGCGGCGACCGCGCCGGACGCGTCGCCGGCCCCGGCCGACGCGCCGGCGCCGGCCGAGCCCACGCACTCCAACTAGCTCGGCGTCAGCACCTTCTCGCGCTCGGGCTGGATCGCCTTCTGCGCCTGGCGCTCGGGGGTGATGCGCACGACGTCGTGCGCCAGGCCCACGCGCTCCAGGCCGCGGATGACCAGCGCCGAGACGTCGATCTCGGAGGCCTTGAGGCCGTGCTGGGCCGAGCGCGGGAAGGCATGGTGGTTGTGATGCCAGGACTCGCCGAGCGACGGGATCGCCAGCCACGCCACGTTGGTGGACTTGTCCTCGATGTCGAAGCGGCGCTTGCCGAAGTAGTGGCAGACCGAGTTGACCGACCACGTCACGTGGTGGACGAGGAAGACTCGCACCAGGCCGCCCCAGATGTAGCCCCGCAGCGCGCCTTCCCACGTGAAGCCGTGCAGCACGTAGCCCAGGACGGTCGGGATCAGCAGCGACGCGACGACGATCCACGGGAAGCGCTTGCCGATCGTGCGCATCGCCGGGTCCTCGTAGAGGTCCTTGGCGTACTTCTTCCAGTCCGCCTGGCCCTGGGTCTCCAGCAGCCAGCCGGTGTGCGCGTGCCAGAGGCCGCTCAGGCCGCTGCCGTGGCCGACGTGCGGGCTGTGCGGGTCGCCCTCGACGTCGGTGTGGGCGTGGTGCTTGCGGTGGTCGGCCACCCAGTCCATGACCGAGCCCTGGACCGACAGCGAGCCCATGACGGCGAACGAGCGCTCCAGCCACGGGGCCGTGCGGAACGACCGGTGCGTCAGCAGCCGGTGGAAGCCGACGGTCACCCCCAGCGCGGTGGTGAAGTACATGACGGCGAAGATGGCGAGGTCGATCCCGTCGACC
>DASYLT010000020.1:0-11699 GCA_036009425.1 Baekduia sp. | reverse complement strand
GCGCGGCTGCGCGCGCTGGCCCGCGGGCGCCGCGCGCCGATCAAGGCGTTCCTGCTGGACCAGCGCCACATCGCCGGCGTGGGCAACATCTACGCCGACGAGGCGCTTTTCCGGGCGCGGATCCACCCGCTGCGGCCCGCTGGGAAGCTGACGGGTCCGCAGTGCGAGGCGCTCGCCGAGGCGGTGCAGCTGACGCTGGCGGCGGGCATCGACGCGGGCGGGTCGACGATCGACGACTTCCGCCATCCCGACGGCGTGTCGGGCTCGTTCCAGAACGAGTTCCTCGTGCATCTGCGCCGCGGGGAGCCGTGCCACACGTGCGGCACGACGGTGATCAAGCTGGTCGCGGCCGGGCGTGGGACCTACGTGTGCGAGTCCTGCCAGCCCCGGCCGCGGGTCAGGCGGCGGCCTTGAGCAGCTCGGCCGGCCGGCCTGACTGGTCTGCGCCGCTGCCGATCAGGCGGCGGCGTTCAGCAGGGCCGCCAGCCGCCCTGACTGGTCGGCGGCCAGCGTCTCCTGGAAGCCTCCCACCAGCTCGTCTCCGACGATGACCTGGGGGAAGCTCATCATGCCGGTGAGCTGCAGCAGCTCGGCGCGGCCGTCCGGGTCCCGTGCGAGGTTGATCTCGTCGAACGCGATCTGGCGGGCGTTCAGCAGCTGCTTGACCCGGCCGCAGAACGAGCACGGGTCGGTGGTGTAGACGGTGACGTTGGCCATTACTTCAGTGAGGATAGCGACGGTTTCGGAGCCACCGACCCAGGCAGGCCCGTGTCCGGACCGCTGAAGACCGAGGCCGTCGTCCTGCGCTCGATGCGCTTCGGCGAGGCCGACCGGATCCTGCACCTCTACACCCCCGAGCGGGGGCGCATCTCCGCGATCGCCAAGGGCGTGCGCAAGACGCGCAGCCGGTTCGGCGGGCGCCTGGAGCCATTCTTCCGGCTGCGACTCGTCCTGCACGAGGGCCGCTCGGACCTGCTGACGGTGACCAGCGCCGAGACCGTCAGCGCGTTCCCGCGCCTGCGCGAGGGCGGCCCGACCCTTGACGCCGCGGCACGCGCCTGCGACGCCGTCAACCGCCTCTTCGGCGAGGCCGAGCCGCAACCGCCGGTCTTCCACCTGTTGTGCAACGAGCTCGGGCTGCTGGAGGCCGACGCGCGGCACGCCGACCTCGCCAACCAGCTGGCCTTCCGGCTCAAGCTGCTGGTCGTAGCGGGCTTCGCGCCCCAGCTCGCGGCCTGCGCCGCCTGCGGCGAGCGCGAGCACCTGGTCGGCTTCAGCGGGTCCGACGGCGGCGTGGTCTGCGGCTCGTGCGAGGCCGGCGGCTTCCCGCTGGCCGAGGAGGCCCACACGTTCATGACCGACGCGCTCGCTCGCCCGCTCGCCGACGCCCCGGCCGGGTCGCCCCGGGCGCTGCGCCAGGCCGAGCGAGCCATCGCCGAGACGGTCGAGCACCACGCGCACGTTCGTTTGCGCGCGGCCTCGCACGGATAGGGTTGGGCGCCATGGGGAGCGCCGACGGCACGTCTGACAAATGGGTCTACGAGTTCGCCGAGGGGTCGCGCGACATGCGGGACCTGCTCGGCGGCAAGGGCGCCAACGTCGCGGAGATGACGCGCGTCCTGGGGCCCGAGCGGGTGCCCGCGGGGTTCACGATCACCACCGAGGCGTGCGTGGCCTACATGAAGGCCGACCAGACGTTCCCCGACGGGCTCGACGAGCAGGTCGCGGCGGCACTGGGAGCGCTCGAGGAGCACGCCGGCAAGGCGCTGGGCGACGCCGACGACCCGCTGCTGGTGTCCGTCCGGTCCGGCGCCCGGGAGTCGATGCCGGGGATGATGGACACGGTGCTCAACCTCGGCCTCAACGACGAGTCGGTGGAGGGCCTCGCGCGCAAGACCGAGAACGAGCGCTTCGCCTGGGACTCCTACCGGCGCTTCGTGCAGATGTACGGCAACGTGGTCGTCGGCATCGAGGGCTCGCGGTTCGAGGACGCGATCAAGGACGCCAAGCACGCCCGCGGCGTCAAGGACGACACCGAGCTCGACGTCGACGCGCTGCGCGAGCTGACGCAGACGTTCAAGGGGTTCTACGACTTCCCGACCGATCCGCAGGCGCAGCTGCAGGGCGCGATCCGGGCGGTCTTCGACTCGTGGGTGGGCGACCGCGCGGTCTCCTACCGGCGGATCAACCACATCCCCGACGAGTGGGGCACGGCGGTCAACGTCCAGCAGATGGTGTTCGGCAACAAGGGCGACACGAGCGGCAGCGGCGTCGCGTTCTCGCGCGACGAGGTCACGGGGGCGCCCGAGCCCTCCGGCGACTTCCTGCCCAACGCCCAGGGCGAGGACGTGGTCTCCGGCGTGCGCACGCCGCGCGACATCCGCGAGCTGAAGGACTGGCAGCCCGAGGTCCACGCGCAGTTGATGGACATCCTGCGGACGCTCGAGCAGCACTACGGCGACATGCAGGACACCGAGTTCACGGTGGAAGAGGGCACCTTGTACATGTTGCAGACGCGCAACGCCAAGCGCCCGGCGCAGGCGGCGGTGCGCTTCGCGGTCGACGCGGTGGCCGAGGGGCTGCTGGACAAGGGCGGCGCGCTTCAGACGATCGAAGCCGAGAAGCTCGACGCGCTGCTGCACCCGACCTTCGACCCGAAGGCCGAGTTCCGCGTGCTGGCCAAGGGCGTCGCGGCGTCGCCGGGCGCGGCGAAGGGCGAGATCGTGTTCTTCGCCGACGACGCGGTGGCCGCGGCGGCCGACGGCCGCGAGGTCGTGCTCGTGCGCCAGTTCACCGAGGCCGAGGACGTCGCCGGGTTCCACGCGGCGCAGGGCGTGCTGACCTCCGAGGGCGGCAAGGCCTCCCACGCGGCGCTGGTGGCGCGCGGCATGGGCGTGCCGGCGGTGACGGGTGCGGGCTCGCTGGAGATCGACGTCAAGGCCGGCGAGGTGCGCCTGGACGGCGAGGTCGTGCTGCGCAAGGGCGAGCAGGTGGCGATCGACGGCACCACGGGGTGCATCACGACCGACGACGTGCCGCTGGTCGACCCCGAGATGAGCGACGAGTTCCGGACCGTCCTTGAGTGGGCCGACGAGCTGCGGCGCCTCGACGTCCGCACGAACGCCGACACGCCCGAGGACGCGCGCAAGGCGCGCGAGTTCGGCGCGCAGGGCATCGGCCTCTGCCGGACCGAGCACATGTTCTTCGGGGAGGACCGCCACGAGAAGATGGTCAAGGTGATCCTCGCGTCCGACGACGAGCAGCGCCGCGTCGCGCTGGACGAGCTGCTGGGCCCGCAGCAGTCGGACTTCGAGGGGATCTTCACGGCGATGGACGGGCTGCCGGTCACCATCCGCCTGCTCGATCCGCCACTGCACGAGTTCCTCCCCAAGCTGCACGACGTCGAGGCACAGCTGGAGCGCGCGCGCGTCGAGCGCTCCGACGACCTCGCCCAGCTCGAGCACACCTTCGAGCGCGTCCGCGCGCTGCAGGAGGTCAACCCGATGCTCGGCACGCGCGGCGTGCGCCTCGGCATCCTGTACCCGGCGATCTACGAGATGCAGATCGAGGCGATCTTCCGGGCGCTGGTCGCCGCCCGCGGGCGGGACGTCGACGTGCACGTCGAGGTGATGGTGCCGCTGGTGGACTACCGGCGTGAGCTCGAGCTCCTGCGCGAGCTGATCGAGCGCGTCGCCGGCCGGCACGAGCTGACGCGCGGCGAGGACTACTCGATCGGCACGATGATCGAGCTGCCGCGCGCCTGCCTGCGCGCCGACGAGATCGCCCACGAGGCCGACTTCTACTCGTTCGGCACCAACGACCTCACACAGACCGCGCTCGGCTTCTCGCGCGACGACATCGAGGGCCGGATCCTCGCGCGCTACATCGAGATGCGCGTCTTCGACCGCTCGCCGTTCGAGACGCTCGACGGTCCGGGCGTGGGCCAGCTCGTGCGCATGGGCGCGTGGCTGGGGCGCAAGACCAAGCCTGAGCTGAAGCTCGGCGTGTGCGGCGAGCACGGGGGCGACCCCGACTCCATCGACTTCTTCCATCACTCGGGGATGGACTACGTGTCGTGCTCGCCCTACCGCGTTCCCGTCGCGCGTGTCGCGGCGGCGCAGGCCGCGGTGCGCGACGTCGACCCCGACCTGGCCGGGCGATGAAGCTCACCGCGTCGGTGTTCGGCGACCGCGGGCGCAAGCGCGCGATCAAGCTCGGCATCGACCCGGAGCGCCTTCCGCCGGGCCAGTCGCCGACGGTCAAGTGGCCGGTGCTGACGGTCGGGCCGACGCCGTCGGTCGAGCTGGAGCGCTGGTCGCTGTCGCTCTACGGCGAGGTGGAGGAGGCGTACGCGGTGCGCTGGGACGAGCTGCAGGCGATGGAGCAGGTGTCGCAGGTGAGCGATCTCCACTGCGTGACGCGCTGGTCGCGCTTCGACACCGCGCTGGTCGGGGTCCGTGTCCGCAACCTGCTGGACCGCGCGCGCCCGCGTCCGTCGGCCACGCATGCGTTGATCCACGCCTACGGCGGCTACTCCACCAACTTGCCCCTGGAGGCGCTGCGCGCCGACGACGCCTTGATCGTCCACACCGCCGACGGCGTGCCGCTGGCGCCCGAGCACGGCGGCCCGGCGCGGATGGTCGTGCCGTCGCGTTACCTGTGGAAGTCGGCCAAGTGGGTGCAGTCGATCGAGCTGCTGGACCACGACGAGGCCGGCTTCTGGGAGCGCAACGGCTACCACAACGACGGCGATCCGTGGACCGAGCAGCGCACCCACGAGGATCCGTTCGCCTTCCGCGCGCTGCGGCGCCGGGCGCGGGGCGTGGACCAGCCGGAGCGGTAGGCCGGCGGCGGCCGCCGCCGACTCAGTCGATCGTGAGGACCGCCTTGCCGCGGACCTCGCCGTCGAGCAGGGCCTGCAGCGCGCGCGACGCCTCGCGCCACGACGCGGTCAGGGCGATCTGGACCTCGAGGCGGCCGTCGGCGACCCGCTGCGCGAGGCGTCCGAGGTCGCGCCCGGCGGACTGCTCGCGGCGCACCTCGGGGAAGATGAACAGCCCGTGCACCTTGGCGCCGGGCGACTGCCCGAAGAGCGCGCGGGTCGGGTAGGTCACCGGCTCGGGGACGGTCGACCCGTAGCTGACGACCGTGCCGTTGGGGTTGACACGCTGGATCGCCGCGCCGAGCACCGGGCCGCCGATGCTGTCGAGGATCGCGTCGAAGCCCTCGCCGTCGGGCGCGAGGTGGTCGACGACCGCGTCGGCGCCGAGCTCGGTCAGGCCCTCGGACCGGCGGGCGACCGCGGTCACGTGCGCGCCGGCGTCGCGCGCCAGCTGGATCGCGAAGTGGCCGACCCCGCCCGAGGCGCCGGTGATGGCGACGCGCTGACTCAGCACGAACCCGCAGATCCGCAGGGCGTGCAGGGCGGTGAGGCCGGCGACCGGCAGGCACGCCGCCTGCTCGAAGGTCACGGCGTCGGGGATCGCGCTGAGCGAGTCGGTCGGCACGGCGACCTGCTGCGCCCAGGCGCCGGGTGGGTACCGCAGGCCGACGACGCGCGCGCCCTCCGGCGGCCCGCTGCCGTCGGCCGCGCCGCGGGCCACGACGCCCGCGAGGTCCCAGCCGGCGACCTCGCCGGGCTCGCGGGAGGCCAGGCCCTTGACCTCGCCGCGGTTGAGCGAGAACGCCCTGACCTCGACGACGGCCTCGAACGGCAGCGGCTCCGGGGCCGGGACCTCGGTGAGGACGGCGTGCGGGGGATCGGCGGCGGCGACGAGGGCGAGCATGCGTCGAAGCTACCCCGCGCAGGGCACGGAACACGCTCCCGGCCGCCGAGCGTGCTGGCGCGCATGCGAGACTCGTGGGTGTGGACGTCGCCACCGCACCCGGACCCGTCGCCGCCGCCTTCGCCGCACGCCAGCAGGCGTGGGAGGAGGCCCATCTGTCCCCGCGCGCCGCGCGGTCCTACCCGGCGCAGCGCGCCGTCGAGGAGCCCGACTGCGGGCTGCGGACGCCGCTGCAGCGCGACCGCGACCGCATCGTGCACAGCAAGGCGTTCCGCCGGCTCAAGCACAAGACGCAGGTGTTCGTCGCGCCCGAGGGCGATCACTACCGCACGCGGCTGACCCACACGCTCGAGGTCACGCAGGTGTCGCGCACGGTCGCGCGGGCGCTGCGGCTCAACGAGGACCTGACCGAGGCGATCGGCCTCGGCCACGACCTGGGCCATCCGCCGTTCGGCCACATCGGCGAAGCGGCGCTGGACGACTGCCTGCAGCAGCGCTTCGGCCGCGGGTTCCGCCACTACGAGCACTCGCTCCGGGTCGTCGACGTGCTGGAGAACGACGGCGCGGGGCTCAACCTCGGCGACGATGTGCGCGACGGCATCCTCGGCCACTCGGGGCGCTCGACGCCGCCGCGGACGCTGGAAGGGGCGATCGTCCGGATCGTCGATCGGGTCGCCTACCTCAACCACGACATCGACGACGCCGTGCGCGCCGGCGTGCTGCGCGACCAGGACCTGCCCGCCGAGCCGATCGCCGTGCTCGGCGACACCGGCTCGCACCGGATCGACGCGCTCGTGCACGACCTCGTCGAGCACTCCGAGCAGGCGGGCGCGATCCGCCAGGGCGAGCGCGCCGGCGCCGCGATGGAGGCGCTGCGGACGTTCATGTTCGAGCGTGTCTACCTCGCACCGGGGGCCCGGCGCGAGCACCGCAAGGTCGAGCACGTCCTGCGCACGCTGTTCGAGCATTTCGTCACCGAGCCCGCCGAGTTGCCCGACGACGGCGGCGCCCAGGGCGCCGACCTGGCCCAGCGCGTGACCGACTACCTGGCCGGCATGACCGACCGGTACTGCATCCGCGCGTTCGAGGATCTGACGGTTCCGCAGGCCTTCGCGGTGTAGCCGCGGCGCGCGGCGGGGCACCGTCGGCGGCGCCTATGCTCCTTGCTCCTGATGCCCCGCTACGCCGACGACAGCAAGGAGAAGGTGCGCGAGGCGGTCGACATGGTCGACCTGGTCTCGACGCGCACCGAGCTGCGCCGCGCGGGGCCCGGCCGCTTCAAGGGCCTGTGCCCGTTCCACGAGGAGCGGACCCCGTCGTTCAGCGTCAACGCCGACGACGGCTTCTACCACTGCTTCGGCTGCGGCGTGGGCGGCGACGCGTTCCGGTTCGTCATGGAGACCGAGGGCCTGGACTTCGTCGGCGCGCTCGAGAGCCTGGCGGCGCGCTACGGGGTCGAGATCGCCGTCGAGGACGAGGACCCGGCGGCCGCCGAGCGGCGGCGCCAGCGCGACCGGCTGCTCGAGCTGCTCGAGCGTGCGGCGAGCTTCTATGAGAAGTGGCTCTGGGACTCGGCCGAGGCGGCTCCGGCCCGCAGGTACCTCGCCGAGCGCGGGCTCAGCGACGAGACGCTGCGGACCTTCCGCGTCGGCTACGCGCCCAGCGCCTGGGACAAGCTGCTGATGGCCGGCCGCCAGGGCGGCTACGGCAACAAGGAGATCTTCGACGCCGGGCTGGCCGTGCGCGCCAAGGGGGAGGGGCGGATCTACGACCGCTTCCGCCGGCGCATCATGTTCCCGCTCAGCGACGCCCGCGGCCGCATCCTCGGGTTCGGCGCTCGCGCGCTCGGCGCCGACCAGCAACCCAAGTACCTCAACTCGGCCGACGGCGAGGTGTTCACCAAGGGCGACATGGTCTTCGGCGCGCACCTGGCGCGCGTGGCGTCGTCGCGCGCCGACGAGGTGATCGTCGCCGAGGGCTACACCGACGTGCTCGCGCTGCACCAGGCCGGGATGACCAACGTCGTGGGGATCATGGGCACCGCGCTGACCGAGAAGCAGGTCGGCGAGCTGGCCAAGCTCGGCAAGACCGTGCTCCTGGCGCTCGACGCCGACAGCGCGGGTCAGGAGGCGATGCTCCGCGCGGCGCGCCTGGCGGCCGGCCGCCAGCTCCAGCTGCGGGTCGTCCCGCTGCCCAAGGGCCTGGACCCGGCCGACCTCGTCCAGCAGCGGGGCGCCGACGGTGCGCGAGCGCTGGTCGAGGCCTCGATGCCGTTCGTGCGCTTCCAGATCGAGCGCGAGCTCGAGCGCGGCGACCTGACGCAGGCCGAGGGCAAGGACGCGGTGATCGCGGCGCTCAAGCCGGCCTTCGCGACCCTGCCGCCGAGCGCGCTGCGCGAGGACCTTCTGGCGCTCGTCGCCGACCGGGTGGACCTCGCGCCGTCGCTGGTGTCGTCGTGGCTGCCGGCGCCGGGGGCGGGCGCGCCGCCACTGGGCGGCAGCGGCGGCCGGCCGAGCGGCACCGGCGGCTACGAGGGGAGAGGCGGCGGCTCGGGCCGAGGATCGTCGTCGCCGCGCCGCGACGAGCCGCTGCCCGTGTCCTCGGATCCGGCGGTGGGCGCGGAGCGTGCGCTGCTGGCGTACTGCGTCGGGATGAAGGAGGACGGTCGCGACACGCTGTCGCGGCTGCCCGACGAGGCGTTCACCGACGAGTTGAACCGGCGCGCGGCGTCCTACCTGCGCGACCACTGGGCGTCGCCGGTCCATGCCCTCGACGACGAGGACGACGAGCCGCTGCGGCGCCTGGTCATCGGCCTGGTCGCCAAGGCCGACCAGAGCGAGCTGTCGCGCGCGGTGCTGCAGAGCCAGCTGGCCCGCGTCGAGCTGGCCCATCTCAACCGGCAGATCCACGCCGCGAAGGCCCGCCGCACCGGCGGCGTCACCGAGCTCGTCGCCCGCCGCGCCGCGATCGAACAGCGCCTCGACCAGCACCTCGGCGAACGCATGGAGGAAGGCCGGCCGGACTGAGAACGACGAAACCCGCCTCGTGGGCGGGTTTCTGGAGCTCCGGGGGTGGGACTCGAACCCACAACCCTTCGATTAACAGTCGAATGCTCTGCCTGATTGAGCTACCCCGGATCGGGCACTGCGCTACCCGGGACTTGCCCGAGCGACTTCGATCTTACGGGAAGACGGGTCAAGCCGCGTTCAACTTCGGCATGGCAGTTCGCGCACAGCAGCACGCACTTCCGCGCCTCGACTCGCGCGGACTCCAGCGCCCGCGTCACGCCCTGGCCGCTGATCTCGAACGCCTTGCTGGTCGGGTCGGCGTGGTGGAACTGCAAGGCGCCCGGGCATCGGTCATAGCCACACACGGCACAGGCCCCGCCCGCGTCCGCGATGAGCAGCAGCTTCACGCGGCGACGGCGCTCGGTCACGTGATCCGACCGGCAGCGAGCGCATCGGAAACCGTCATCGCGACCGACATGGCGGGTCAGCCCGTGGATCGGGCATGTGAGCAGCGGGTCCTCCGTGCCGGCGGCCCGCGCTGCCCGACCCTCCGCCCGGCGGACGGCCGCGGACGTCTGGATCTCGAGCTTGGCGAGCCAGTGGCGCACCGTGGTCGGGCTGCGATCGAGCGCCTTGGCCATGGCTCGGATCGAACGTCCCTGCGCGGTCAACTCTCGCAGCAACGGCTCGTCGATGCCGCCTCTCGCCGCGTGCTGCTCGGTGTGCGACGAGATGAGCCCGTGCTTGGCTGCCCAGTACGACACCGTGGACGGCGAGCATCCCGCCTCGCCGGCGATCGCCTCGTACGACGCTCCCGTTGCCAACCGCTCTGCCAGCCACGCCCGTTCCATCCATGCGAACACTAGTTCGCGTGTCGGACGGAACGCTTGCGTTCACTCGGGCCGCTCCCGCTGCCCGGCCAGCCCCTCCACCAGCTCCGCCGCTCGATCGGCCGGGTCGCGCTCGGCGGCCCAGGCCGCCAGCTCACGGGCGCGCGCCCGCAGCGCGTCGTCGCCCAGCGCCCGCTGCACCGCCACCCGCACGCCGCGGCCCGAGATCAGCCGGCGCGGCAGCCGGACGCCCGCGCCCGCCCAGTCCACGCGCGCCGCGTTCTCGTTCATGTCGCCCGCCGCCGGGCACGCGACGACCACGCAGCCGCTCGACAGGGCGCGCACCAGCGTGCCGTGACCCGCGTGGCAGACCACGACGTCGCAGCGCGGCATCGTCTGCGCGTAGGACACCCAGTCGACGAGCCGCGCGTTGGGCGGCACCGTCAGCGGCGTCTCGGGCGCGCGCCGGTTGGTCGTCGCCAGCACCCGGACCCGCAACCCGGCCAGCCCTTCCAGCGCCGCTCGCAACATCACGTGCTCGCGATCCTGCGCCGTCGAAGGTGCGACGAGCACCACCGGCCACGACGGATCACCGTCCGGCAGCTCGACCTCGCCGAACGGCGGCTCCCACTGCAGCGGGCCGACGACGTGGGTCCCCGGCTCATCGCCTCCGGGCCGCGGGTACTCCAGCTGCGGGAACGTCCCGATCAGCGCCAGCTGCCGGCTGATCCCGCCGTGCACGTGGTCCAGCGGCCCGAGTCCGAGGCGCCGGCGCGTCTCGTTGAGCTCGGTGCGCCCCAGCTCCAGCCCGCGGCCGATCAACGGATCGAAGAGCCCCCACAACCCGCGGCCCAAAGCCGTCCGCGGCCGCCGCGCGCCCACGGAGTACGGCGGGAACCCCGGCGCGCCGCGCGGGTCGACGTGCGGCACGAGCGTCGCGCACGGCACGCCCTCCAGCTCGGCGGCCAGCGCCGGGGCCAGCGTCAAGATGTCGGCGACCACCACGTCCGGCCGCTCGCAACGCACCAGCTCCCGCGTGACCCCAGTCGCCCGCACGACCGCCTCATACGGCTTCAGCGGCCGCTCCTGCGTGGGGAACACGTGGTACTCCGGCGCGGGCGCGAAACGCATCCCCTCGCGCTCGACGTCCTCCTGCCACCGCGTCCACGTCTCGACGACGACGTCGTGGCCGCGCGCCCGCAGCCCGCGACCCAGCGCGATGATCGGGAACGCGTGGCCCGCGTCCCCAAAGGCGCCCAGCAGCGCTCTCAGACCAGGTCCTCCGCCAGCTCGGCCACCAGGCGCAGCTGCCGGATGCGCTCCTCGCGCGTCCACGCCATGGGGGAGATGCCGAGCGTCCCGACGCCGGCGTCGGCGTAGGCGCGCAGGCGCTCGCGCACGCGGTCGGCCGGGCCGACCAGGGACACTAGGTCGATCAGCTCGTCGGGCAGCGCCGCGGCCGCCTCGTCCTTCTTGCCGTCGAGGTACAGGTCCTGGACCTCCTTGGCGGCGTCCTCGAACCCGTAGCGCTGCACGAGCGTGTTGTAGAAGTTCTTCTCGCGCGACCCCATGCCGCCCACGTAGAGCGCCATGAACGGCCGGACCGCGTCGCGCGCACCGGCGACGTCGTCGGTGATGTTGACGTTCACGGTCGGCGCGATGTCGAACCCGTCAAGCGACCGGCCGGCCTTCGCTGCGCCCTCGTCCAGCGACTCGCGCAGCAGCGGGAGGTGCTCGGGCGACAGCAGCGTCGGCATCCAGCCGTCGGCGACCTCGCCCGCCAACGCGGTGTTCTTGGGCCCGATCGCGGCGAGGTAGATCGGCATGTTCTCCTGCACCGGCGCGATCGTCAGCTTCAGCGCCTTGCCGGGACCGTCGGGCAGCGGCAGGTCGATCGTCTTCCCGTGGTACTCGAGGCGCTCGCGCGCCAGCGCCATCCGGACGACCTCGATGTACTCGCGCGTGCGCTGGATCTGCTGGCCGAACCGGACGCCGTGCCAGCCCTCGGAGACCTGCGGTCCCGACGAGCCGATGCCCAGGAGCATGCGCCCGTCGGAGAGCTGGTCGATCGTCGC